>DATJHY010000084.1:0-7360 GCA_035493635.1 Gemmatimonadaceae bacterium | reverse complement strand
AAGCCCAGTCGAATGTATGAGGTCCTCACCACCAACCTTTCGCCTTCCCCCGCACTGGGGGCATGACGTCGGTGATAGATTGTCGAACCCACCCGGTGGACTTGTTGGCTCAAAAACGGAGTTCTCCGTCCCGAGTAGTTGCTTCTATTGTCTGTGAAGGCAATTTAGGGACCAGCACCCACTCGGTCAATTCAAGATTCACCTACACGGCACATGGACATCGGCATACTCGTTGGCGTGGGACTCCTCATTGTGTGGGCCGTTGCCGCACTCGTGCTCGACGGACCGGGCTGGGTCCATCTCCTCTTGACCGTCGGTGTGTTCGTCATCATCTGGCGGGTGGTGGTGCGCGGCGACCGCCGCCATCCATCGCCGCCCGCATGATGACGCGTCAGCGTGCGACAAGTATCAGCGACGCGATGCCCCAGCCCAACGTGAGCAGCGTCACGGGCACGCCCGCCCGCAAATAGTCGGCGAACCCGAGCCGTTCTCCGCGCGCTTCCGCCCGCTCGGCGACGATGAGATTCGCCATCGAGCCGAGCAGCGTCAGATTGCCCGCGAAGGTCGAGCTCATCGCGATGACGAGCCAGATGAACGTCGGGGCCGCCAGTGCCGATACCACAGGCAGCCACAGGATCACCGCTGGCACGTTGGAGATCAGGTTGGAGAGCCCGAGCATCGCCGCCGACGTGACGACGGCGTCGTGAAGCGGCGCGCCACGGATCTGCGCACCGGCAGCGGACGTCAGGTCGGCCACGAGCGGAAGATCCCGCGCGCCCCGCATCACGACAAACAGCGCTCCGAAAAACAGCAGCAACGACCACTCGACCTTCTCCAACGCCGTTGCGGGATCGCGCTTGGCGATCGCCAGCAGGATGGCCGCGGCCGTGATCGCCACGAGAGGCAGTGACAGGCCGGCGAGCCAGCACACGAGCGCGCCCCCGAACACGGCAAGCGACTTCGTGACGAGGACGCCGTCGAACGGCGCGTCGGGCACGTGCACCGTGTCGGGGAGTGGACGGGCGACCTCCGCGCGGTGAAGCAGCCGCACCACCACGAACACGATCACGAGCCCGCCCAGCGACGGCAAAGCGAGCGAGGCGAGAAAGCGCGCAAACGTGAGCCCACTCGCCACGCCGATCAGCATGTTCTGCGGATTCCCCGTTGGCGTCATGGCGCTGCCCACGTTCGCCGAGAGCGCGAGCGCGATCAGGTACGGCCGCGCTGGCAGTCCCAGCGGGCGCAGCACCGCGATGAGAAGCGGCGTCAGCACGAGACAGATCGTGTCGTTCACGAAGAACGCCGACAGCAGGCCGCTCACGATCACGACCGATGCGAGGAGCGCCGTCGCGGAACGCGCCCGGACCACGACGAAACGCGCCACCCACTCGAAGAATCCACCTTCCTCGAGGAACCCGGTGAGCAGCAGCACGCCGAGCAGAAACACGATCACATCGCCCGAGATCGCCGCGTACGCCTCGTGCAGCGGCAAGCCTCCGATCGTCACCATGGCGACCGCGCCGAGCAGCGCCGCGGCCGGCCGGTTGAGACGCAGCATCGGGACCTGCTGTATGGCGATCAGCAGGTACGTAACGAGGAGGATGACGAGGCGAGTGGTCGCCACCCGTTCGGACTATGGATTCCGGACCGTAGCGACGCTTTGTCGCAACGTGGACGCGACCAGGAATTCGATCATCTGACCTTCGCCGACGCTCAGCGATCCCGAGCTCGCGAAGCCTCGGCCGCCGATCGGCGTCGCGGTAATCACGATCGATTGGCCGACGGTCAACATCCAGTCGATCTTGAAATCCGCCGATGAATTCCCCGAGACCTGGCCGAGCCGCCGGCTGACGCCGCTGATCACTACGGCGATGTTCATGTCGAGGAAATTCTCATTCTTGACGTGCAGCGGGATCGGCTCCGGGCGCGGCTCGGGCGCGGCCCCAGGCTTGTTTCGCGAGCACGCGATTGCGGCAAGCAGCAAGACCGCGACGAGGCGGCCACGAATCCATGGTGAACGCATAGTGCTCCGGGGTGGGCGGAGGGAATTCAGCTCAGATCTCCCAATTGGACAAGACGAGTCCGCGCGCCGGTGGTTTCTCTTCGTACCCGGCGAGCGACATGCGCAGGTCGGTCCAGCGCACGTGACCGCCCAAGGTGATCACGCGTTGATACGCGGCGACGAATTCGCTCTGCAGGCGAAGCGCGATGCGCCTCGTTCCGCACCGGCGCGCGAAGTCGGCGATCGCCGCGAGCATGTCGTCGAAAAACGACTCCTCGGCGAGCGCCAGTTTGAGCACGCGCAGCTCCTCGCGCGCGCGGCCTTCCACGAGCGGCGCGCTGTGCGCCAGGGCGAACCCGACCAGCCGATCACCATCGTACAACAGAATCGTGTCGCCGAGCGCGAGCTCCGCCGTGAGACTGATCTCGCGCGTGTAGTCGTACCCCGGCAGCAGCTTCTGCACGAGCATGCGGCATTCGCGCACGGCGTCGTCTCGAGCTCGCGGCGACAGCCGGCCGAGGACGAGCGCCGGCGAGTCGGCGTAATTGGCGTCAAGCGTCGTTGTCAGGGTCAGCCGTCCGGGTAAGAAACCCAGACGCGAGTAGAAGCCGATGTTGTCCATCGTGCGCGGCATCGTCTCGAGACCGATCACCGACGCGCCTCCCCCCTGTGACTTCAACCACTCGACGCCGCGCGTCACGATCTCCTTGCCGGTGCCGCTGCCTTGAAACTCGGTGCGAACGGCAAGAGGTCCCATCCACCCTTCCCTGCCCGATCGGTGCACCATGTTGAAGGCGACGAGCTGGCCCCGCTCGTCGCGCCACAGCATCGCGCCGCCATCGGCGTCTTCGATCGCATATCGCCAGATCGTCGGGTTGAGGAACGGCACGCGCACGCCCACCATGCCGTCGCGGCGATAGCGCTCGGTGAATGAGTCGCTGAAGACCTGATTCAGTTCCGGAATCTCGTCGAATCGCGGCCGGAACGGGCCGTTGAGTGAAGCCGGGCGCCACGCGCGCGACGTCGCCATCAGTCCGCCGCGCCGGCGTGCGCGTCGAGCAGCGCTTCGGCGCTCCGACTCTCGGTCTCCACGCGCGACGATCCCGTCTCTTCGTCGTATCGCACCGTCACCACCCGATCGAGGCCCTCGCGCACCGACTCGATGTGCGTGATGAGAATGACCTGCTCGAAGCGATCCTGCAAACGCCGCAGGAGATCGACGACGTTGTGACGCCGCGCCTCGTCGAGCGAGCCAAAGACCTCGTCGAGGATCAGTAGCGAGAATGCCTGGCCCGCGCGCTCGGCGATCATCTCGGAGATTGCAAGCCGAAGCACCAGGTTCGCCAGATCCTCTTCACCGCCGGAGATCACCGGCTTGGGAATCGCGTCCTCCAATACGATCACGTTGTACTGGTCGTCGAGCTCCAGTTCCGTGTACCGGCCATCGGTGAGCTCGCGAATGTATCGGCTCGCAAGATCCGAGATTTCGGGCCTGAGTGCCTGATTCAGATCGGTACGAAGGTCGGAGAACACGCGATCCAGCTCGTCGTGGAGCCGGCGCTCGCGCCCCAGCGTGCCGAGGTGCTCCTCGTTGCGCGCCAGCTCGGCACGCGCCCGGTCCGCCGCTTCCAGCGCCGCCCGCGCCGCGGCCAGCTCCGCGTCGGCCGCCACCGCCCCGAGCTCGCCAGCGCGCAGCTCCGCCGCCGCTCGCTCGTACCGCTCCCGCATCTCGGTGAAGGACGCCTCGGAGAATTGCAGCGCGTCCCGTTTCGTCACCAGATCCGCGCGACGCGCCTCCACCTGCTCCGACGTTACGCGAATCCGTTCGCGCTCGGCTACCAGACCAGGCTCGCGCTCGAGTTGCGTCGTCAGCTTGGTCGCCTGCGCGGAAAGCGGCGCGAGGCGCTCGACGATTGCACGCACCTCGCCGTGGCGCACCGCATCGTAAACCACGGAGATCGTCTCCAGCTCGCGACGGACGGCGACCTGTCGCTCCTGCTTCGCGGCCAAGTCCTGGCGAAGCGACGCAAGCTCCTGAACGGCGGCCTGGATCTTGGCGAGCCGTCGTTCCAGCTTGCCAACGTTCTCGAACAGCAGCCGACGGCGTTCGTCGAGGGCTTTGATCTCGGGAGGCGTGGCCTCGAGCTGCTCGATCCGCGCGCGGAAGTACTTCCCGTCCACGGTGATCGTTTCGATCTGCGTGTCGAGCACCTCGAGCACGGAGCGGAAGTGCGTGCCGAGCGGCCGCGCGCAAATCGGACACGTGCCGCCTTCGCCAAGCTCCACGATCTGCTCGCGCTGTTTCTGGACGTCGCGCAACTGGTCGAGCAGAGCCTGCCTTTTGGTCTCGGCTTCCTGTTTGTCGCGAATCCAGTCGCCCTGTGCTTCCTCGAACTCGTGCTGGGTCTGCTCGAGCTCCGCGCGCCCCTGCGAGAGCTGCTGAGTGACGTCCGGCTCGAGCGACGGCGCGGTCTCGATCTTCGAGATGCGGTCGTCCAGCCGGGCGATCTCCTCGGTCAGCGATCGCTCGGTGTCGACGAGCGTGCGGCGGCGCTCGGCTTCGTTGCAGCTGCGGTCGAGTGCCTGGAGCTCGAGCTGCATCGCGGGAAGCGGCGCCAGCTCGGCCGTGAGGCGCTCGAGCTCGCGGCGAGCGGCTGCGGTATCCGAAAGCTCGCGCGCCACGCGTTCCGCGTCCCGCGCCAGCGCCGAGCGCTCGCCGTCGACGACGCGCAGGTCGGTCGTGATCGCCAGCATCGCGTCGCGCTCACGCTGCACCGACTCCCAGCGAGGCGTCACGACGTCGAGCGCCCGGCGACACTTCTCGCACTGCTCGGCGGCGTCGTGGGCGCGACGCTCCGATGCCGCGACTCTGGTTTCGGCGGCCACGAGCGCCTGGTTCACCGCGTCCGCGTCGGCCATGCCGGCGCGCAATCCGGCGATCTCGGCGATGATCGCCTTGCGCCGATCGCGGGCCAGGCCCTGCGCCGTTCGGAGGCGCTCATAGCCCAACACTCGCGACAGGAACTGCGCGCGCTCGGCGGGGCCCATCGCCGCCATCACGCTCAGCTCTTTCTGTCCCGTGAAGTAGGTGTTGAAGAACTCTTCGTGGCTCATCCCAAGCCGTCGCCGAAGCAGCTCGGTGACGCCCGAGATCGACGTCGCGATCGGCTGCGTGGCGCCATCCAGATACAGCTCGGCGCTCGTGAGCCCTCGAGTGACGAGGTAGCGGTGCCCGTTCAGCTCGAAGTCCAGCTCCACCTTGACCGCCGCGCGCGGACTGGCGCGGTACGATCTGATCGACTCACGCGTACCTCGCGCCGCCGGCATGCCGTACAGCGCCCAGGCGATCGCCTCGAGAATCGTCGACTTCCCCGAGCCGTTGGGACCGATGATCCCCGTGATCCCCGGCTCGAACTCGATGCGGGTATCGACGTGCTGCCGAAAATTGCAGAGGTGCAGGCTGTTGAGCCGCATTCAGATATCGACCAGCACCGATGGAGCCGTCGTGGCTTGCGCCTCGTCGAGGTACGCGAGCGCGCGCTCGACGAGCGCCGTCCTGTCCACGTCCGGATCGAGAGCGCGCGCGAGCAGCTTCTCGCGCACGATCTCATTGAGCGACGGCCGTCGCCCCGGCGAACCCGTGCCGTGCAGACGCAGCAGTTCCGGCCGCCGCAAATCGAGCTGGAAGTTGAGCGCGCGACGCTTGAACTCGCGAATCGCTCGATGGTCCAGCTCCCGCGACACGTGGCGCGGTACATCCCGCACGGTCAGCCGCACGATCTTCTCGTCGATGCCGCCGTCGCAGCCCTCCACCGCCGAGCGAATCCGCTCGTCCACGTCGGCGGCCGACAGGCCTCGCGCGTTGATCGGGGGAAGATCGACGAGCGGCCGCGCCGGCGGCAGCACGTGGAACCGGTGCTCGCCCGTGGACAGATCACACTCGATGAAACCCTTGCCGCCGATCCTCGCGATCCGCTCCTCGTACAGCTCGCCCCACGTATTGGCGCTCGTGTAGTCGATCGAGCCGCTGTAGTAGGCGTTCGGCGCGACCTCGCGGTAGACGTGATAGTGCCCCAGCGCCACGTAGTCCCAGCGCGAGGCGCCCAGCTCCTCGTGCGAGATCTCCACCGACGCGCGGTCCGTCGCCGTCACGTTCGCCGGGAGCATGCCCTGCACTTCGCCGTGCAGCACCAGCACGTTCGCCGCGGCGTCCGGATCTGGGGTGAGCGATGGACGGACCATGTTCGGCACGTCCGGCACGGCGAGGATCGACAGGCCGCGTTCCGGAAATGAGAGGCGCCGCGCCTCCTTGTCGACGACCTGCAACCCGAGCTGCGCGAAGAGCTGCAGGATTCCTCCCGTCTCGGCCGACCGCGGCGTGTCGTGATTTCCCGCGACGAGCAGGACGATCGCGTCCGGCAGCGCGTGCACCAGGCGGCCGAACTGGATGAATGCGTGGAGGATCGCCTGGTTGGTTGGGCGAACGCTGTGAAACACGTCGCCGGCCACGACTACCACGTCCGGCCGGATGGCCACGATGCGGTCGATGGCCGTGCGAAACGTCGCGGCGACGTCCGCCTCCCGCTGATTGACTCCGCCGGGAGTGAGCCGCTGATACTGCCGGTAGCCGAGGTGGAGATCAGAGAGATGGACCAGACGCATACGGCGAGGGTGCTCCGCCGAAATGTACTCTAGCGCCGCTCCATCGTCTGCATGTGCTGCGTGATGCGCATCTGCATTCGAATCGGCTGCGCGCTCTTGGAAGCGGCGGCTCCGAGCGATGACGTGACGACGATGCTGAACCGCGACTCTTTCAACCAGCCGCGGCGCTGATCCAGCACCATCGTCCCGCTCACGAGCCCCTTCTCGAGCACGGCACCGGACGCGGCCCCCGGTCCGGTTGCCGGATGCATGTCCCCGCGCACGGACACGAATGCCAGTTGGCCACCGCGCGTCACCGAGTCGAGCCGGAACTTCACTTGCAGCTTCGCCGACACCTGTGCACCGAACTGCGGCCCCGCCGGCAGCGACATCTCGCGCGTCCACACGTCGCCAACGTTGATCGGTGTCCTGGGGAAGGTCGCCGGCATCAGCGAGACGACCTGCGCCACTTCGCGCGGCGCGCCGTCCATCTGCATCATCGACATGCTGCCGTCGGGCGACACGCGAAAACGCATCTGCTGCCCGCGCATCTGCGACTGCAACAGCTGCGCGTCACCGCGCGTGCGATCGTCCGTCGTCGACGTGAGCACGGAATCAGTTACGGCGAGCACGGCGATCCCATCGCCGTTGCCCGCCCAACCCTCGACGATCGCGCGCGAGAACATCCTCATCGTCGTCAGTACCATCGCGCTCGAC
>DATJHY010000083.1:0-11831 GCA_035493635.1 Gemmatimonadaceae bacterium | reverse complement strand
TCGCGCGATGGATACCGGGGATAATCCCGCGGAAAGGGAATGAACGGAAGCGCGGACGTTCCCTTGTTCGTGTGCAGATGCAGACGGTCGTAGTGTCCGCGCCAGCTCGCGCCGACCGCGCGATCGCGCTCGAGGATCGTGGACGAGATCCGTGCGCGCGTGAGGCACGCGCCGACGGCGAGCCCAGCCGGTCCGGCGCCGATGATGATCGCCGACTTTTCCGTCACGGCCCGATCATGCTGTTCAGCACCGCCCGATGCCAGTCCGATCGAGCGTCAGGATCGCCGCGGCCGCCTGACGACCCTCACCTTCCCGCTCCGCCCACCTCCACAGAAAAACCGGTCACCCCCGTCGGACTCGAGCCCCGACACACCCGCGCCGGCGGGCATCTCGAGTCGCTCCAGCACCTCGCCGCTTTGCGGGTCGATTCGTCGAATGTCGCTCTCGTCCCCTTCCCAGGTCGCGTGCCACATCTCTCCATCGACCCACGTGACTCCGGTGACGAACCGGTTCGACTCGATCGTGCGAAGGATCGCACCCGTTTCCGGATCCACCTGGTGGATCTTCCGGTCGCGGTGTTGTCCGACCCACAGCGTTCCCTCGGCCCACGCGAGCCCCGAATCAGCGCGGCCCGGCGACGGAATCGTCGAGAGCACCTGCCCTGACTGTGGATCGATCTTCTGAATCCGATTGTCGGCTAGCTGATAGATGTACTTGCCGTCGAACGCAGTGCCGGCTTGCGCAACGACGTCGATGGATCGCGCCGTCTCTCCGCTCTCCGGATCGATGGCGACCAGAGATTCGCCGCCCGCGAACCACACGTGCTTGCCGTCGTACGTGACGCCGCCGACGTTGTGGGCGGGAAACGGTCCGTACTCGCGAATGATCTCGGCGGTCGATGCTTTCATGCTGCCATGTTAGTCTGTCGGAACCGTCGCGGGGAGTAACAAAGCTGTCGTGAATCCCGGCACGGGCGGCGTGATCCACCGCCGCGCTCGCCCGCGCCCAAAAGACTGCACCTTCCCTTCCCCGGCGAGCGTGTCGAGCGCCCGTTGCACGGACCGCTGGCTCGTTCCGAGCGCCAGCGCCAGCGCCGAGCTGGACCACGATTCTCCGTCGGCGAGGCAGGCCAGCACCGCCGCGTGCTCGTGCTCTACCGGCTGCGCCAGCACGACCACGTCGCGCGAGCCGCGCGGCGAAAGCCTGAATCCTCGCTTCGTCGCAGTCACGTCGGCGAACTGCTTGAGAGCCGTTCGCAGCCGCGTTACCTCGACGCGTAGTCGCGCGCGATGCGACTCATCGGTGAATCTCGAGCCGAAAGCGCGCGCGATGAGCGAATCCCTCGGCACATCGGCAGGCCACGCTTCGCCGAGCGCGCGGACGAGCGCGAACAACACGGGGCGCGTCGTCAGCGAGACGACAGCGCCACCCGCGCGCACGGCCTGACGGCATCCGTCGATCACGAGCGATCGCGACGCGAGCACGGCCTCGACATCCTCGAGCAGTAGCGGTCGCTCGCCGCCACCGGCGACGAGCCGCGCGGCGGGCGTGCGCAACGGGAGCCACGCGCTCGCGACCTCCGCTGTCAACGCCGGAATGCGCGCTTCACGCGCCGCACGCTCGGCGCGAGTGAGCGCGTTGCGTGCCTCTTTCGTTCGCAGTCGTCGCAGCGCGATCCCCGCCAACATCAGGTGGTGTGTCGCTTCGAGCGCGGGAGGAAATCGACGGGGCTCGAGGGTCGCGAGTACCTGCTCGGCCTCGCTCACGCGCCCGATCAGGAGGAGACGCCTCACCTCGAGGTATCGCGCGAGCGCGGCGTTCACGCGGTCGCCGCGCGACTCGAGCGTCGCGCGTGCCCGGTCGAGTACCTTTGCCGACCAGCCGAGGTCGCGTGAGGCGAATGCGATCTCGGCCTCGGCGACCACGCAGCGCGCGCGAGCAACGACCTCCTCCGGCGCGAATGCACGCGCCGCCGCTCGCAGGAGCACCTTCGCGCGAGCAAGGTCGCCGAGCTGTGCCATCGCGATGCCGCGCAGCGCGAGCGCGGGCGCGTCGTCGCGAAGCGCGACCCGCTTCAGCGCGCCGAGCGCGTCGCCTGTCGCCAGGTCGCGCGCGGCAGCGGCGATCAGAGCGTCCATGCAAATCCCGCCAAACTTGTAACTCTCACCCTCGCGCTACCTGGCGTTAAGTCTGTCGTGCGGCCGACGATCACCGACTCGGATCGCCATAACGATGTCGACAGACGACACACGACGGGAGAGACAAACGATGACGACACAGGCTACGACCCACACAACCGGGACGCGGAGCGAGTGGCTCGCGGCGCGGATTGCGCTGCTCGCCGAGGAGAAGGAGCTTACGCGCCGCAGCGACGAGCTGGCGCGGCGGCGGCAAGAGCTGCCGTGGGTTCGAATCGACAAGCAATATCGATTCGACACCGATGAGGGGAGCGCCTCGCTCGCCGAACTGTTCGGCGGACGGTCGCAGCTGCTGATCTACCACTTCATGTTCGGCCCGGACTACACGGCGGGATGCCCGTCCTGCTCTTCGATCGCGGACGGCTTCAACGGCATCGCGGTGCATCTCGCCAACCCCGACGTGATGCTCGCCGCGGTGTCGCGGGCGCCGCTCGAGAAGCTGCAGGCGTACAAGCGACGGATGGGCTGGACGTTCCCGTGGGCGTCGTCGTTCGGCAGCGACTTCAATGCCGACTTCGCCGTCGGATTCAGCGCGGAGCAGCAGCGAGACGGCGGCATCGAATACAACTATCGGCGCGAGAAGCCCGTTGCCGTGCCGCTCGAGGGCAAGACGACGCAGGAGTGGCGGCTCCGCGGCAGCGAGTCGCCCGTCGCGCAGATCGCAGCGATGACCGGCACTGACGTGCCCACGTACACGCGCGAGCGGCCCGGCGTGAGCTCCTTCGTGCTGGAAGACGGCGTCGTGTACCACACCTACTCGGCGTATTCGCGTGGGTTGGACGGGCTGTGGACCATGTACCAGTGGCTCGACCGCGCGCCGAGCGGTCGCAATGAGAACGGCGTCTGGTGGCGCCGGCACGACGAGTACGCGCGCTGAGCGGCGGAGGGACTCTTCATGCCGATGCACGGCGGGTGGACGATGTCGATGATGTGGATGCCGATGCCCGATCGAACGTGGGCCGCCGCCGCTGCGTCGTTCGTCGGGATGTGGATACTGATGATGGTGCCGATGATGCTGCCGACGGTGGCGCCGGTGTTGTGGCGCCATCGCACGGCAGCCGTAAAGTCGTGTGCGAGGCGTCCCGGCACACTGACTGCAGTCGCGGGCGTCGCGTACTTCTTCGTGTGGGCGGCTCTCGGCGTGGCGGTGTTTCCTGTTGGCGCGTTGGTGGCGACGGCCATCATGCACGAACACTCGCTCGCGCGCGCGGCGCCGATCCTAGCGGGCCTGACGGTGATGTTGGCCGGCGCGATTCAGCTCACGTCGTGGAAGGCCCATCAACTCGCGTGCTGTCGTTGGCGATCCTGGCTTGGCACGTCACGACCAGCTGGAGCGTCCGGTGCCTGGCGAGATGGCATTCAGCTGGGACTTCGCTGCGTCGCCTGCTGTGCCAACCTGATGGTGATCCCGCTCGTCGTGGGTGTGATGGATCTGCGTGCGATGCTCGTGGTGGCGTCGGGTATTACGGCCGAGCGTCTGGCGCACCGTGGCGAGCGGGTGGCGCGCGTCACCGGGGTCGTGCTCGTGGCAGCGGGTGGTCTTCTGTTGGCGCGAGTGGTCGGCCCGTGAGGATTCCGTCGCTCACTTCCGCTCGATGTCCGCCACCCACACGTCGCTCTCGCGACTGCCAAGCGTGAAGAAGATGCGGCCAGCTCGAACGCGGAAGCCGTAGCGATGCCATGGCCGCGTCGGATCGTCGAAGCGCACCACGGCGCGTTCCGGTCCACCGTTCACCGGAACGCCAACCACGGCTACGACGCGACCCGAATCCTCGGATACGTAGTACACCGTCCGCCCGTCGGCCGACCACTGCGGAAACGCCCAGCCGGCAGTTGAGAAGGACGCCGCCAACCGCCGCGCCGGGCCGCCGTCGACCGGCGCGATTACGATCCCGCCCTCGCCGCAACCGCACGCGATGAAGCGGCCGTCCGGCGACCAATCCGACAGACCGGACGCGATTGTGTCGCCGCCGATGACGATGGGAATCGTTCGCGGTTTGGACCACTGCCCGTCGGCGGTTCGCGTCGTGACGCGAACGGCCGGCTTTGTTCCCCAGTTCGCGAGGAGCAACAACTGGCGTCCATCCGGGGACCATTCGGGCGACCGATCGTCTTCGGACCCGTCCGTCACCGGAACAGCGGCACCGCCCTCGATCGGCGATACGAAGATCCGACGCCGTTCACCATAGAATCGGTGAAACGCGATCTCCTTCGCATCGGGCGACCAGGCAACCCAGTATGATCCCGCGCTGTCCGAGGTGACCTGCTGCGTTTCCGCGCCCTTCACGCCGAGGCGGACGACGTAGATCTGACTCGTCCCGTTGCGGTCGCCGGAGTAGCCAAGCCATTTGCCGTCGGCCGACACGCCGGCGTTCTCGATCAACTGATTGCCCTGAGTCTCCGGCACGGCCGTCGAGACCGAGACGCTGCCGGTCGCGGGAACGGCTACCGACCAGACATTCGATGTCTCGGTGAGCGGCGCGTACGCGATCCGTCTCCCATCTCTCGACACGCCGATTGCGTACGGACCGAGTCCCGTCGTTATGCGGACCGGCGCGGCACGCGGCGATCCGTCGTTCTTTAGAGAGATCTCATAGGCATCGCGCCCGCCATCCTGGTCGGACACGAACAGCAGGGACTGTGCGGACGCCCACGCCGGGCTCGCGTGCGCCGATCGCTCGTCGGTGACGCGATGCGGCGTCCCGCCAATCGCCGGCGCAAGCCAGATCGAGCTGTACGCGAGGTTTCCCAGATCGATCACGTTGATGTACTGCCGATTGCCCTGGACGTACGCGATCCAGCGCCCATCGGGTGACCACGCGGGCGAGTGCGCCTCGTACGTCTGGGCGACGAGTCGCGCCGGTCCACCGTCGAGCGGCTGGGCAAACAGCGAGTCGTGCGACAGAAATGCGAAGGTCCGACCATCTGGCGCGACTGTCACGCCCCGTGCGAGTTGCGTTCCCGCGACGAGCAGCCGCGGAACGCCGCCCAACGCGGACACGACCTCGATGCCGCGCGGCGAAACGAACACGAGCCGCTGTCCGTCGGGAAGAAAGACCGGCCACCGACCGCGCGCGTCCTCGGCGCGGACGACCTGCACCGGCGCACCGCCCTCCACCTGACGCACGGTGAGCACACCGTTCGCGCCCGAGTACGCGACGAGTTTTCCATCGGGCGACAGCGCCGGATCGAGCTCCAGCCCGGGATCTACCGTGACCGGAGCTCGCCGGCCGAGGCGGATGGGCGACGGAGCTCGCCGGGTCAGGAGCACTCCCGCTACGGCAGCGATCATGACCAGCCCGAGTGCCCCTGCGACCATCGGCAATCGTCGGCGCGTGGCAGCCGCCGGCATTTGGGCCAACCGATCGAGCTCGCTGCTCCCGCGCGCGAGCGCTTCGGCGAATTGCGCCACGGACGGGAAACGGTCCGCCGGCGCCTTGCTCATCGCGCGCTGGAGCGCGGACGCAACGGTCGGCGACACCGCCGGGCGCAACTGCGTGACGGCCGGCGGAGCGGCGAGCATGTGTTGATGGATCACGCTCTCCGCGGTTGGCCCGGTGAATGGCGGCTGACCGGCCAGCATCTCGTAGAGCACGCAACCAAGCGCATACACGTCGGAGCGGGCGTCGAGGTTCTTCTCGCCCGCGACCTGTTCGGGGCTCATGTACGCCGGCGTGCCGATAGCCACGCCGGTTTCCGTCAGCCGCTCGCCGCCCGCCGCGTCGATCGCCTGCGCGATCCCGAAGTCCGCGACCACCGCGTGACCACTCTCCAGAAGAATGTTCTCGGGCTTGATGTCGCGGTGGATCACACCGCGCCCGTGCGCATAGCTCAGCGCATCCGCCACTTCGCCGGCGATGCGAAGCGCGTCCGGCACGGGCAGCTGCTTCTCGCGGCGAAGCCGATCGCGCAGCGACTCGCCTTCGACGAACGGCATGATGTAGTACAGCGTGCCCCCGCCATCGCCGGCGCCCGAGTCGTACAACGGCACGATGTGCGGGTGGCGGAGGCTCGCCGTCGTCGTGATCTCGCGCAGGAATCGCTCGGCGCCCAGCGCCGCGGCCAGCTCGGGGCGAACGACCTTGATCGCGACGCGTCGGCCGTGGCGGACGTCGTCGGCGAGGTACACGGTCGCCATGCCGCCGGCACCGAGCTCGCGCTCGACGCGGTATCGTCCGCCGAGGACGGCGGTGAGGTCGGACGCGGAATCAGTCATGCAACGTGATCAACGGTCGGCGATCGACGCGAATGCAGGTTGGATTGAGGGCGGGTCGGCTCCGTCGCTCTCGAATCCCATTGGCCGGCGACGAGCGAGTAAATGAAAGCGTTGTCGGAGACGGCGCAACTCATACCCGTGTCATTCGACCGCTCCCGGCGCTATCATTGGCGACCACCAGCATCCGCCATGGAAGCGATCACCCAGCTGAACGCGGCGCTGGCAGGCCGCTATGAGATCGACCACGAGATCGGCGCCGGTGGCATGGCGACCGTGTATCTCGCGCGCGACCTCCGGCACGAGCGCCGCGTCGCACTCAAGGTGCTCGACCCCGATCTCGCGTCGCAGCTCGGGCCCGAGCGTTTCCTGGCCGAGATTCGCGTCACGGCGAACCTCCAGCATCCGAACATTCTCCCGCTGTTCGACTCCGGCGAGGCGGGCGATCCGAATGGAACCAGTGGGCCGCGCTTCCTTTTCTACGTCATGCCCTATGTCGCGGGCGAGTCGCTGCGCGCGCGACTGACCCGCGAGCGGCAACTTCCCGTCGAGGACGCGCTCCACATCGCGCTCGCGGTGGCGCACGCGCTGCAGTACGCGCACGCGCACGGCGTGATCCACCGCGATATCAAGCCGGAGAACATCCTGGTCCAGGCAGGCGAACCGGTCGTTGCGGATTTCGGCATTGCGCTCGCCGTCAGCAACGCCGGCGGCGCGCGGCTGACGCAAACCGGACTCTCGCTGGGAACGCCGCAGTACATGAGTCCCGAGCAGGCGACGGGCGAGCGGACGATTGACGGTCGGTCCGACGTGTACTCACTCGCGGCGGTTTTGTATGAAACGTTGACCGGCGAACCGCCGCACACCGGCTCGACGGCTCAGGCGATCATCGCGCGGGTGCTTACCGAGAAGACGCGGAGCGTTCGCGCGAGCAGGACGAACGTGCCGCCACACGTCGATGCCGCGATTCAGCGCGCGCTCGAGAAGCTGCCGGCGGATCGGTTCGCGAGCGCAGGCGAATTCGCGGCGGCGCTCCAGGGGCGCGGGTCCGCTGGCGCGCCCGCGCCGCACGCGTCGACGAAGGAATTCGGCGCCGGCACCGCTCGAGCTGCGTTGTCGCGGTGGACATTCGCGGCCGCGGTCTTCGCGGCGGGAGCGATTCTTGGCGCGCTGGCGATGCGATCGCGAGGAGCGTCGAGCGCGGGGACGCGCAGCGACGCACCGCTGGTGCGCGCGTCAATCGCACTCCCCGCCGACGCGCCGCTCGCGCTGGCGAACTTGCCGCCGGTGGGCTTCAACGGGACGCAGGTGACGCTCGCGCCTGATGGCTCCATGCTCGCGTACATCGCCACGACGGCGACCGGCAACATGGTTTACGTGCACGACGTCGCGACCGGCGAGACGCGCGCCCTCGCCGGAACCGAGGGTGCCAAGGTCGCCGTCTTTTCGCCCGACGGGGCATGGATCGCATTCGTGACCGGCGACCACGTGAAGAAGATTCCGCGGAGCGGCGGCGCGACGATCGAGCTCTGCGCGGCGAGCTCAGTCCGCGTCTGGTGGCCGGTACCTGACTTCATCTATTACGACTCGGAAGCAGGAGCCCTGACACGCGTGTCAGCGGACGGCGGCACACCCGAGCGCCTGGTGGCGGCGAGCGAGCTTGGCGCCAACGACTTCAGCGACGTGCTCCCCGGCGGCAAGACGGCGCTCCTCAATGCCGGGAAGACGAGCATTGGCAGAGACCACGGCGATGTCGTGTTCGCCGATCTTGGCACCCATCGCTCGACGGTGCTCGTCCACCTCGGCTATGCCGCGCGCTACGTGGCGGACGGTCACGTCATCTTCGCCCGGGCGGGCGGCCTGTACGGCATACGATTCGACCCGCGCACCGGGGCAGTCTCGGGCGACCCTGTCGCGATCGCGCCCGGCGTCTCGATGGAATCGGCATTCGGCATGCTTCAGGCGTTCGCGACCGGCGGCGTACTGGCGTACGTCCCAGGCGTCGACCTGTCGCGCGGCAAATTGGCATGGGTCGATCGTCGGGGCCGCGTCGAATTCATCGACTCACCGGAGCTGGTGTATGGCGAAGTCGATCTCGCGCCTGACGATCGCCACATCGCGGTGCAGGTCGCCGACGTGCAGGATTATCTCTGGGTCTGGGACCTGGCACGACACGAGGGCGTGCGCATCAACTACCCGGAAGCGGAAGGGTTTCCGCGCTGGAGCGCGGATGGACGACAGCTCGCCGGCATCGTGCTCGGCAAAGGTCGGATAGCGCTGCACGAGGTCAACGACGCCGGCCATATTGGCGACGCTACATTGCTGCCCGACACGACGGCCGGCTTCACGAATTACTTCTCGCCGAAGGGTGACGTTCTCGCCGTCGAACAGGCCTTCCCATTTCGGACCGCATTCGTCGGCCTGCGCCCGGGTGCTCCCAAGTCGCCGCAAGTCGACGGCGCACTCGTGACTTTTTCCCCAGACGGAAAGTGGATCGCGTACACGCGTCCTGAGCGCGGCGCTCCCATAACACTCATCCGCTCGTTCCCCGAAGGCCGCGACTTTGGCCAGGTATCCCAAGGAGCCGGGATCGAGCCACGTTGGAAGCCATCGGGCATGCTGTACTACCGCAACGGCCACCGGTGGTACGAGACGAAGGTGACGACGAGTCCTGAGCCTCACTGGGACCCGCCGCGTCTCATCTTCGATGTGGAGTTCACCGACACGCAGGGCTGGTCGTACGACGTCTCGCGCGATGGCCAACGCCTGCTCGTCGTGAAGCGCGATCATCCAATCGAGACGTCGCGGATCGAGCTGATCACGAACTGGACGAGACTGCTCGAGCGCAATCCCTGATGGTCATCTGCACGCCAGACGAAACCGCGTCGCCTATTGCCGTGGCGAAGTCACCGCTCACGGCATCTCCTTGCGCTCTAATGCGACCGTAATCTCGGCTTCATCAGCTCCTCACATCATCCGGCTCGGGCATCCGTAGAGTGCGGGTACATCCGCTCACGAGCACCTCATGACAGGTCGAACTGCTCTCGCCGCCGCGGTGTCCATGCTCGTTCGTGGTTGCATCGACAGCTCACGAGTGAACAGCGCCTGTAGGTGGTCCGATCCGGTGGATCGTCGACTCGATCTCACTCGGCGAGCGGACCGGGAGCATCTGCGGGAGGACGCGGAAGTCGCCAACGAGCTCATGGTGCGCGCTGGCGATGCACATTCGCGCAATCGGCCGGACATCGAACGCCCAAAGCTTCGAACCCGACGATCGCGTCATGGCGATCGTGTCGATCGTATTGCTGGTGCCCATCGTCGCCCTCGTCACGCTCGGTGTCGCGAATTTCTGGGCGTTCGCCGTCGAAGGCTGGCGTTTGCGGAACGGCCATGTGAGCAATCGGGCGTTCCTCATCCCGATCGTGCCGCACGGCTGGATCGCGTACCTCGTGTCGCTCGTGATCTGCGCGTCTGTCGCCGGGGTGCGATTCACGCATACCCCGCGCACGGGGGCCGCCCGGCGCTCGTTCGTGCCACGCCGGGCGTCTTAATCGTGCGGATTGGAGGCAATTAGCCGAGTGCAATGTCTTATGCTGGCGTCCTATCCAATGTTTCCTAATTGCCATCATCGTCGGCGCCAAACTCCTCCGACTCTCGCCGTTGTCCATCCTCATCGAGGTCGCGACCTGAGGAGCGCTGGGCATCGCGATGTACCATGGCAAGAAGTGGGCGTTCGCCGGCGTCGGCGCGGAATACGCGCGCGCCGGCCGCGCCGGTCACCAGGGAGTGGACACCGAACCCCGAGGCGTGACGGTCGCGGGGGCGTCTGCCGCCCGCTCGTTATGGACAGTATCAACGCGCTGGTGACTCCGTACCCCTACCGCGCCGTGCCCGCGTACGCCGCTTTCAGGGCCGCGACGTCGAACTTCACCATCTTCAGCATGGCGTCCGTTACACGTTTCGCCCGCGCGCGATCGGGATCCGACATCATCTCGCCAAAGCCCTCCGGTACGATCTGCCAGCATAGGCCATAACGGTCCCGAAGCCATCCACACTCCTCGGGCTTGCCGCCGCCGGCGAGGAGACCGTCCCAGTAGCGGTCGATCTCGCCTTGATCCTTACACGTCACGTACAGCGAGATGGCGTGGTTGAACGGGTCGAGCGGACCAGCGCTCATTGCCATGAACGGCTGCCCGAAGAGCTCGAACTCCACGACCTTCACCGATCCCGGCGGACCGCTCGGCGACTCGCTCGGAAGCGCGGTGACGCGCGTGATGCGCGAGTCCGGAAAGATCGAGGTGTAGAACGCGGCCGCTTCCTCTGCTTCCTTCGCGTACCAGAGGAAGGGAGAGATTTTCTGCATGGCCATACGGGGCCTCCTGGTGTTGAGGGTGCAATCGCGCGGGATACCGCGCTGCCCAGACGTCGAAAGAGGGAGGCTCGAATCGACAGCACTCGGGTTGCCATCGCCAAAACGGTGTGGGCCGCCGCGGTCGAGTGCGGACGCGCCGGCCGCAACGGGTCCCAGAACCCTGCGGATTTCAAACGGTTCGGCTCGATCGTTGCTCCCTGGCTGACTCGGCTGCTCGAACAACGTCCGCTGCCGCCGCTCAGCAAGGGAACTGTCATGCTACTCATCATCGTCATCATTCTGCTGCTCATCTGGGCACCGGGCTACTACGGATACGGCCGTCACCGATGGGGCCTGGGCTACGGTGGACATTTCCTGACGATCCTGCTCGTGATCCTCGTTCTGTGGCTGCTGTTCGCGCGCGGGGGATTGTAGGCGACGCGAGCCGTCGGCGGCGAGCGCAGGTGAATCAAAGCTCCGCATGAAACGGCGCAAACGCATCGCCGGGGCGTTTGCTCGGCTGCCACGCCTGATTGCCGGCGCGGCGAGGCGACCGTAGGTTCGAACCTGACAGCATGTCACCACGCGCGCGCCCTCTCGGCATCCTGTTCGCACTCGGCGCCACGATCGCCGGGCCAGCCGATCCCGCGCGCGCGCAAGTCGCCGCAGCGGTCGACGCCCACCAGCACTTGCTCAGCCCCGTTGCCGCGCAACTCTCTTCGCGGACACCGGTTCTCGCGCGCGACCTGATTTCGGCGATGGACTCGATCGGCATCCGCCGCGCGCTCGTGCTGTCGATCGCCTATCAGTACGGCAACCCCAATCGACCGGCGATCGAGAATGAGTACGAGAAGGTGAAAGCCGAGAACGACTGGACCGCAGAGCAGGCAGCGCAGTTTCCCGATCGACTCCGCGCGTTTTGCAGCTTGAATCCTCTGCGCGACTACGCGCTCGACGAGATCGCCCGATGCGCGCGCGATCCGCGTCTCGCGTCGGGCATCAAGCTTCACTTCGGACATTCCGACGTCGATCTCGACAAGCCCGAGCATGTGGCGGCACTGAGGCGTGT
>DATJHY010000082.1:0-12326 GCA_035493635.1 Gemmatimonadaceae bacterium | reverse complement strand
GGCGACGTAAAGCTCCTCTACGTGGCGCCCGAGCGCTTCGACGCCGGCACCACCGCCGAGCGCCTGCGCGAGGCGGGCGTGTCGCTCCTGGCCGTGGACGAAGCGCACTGCATCAGCGAGTGGGGCCACGATTTCCGTCCGAGCTACCTGCGAATCGCGCAGGTGCGCGAGCGTCTGGGCTGGCCGCCAACGATCGCGCTGACGGCCACCGCCACGCCGCACGTGCGGCGCGACATCGTCACGCAGCTCAAGCTCGATTCGCCCACGACGATCATCACGGGATTCGATCGCAAGAATCTCTCGTACCACGTCGTGCCCACTCGCACCGATCAGGACAAGGACGACGCGCTCGTCCACCTGCTCAAGCAGCACGAGGGGCTCGGCGTCGTGTACGCGTCGACGCGCAAGGCGGTCGAGCGAATCGCAATGCTGCTCGATCGCGCGCGGATTCGCGCCGCCGCCTATCACGCCGGTCTGGACGACGAGCGACGACACGCGGTCCAGGACGCCTTCATGGGTGAGGACGTACGGGTGATCGTGGCGACGAACGCGTTCGGGATGGGGATCGACAAGCCGAACGTGCGTCTCGTCGTCCACTACGCCATGCCCGGCACGCTCGAGGCGTACTACCAGGAAGCGGGCCGCGCCGGACGCGACGGCCTGCCGGCGGCGTGCTACCTGCTGCACGCGTTCCCCGATCGATTCACGCACGAATTCTTCATCAAGAGCGCCTACCCGGATCGCGCGCTCGTCGAGCAGGTCTACGAACTCCTGCGCAAGAACGCCGACGCCACGGGCGCGGTGGCGCTTTCGCCGGACGACATCGCGGCCCGGCTCAGCACCAAGGCCAGCGGACGCGACGTCGAGTCGGTGATCAGGATTCTGTCACAGGCGGGCGCGTATCGCGTGGAGCTTGAGGCGGGCTCGCGGGTGATCGTGCGTCTCCTCGCGACGCCGCAGCGAATCAAGCGCGAGCTCACCGAGCAGGACTCGCTGGAGCTCGGCATTCTTCGAGCGATGTGGCGCGTCGCGGGATCTTCGCTGAGCGAAGGAGCTTCGATCGACCTCGATGGGCTGCCGCCGGGCTTTGGCGGCGCGTCGGGCGCCATGCCGCTACTCGACGCTCTGCAGTCGCGGCAGTTCGTCGAGTGGAAGCGCTGCGGATCCGGCGCGATGCTCACCGCCCCGAAAAAGCCGCTCACGGCCTTCGCGATCGACTGGTCGACCATCGAGCGTCGACGAAAGGCGGACCTGCAGAAGCTCGATGCCATGCAGCAGTACGCGTACACCAAAGGCTGCCGCCGCGGCTTCGTGCTGCGCTACTTCGGCGATGCCGCGGCGAGGACCTCGTGCGACGGATGCGACAACTGTCTCGGCACGCGAGTCGACGTGGAGCAGGGAGCCGCGCCGTCGCTCCGGAAACCAAAGTCGCGCGGCGGCTCGCGACGTCGCGAGGCGAAACAGTCGGCGGAGCGCGATGAGGCGCCCGTGCTCTCCGGCGCCGACGAGGCACTGCTCGCGCGCCTGCGGGACCTCCGCCGCACGATCGCCCGGGAAGAGCAGGTGCCGGCGTACGTGGTGTTCAGCGACCGCACCCTGGCCGAAATGGCCGTCCGCCGCCCCGTGAACGACGGCGCGCTTGGACAGATTCGTGGAGTGGGGCCA
Source organism: Gemmatimonadaceae bacterium (assembly GCA_035493635.1). Taxonomy (GTDB): domain Bacteria; phylum Gemmatimonadota; class Gemmatimonadetes; order Gemmatimonadales; family Gemmatimonadaceae; genus JAQBQB01. The sequence goes on along the minus strand of DATJHY010000082.1, from coordinate 10,661 downwards.
GTGAAGTTGGAAAAATACGGCGAGCGCTTTCTGGAATTGGTGCGCTCGGCCGACGAAACCGAGGCGGCTTAGACCGTTCGATCAATGGACGATTCGCTCTATTTCTCCGAGCAGCACCTCGCGACCCGCGAGATGGTCCGGCAGTTCGCGCGCGACGAGGTCGCGCCCGTGGCGGCCAAACTCGACGCCGACGCGAAATTCCCCTGGGAGAACATCCGCAAGATGGGCGAGCTCGGACTCCTTGGAGTCCCGTGGCCGGAGGATCTGGGCGGCGCCGGGCTCGACCTGATCAGCTACACCATGGTGATCCACGAGCTGGCGAAGGTCGACGCATCGCACGGCCTCACCGTGTCGGCCCACACGACGTTGGGCACCTCGCCGATCGTCAAGTTCGGTACGCCCGACCAGCAGCGCCGCTACGTCCCGCTGCTCGCCTCGGGAAAGGTGATGGGCGGCTTCGGGCTCACCGAGCCCGAAGCAGGGAGCGACGCCGGCGGCACCAGGAGCACCGCAGTGCGCCACGGTAGCTGCTACGTACTCAACGGTGTCAAACGCTTCATCACCCACGGCAGCGTCGGCGAGATCTTCGTCGTCACGGCGGTCACCGATCGCTCGCAGGGAACGCACGGCATCAGCTCGTTCATTCTCACCAAGCCGACGAGCGACCTCGAATCAGCGCGCGCCGTTGGTGTTGGCCACGAGCCATCGCTGCCTGCCATGAAGGGCTTCAGGGCGGGAAAAAAGGAGGACAAGCTCGGGTGGCGCGCGTCGGATACGGCCGAGTTGATCATGGAAGACGTCGAGGTGCCCGAGGAGAATCGGCTCGGCGCCGAAGGCCAGGGCTTCGTGAATTTCATGAAGACCCTCGACAACGGCCGCGTCGGCATCGGCGCGCTGTCGCTCGGCATCGCGGAAGGCGCCTTTGAGCAGGCGCTGCAGTACACGACGGTCCGCCGCCAGTTCGGCCACCCGATCGCGCACTTCCAAGGCGTCCAGTTTCAGCTCTCGGACATGGCGACCGAGATCGAGGCCGGAAAGCATCTCGTCTACCACGCCGCCTGGCTGGCCCAGAACGGGCAGCCGTTCACCAAGGAAGCGGCCATGGCCAAGCTCTTTTGTTCGGAGCTCGCGATGCGGGCCACGATTGCCGCCGTTCAGCTGCACGGCGGCTACGGGTACACCAAGGACTACCCGGTCGAGCGCTTCATGCGGGACGCCAAAATTTGCGAAATCGGCGAAGGGACGTCTGAGATACAGCGCATCGTGATCGCCCGACAGCTGCTCAAGGATCTGGCGGATTGAATTGCCAAACCGCCCGTTCCGACATTAATTATCATTTAGTGATTACAGCACCGCTTTTTTCCGCTTTCGACCTGCTCGGCGACTCGACGCCGGCCGAGAGCGCATCGCGCCACATGGGGCCCCGCGCGCTGTTCGCGGCTCTCTGGGCGCTCGTCCTCCTTCCGGTGCACGGCCTGCTTCGATGGGCCGATCGCACGCCACCCCGTATCTCGTTGAGACTGGCGCCGATCCATCAGTCGGCGCCGTTGCGCATTCGCGCGCCTCAGCCGGCGGCGGCGTGGACGATCACCCGGATGCGTTGGACAATCCCATTCCGAGCCGCCGGGGCTGAAGCATTGCCCCGGCTCGCCACACACCTTTTGCATTTCCGCCACGCCCCGCCCGCCGAGTCGCCGGGCCGAGCGAGAACGGCGGACACCAATGAAACGCGAAATTCTGATCAACGCGAACCCGCGGGAGACGCGGGTCGCCATCATCGAGGACGACCAGCTCGTTGAACTACTGGTCGATCGTCCCGATGCTCGCCGGATGGTCGGCGACATCTACCTCGGACGCGTAGAAGCAGTTCTCCCGGGAATTCAAGCAGCCTTCGTCGACATCGGCACCGAGAAAAGTGCCTTCCTTCACTCGTCCGACCTCGTCTACCCCGAAGACGAAGGAGACGAGGACGACGGGGACGACGATGACGAAGGCGACACCGAACGCGGACGCCGCCGGCGCGCGAAGGCGCCGCCCATCCAGGACGTTCTGAAGCGCGGCCAGGACCTCGTCGTCCAGGTCTCCAAGGAGCCGATCTCCACGAAAGGGCCGCGCGTCACGGCGCAGGTTTCCCTCGCCGGTCGTTTTCTGGTCTACATGCCGTTCGCCGAGCGGGTGGGCGTCAGCCGCAAGATCGGCGACCGTGAGGCACGAAAGCGTCTGCGAGCGCAGGTCGAGGAAGTCCTCCCCAAGGACTCCGGCGGGGTGATCGTTCGCACGGTCGGCGAGGACGTCACCAAGGAGACGCTCGAGCGCGAGCTGACGACGCTCATCGGTCAATGGAAGCGTATCAAGCGCAAGACCCATTTCGTACGCGCTCCCTCGGCGATCCATCGCGAGACGAGCCTGACGCGCGGGCTGATGCGCGACGTGTTCAGCACGAAGGTGGAGCAGGTCACCGTCGACTCGAAGCAGGTCTACAACGAGATCCTCGAGTACCTCAAGGGCATCGCGCCCGAGCTGATCGACCGCGTGAAGCTGTACGAGCACGAACAGCCGCTTTTCGACAAGGCGAATATCGAGCAGGAAATCCGCGATCTGTTCAAGCGCCGCTGCGACCTGCCGTCAGGCGGCTACCTGATCATCGAGCCCACGGAAGCGCTCGTCTCGGTAGACGTCAACTCTGGGCGCTACACGGGCAAGAAGGACCCGGAAAAGACGATCCTCCGCACCAATCTCGAGGCGGCGCGCGAAGTAGCGCGTCAGGCTCGGCTCCGCGACCTCGGCGGCATCATCGTCTGCGACTTCATCGACATGGAGACGAGGGCGAACCGCGACAAGGTGCTCCAGGAGCTGCGCACCCACCTCGGGCGCGACAGGGCGAGGACGAAAGCGTTTGCCGTGAGCGACCTCGGGCTGATCGAGATGACGCGGCAGCGCGTGCGGCAGAGCCACCTGCAGAACATGACCGAACCCTGCCCGACGTGTAATGGAACCGGGCGCGTGTTCACGGCCGAGACCATTGCGCGTCGTATCGAGCGATCGATCAAGCGGGCCGGGCTCGAGGGTCGGAAGGACCCACTCGTCGTGCGACTGCATCCGGACGTTGCGATGTACGTTCTCGAGAACGAGAAGGACCTCGTGAAGAAGCTCGAAAAGGCTGTCGCCTTCTCGATCGAGTTCCGCGATGATCCGCTACTTCGGCCCGATGAGTTCAAGCTCGTTGTGAAGTCGGCAGGGCGGGACATCACCGGACAATACGCCGTAGCCTGACGGCTGGGGTGGTCAACGCCGCTCATCTCGCGGCGTTGACACAACCCATAGCTCTGTCTAGCTTTACAGGCTCACCCGCAATACCAGTCAGAGCCTTTCCATGCCTTACGCGATCATCAAGACCGGCGGCAAGCAGTTCCGCGTCGAGCCGGGCCGCACATACAAGATCCCGTCGCTCGTCGGCGAAGAGGGAGGCACGATCGAATTCAACGACGTGCTCCTCGGCAACGACGGCAAGAACGTCCGCACGGGCGTTCCCTCGCTCACGGGCGCCAAGGTCACCGGCGAAATCGTCCGGCATGGGCGCGGGGACAAGATCATCGTCTTCAAGCAGAAGCGCCGAAAGAACTACGCGCGCAAGCGTGGTCACCGGCAGGGCTTCACCGAAGTCCGTATCAACGACATCTCACTCGGCTGAGCGAGCTCTCCAATGGCACATAAAAAGGGCGTCGGTTCCTCGCGCAACGGCCGCGATTCCAATCCGAAGTACCGCGGCGTAAAGAAGTACGGCGGCGAGCGCGTCGTGGCCGGCAACATCATTCTCCGGCAATGCGGCACCAAGTGGCACCCCGGCAACAACGTCGGACTGGGCACGGACTACACGATCTTCGCGCTCATCGACGGCGTCGTGAAGTTCGAGCACAAGAGCCGCGCGCGGTACAAGGTCAGCGTGTACCCGGTTTCGGCCGCGGAAAAGCCGGCCACCTCGGCCGCGTAGTCTCGCGACGAATCGAAGCATCGAAAGGCCCTCGGCGCTCTGCCGAGGGCCTTTGACGTTTTGATCGCCCGAGCGGAACGCGGCGTGCAACCATCGGCCGGTGGATGTCGTAGTTTCTACATCTACTCGCTACATGGAGCGGTCGATGGCATTGCTCGACAAGTTGCGCCAGGAGCTCGATCGCGCTGGCCGGTCCGCACAGCGCGCCCTCGACGAAGGACGCCTTCGCCTCGACCTGTTTCGCGCACGGCAATCACTCGACCGATTTGCCCAGCGCTTTGGCTATGCCGTGTACCGCGCCCGCAAAACGGGCGGGGAACTGCCCGCCGAGGAAATGGCGGCGCACATGAGCAACCTGAGCGCCGCCGAAGCCGAGGTAACGCGCCTGGAGACGCTCGCCGACCAGGCGTCGCAGGAGCGGAAGGACCTCATGCAGCGGCCGCCGGGTTCAACAGGTCCGAGCAGCTCGACCGGAACGACCGGGACGACGGGAACCACCGGCAGCGCCGATACGAGCAGCACCAGTAGCGCGTCGCCCTGAGCGCCGGCTCACAGTCCGTCGAGGATCCGCACGTCGTCGGTGCAAACGCCGTCGACGCCGAGCGCGATCAGCCGTCGCGCCTCCTCTCGGTTGTTGACCGTCCAGGCGATTACGCGACCGCCGGCGCCGTGCACCGTCGACACCAGGCGCGCATCGATGAGCTGCCATTCGGGCCAGACATCCCGCGCCCCAGCAAAGCGCATCGACGACTCGACGTCGGCCGGGTAGTGGTCGAACAGGATTCCGCGCGGGATTTCCGGCGCGACCGCGCGCATGGTCGCGATCGCCGAATGGTCGAAGGAATGGACGGCGCAGCGCCCGGAGCCGCCGATCACGGCCGCGACGAGCCGTTCGATCGCGAGGCCTTTGATCTCGACGTAGACGGTGACGTGTTCGGGCATGACGTCAAGCACGTCGCGTAGCCGCGGCACGTTTCCGCGTTGCGCGAGGTCGCTCCACTCGAGGTCCGCGATGCGCGATTTGGCCGCCGCCATGGGGAGCGCCAAATCGGGATCGTGATGAACGACGACGACCCCGTCCTGCGTCGCGTGGACGTCCAGTTCGATGGCATTGGCCCCACGCTCCACCGCTCGCTGGAACGCCGGAATGGTGTTTTCGGCGAGCTCGCGCCTGGCCCCGCGATGGCCGATGCGTTCGACTGGCTGTGGTCGGTTCATGGGAGTGTATATTGTCGCGTCCAACGTCCCGAGATCCACCTTAACGGCCTAAGTCCCGTGACGTCTACCTCTTGGACCGAATGAGCCACGCGGCACACGACGCGGCCGGGGGCGCCGGGAGAGAGAGCGATGACCAGGTGGACGCCGAGCTCATCGCGCGGTGGAAGGCGGGGGACGATCGCGCCGCGACGGCGCTCGTCGAGCGTCATGCCGCCGCCTTGGCGCGTTTCGCGGTTGCGTCGGGTGAACGGTCCGAGGTGGATGAGCTGGTGCAGGACACGTTCGTTCGGGCCTTCAACTCGCTCGGCGGCTTTCGAGGCGAGAGCTCGTTCCGGACGTGGTTGTTCACGATCGAGCGTCGGCTGCTGCTCGATCGACGCCGTGCCGAAAAGCGTCGGCGTGACCGCCATGAGGTTCAGGAAGGCGACGCCGCGACCGAGTACGACGCGCTGGATTCGGTCGTGGCCGACGAGACACAGCGGCGACTGCGGGCCGCGGTGGAGCGCTTGTCGCCGACGCAGCGTGAGGTCTTCAGCCTGCGGGTGGCCGAGGGGTTGTCGTACAAGGAGATCGCCGAAGCCGTCGGTACCACGGAGGGCGCCGCGCGAGTGCATTATCACAACGCCATGCGCGCGGTGAAGGAGTTTCTCGATGAATGATTGTCAGAACGCGAAGATCCGCGATCAACTGCCCGACTTGCTGCACGATCGGCTCGGCGCCGATGAGCGCGCCGCGGTGCTCGCGCACGTCGAGTCCTGCGCGGATTGCCGGGAGGAGCTGGAGCTCCTCCGTGCCGCGCGCGCCATGCTCCAGGCACAGGCGCCGCGCGTGGACGTGAACTGGGTCGTCAACGCCCTCCCGGCGGCGACGCAGCGCGCGGTCACTGTGCAGCGGCGCCGTCCAGTGTGGGCCGATTGGCGAATCGCCGCAGCGGTGACCTTGCTCGTCGCCGGCGGCGGTTCGTTCGCGGTTCTTCGTCAGCGACAAGCGCCCCTCGCCACGAGTTCCGCGGCCGTCAATACCGCGCAGGTCGGAGTTCCAGCACACGCTGATTCCGTAGCGGTCGTGAAGTCACCAACGGTCGCGCCAACACCGTCGGAGCGAACGGTGCCGTCGCGTGAGAACGTGGTGGCGTCGGAGGCTGGACTCGGTTCGGGGCGTCTCGGCGATCTCACCGAACGGCAGCTCGCGAAGTTGCTCGAGGAGATGGATCAGCTGCAGGCGACGCCGATCACCGATCCGGAGCCCGTCTCGCTTCGCGTCGGCGGCGACGATGGATCCACCGGACTGGAAGGCGCATGACGACCAAATGGCTCGCCGTCTCGTTGCCGTTCGTGCTCGCGGGGAGCCTCGCCGCGCAGAGCGATCCGCCTCGTCCGAGTGGCATGCGTCCGCTCGCCAGAGCGGCGGTCAGGCAGGAGCAGCAGCCGAACCCGCGACGCCAAGCGCTCGTGCGTCAGGTTCGACAGGCATTTGCGCGGCTGGTGCGCAAGCAGCTCAACCTCACGGACGAGCAGATGCAGTCGCTGCAGCGCGTCGACACCAAGTACGAGCAGCAGCGGCGCGCCCTGCTGCGAGACGAGCGGCAGGCACGGCTCGGTCTGCAAGCGGCGATGGCCGATTCCGCGACCGCGGATCAGTCCCGGATCGCGCGCCAGCTCGACGGGCTCATTCAAAGCCAGCGGAAGCGCGCCGACCTCCTCGAGGCGGAGCAGAAGGAACTTTCGAGTTTCCTCACGCCGCTCCAGCGCGCGAAGTATTTCGCCGTAAGGGAGCGCCTGAACCGCCGGCTGCAGGAACTGGCGCAAGGCGACAGCGCCGGCGGCCGCGGCGCACGAGCGCGCGGGACACCGCCGGAGCGTTGAGCGGTTGCTGAGCGTTGAACGGCGCAATATCCTAGGGAGAACGCGCCACCCAACGTGATGATGCACCTGAATTCGACCCTCGGTGAGCGATCGCCCGAGCGAACGGCGCGCGCACTGACGATGCTACTCGTCGGCTACAACCTGCTGCTGGCCGGCATCTGGCTCGACTTGTCGGCCAAGTCGACCGCCGCAGTGTGGTACGCAGCAGGTCACGTCGCCGTCGCCGGCGTCGTCATTCTCGCCGCGCGACGCCAGCGAGAATCGACGAATCGTCTCTTGGCGGCCGACCTGCTGCCGCTGCTGCTGCTCGGGGCGTTCTGGGCCGAGCTGCGTGTTCTGTTTCCGTTGCTGCACACAGCCACGCTCGACAGCGTGATCGTGGGCCTCGAGCAGCGCGTGCTCGGGTTCAACGTGCACGCGGTCTGGTGGCGGACCATGCCGTGGCTGCGCGGTCTGATGGCGATGCTCTACTTCGGCTACTTCCCGGGCCAGATCGCGATCCTGTCGTTCGTCGCGCTTCGCCGGCAGCCCGCGGCGTTCCGAGAGTTGATGCTGCGCGGAGTGGTGACGTACCTGTGCTGCGACGCGATCTATCTCGCCATTCCCACGCTCGGCCCGCGCGCCGTGCAGTCCGGCCTCGAGGTGAACGCGGCCGGACACGCGGCCGGTGTGTTTCAGGTGCTGAACGACGCGCTCAGGGATTTCGGCGACTCACCGGGAACCGCGTTTCCCAGCTCGCACGTGGCCGGGATCCTGACGGTGTCGATCGCGGCGCGCGCCACGGGCAACCGGACGTTCGGCAACGTGATGACGGCGCTCGGCGTTGGTGTGTCGATCGCCACGGTGTACACGCAGAATCACTATCTGCTCGACGCGATGGCGGGCGCCGCGTTGGCGGTCGTGCTCCAGTACGCTGTCGTGCCCGCGTTGCTCGGCGTCAGGAGCTCGGAAACGGCATTGCAGCCGGCGCGCGTGACGGCACTGAACGCGAGCGAGCATTGAGCGCGACTGCGGGCGCGGGTATCTTTCGGATTCTGTTGTGGCGCCCGGGTGGCGGAATTGGCAGACGCAGGGGACTCAAAATCCCCCGACTCTAGGGTCTTGCGGGTTCGAGTCCCGCCCTGGGCATGCAGGGTTGCGACAATTAGTCAGCGCCTAGACATCAATCCGTGCGGCGAGCGCTCATCGAGGCTCGCCGCTTTGTTTTGGTCATGGCATGGCGCGCATCGCGCTGCTGCGGAGCGCACGTCGAAAGCTGATCGGGGCCCTGCGGCATCCGATCCCGGTCGCAACCGCCGAAAAGTCCGCCAGCGGTTGTAGCGACGACGCGCGAACGGTCAGCCGTTGTAGATCGGCCCGCTCATCTCCTGGTAGAGCTGCAGCACACCCTGCGCCTCCGTACGAAGCACTTGCCGCACGAACGTGATGCCGCGCTCCTCGAGATATCGAGCCGAAGCAGGGAACACGGGCCCTTCGTCGAATCCCAATGCCTCTACGTCCTCCCGCGTGGCGCCGCAGACGACCCGTTTGACGCCGCTCCAGAGCGTCGCCCCAAGGCACATCGCGCACGGGTCGCACGAGCTGAACAACTCGTGCGCCGGCATGCCGGCGCCGGCCAGCGTGTACGTGCCGAGCCGGGCCTGGGCCGTCATGAACGCCAGCATCTCGGCGTGCGACGTCGAGTTGTTCAGTCGCACGACGCTGTTCATCCCGACCGACACCAGCCTGCCAGTGTCGACCTCGAACACCGCCGCGCCGAACGGCCCGCCCGTCGACGCGAGCACGTTCTGGCGCGCGACGGCGATGACGAGGCGCATCTTCTCCTCGTCGGTGGCGTAGTGGCGATTCCAATCCACCACAACATCGACCCAGGGCGGGTAGTCGACGTGCACGATCGAAACTGGTGCTGTCGGGACGCTTGACATGATGGCTGTCTGACGCTTCGGGCGTCGTGATTACAAAAGTAACATGGCATTTGACCCGGACTCTGCAGGCACGCCAGACGCGGGCCGCTGGGCGCCGGTCATCACCAGTCGGACGCGGAGCTGCGCCGCCGACCTCTGGTTGCCGGAGAGCGCGCGCCTTAGCATTCTCTCATGCGCATCGATAGAACTCTCCGAAGCGCGCTGGCGCTTTTGTGCGTCGCGCTCGCCACCCCGATGCATCGCCCGCTGTCCGCGCAGACGCCCGCCGAGCGTGCCGTTCACGCGGTCGTCGATTCCTTCTTCGCCGACGTGGCGGCGGAGCGCTGGGACGCGGCTGCCGCGCGGCTCGACCTCGCGCGGTTCGAGCCGTTCTTCAAAGAACAGCTCCGGAATGCGCGGAGCGAAGTCAGGCTCCCCGATCCGACGCCCGAAGAACTGATGGCGCGTGATTCGACCATGCCGCGGGCCGTGGCGGAGTGGCAGGTCGCGCGCATGAGAGCCTCGCGCCCGAACATGGCATTCGGCGACTACTCTCATGAGTTCGCCGGAGTCACGTCGCAGCACGACCTGCTCACGCTGACGATACCCGACGCGGCAGCCCGCTGGTTGGCCGCGCGGGACGAGCGAACCCAGCTCCGCGAGTCGGCGCGGCGGCAGGGCTGCCCGCTCGGAAACCTTCCCCAAGCGTCGCCCCCCACCAGGCACACGGTGCTGGGCGTCTTGATGACGAACGACTCGACGGCCTACGTCGTCCACACCGATGACCGATTTCGCGACGCGCCCGCGGGTCTGATGTCGACCACGCGCGTCCTGGTCGCGCGCCGAACGGGTTCGGACTGGCGCATCGCGCCGCAGCGCGACTTGCTGAACCCGACGAACTACGCCGTCGTCGGTGTGTTGTGCTCGCGCACGAAGAATTGACCGCGGATGCGGCGTCCTCGTGACCCATCGCGAGCTTGCTCGGCCATTTTGAGCCCGGTACTTTCCCTAGTTGCTCCCTGATCGCTCGATAACGCGCGATCGCTCAACTCGGAAGAACCCCGGTATGGCCACATACAAGTTCGCCACCGTCCCGCGGACCGGCGACCGCATCACATATCAGAACGGCGCGCTCAACGTCCCCGACAACCCGATCATCCCGTACGTCGAAGGCGACGGCACCGGCGCCGATATCTGGCGCGCCTCCGTGCGCGTGTTCGACGCGGCGGTCGAGAAAGCCTACGGCGGACAGCGCCGTGTGGCGTGGATGGAAGTCTTCGCCGGCGAAAAGGCGTTCACGCAGTTCAAGGATTGGCTGCCACAGGAGACGGTCGATGCGATGCAGGAGTTCCGCGTCGCCATCAAAGGTCCCCTCACGACGCCGGTGGGCGGCGGAATCCGCTCCCTCAACGTGACGCTCCGGCAGGTGCTCGACCTCTACGCCTGCGTCCGCCCCGTGCGCTACTTCGAGGGCGTTGGCAGCCCGATGAAGGAGCCGCACCGTCTCAACATCGTCGTCTTCCGCGAGAACATCGAAGACGTCTACGCCGGCATCGAGTGGAAGGCCGGGTCGCCCGAGGCGGAGAAGCTGCGCCAGTTCATCGGCAAGGAGCTTGGCAAGGAGATCCGCCCAAATTCCGCCATCGGCATCAAGCCGATGTCCGAGTTCGGCTCGAAGCGCCT
>DATJHY010000081.1:0-7679 GCA_035493635.1 Gemmatimonadaceae bacterium | reverse complement strand
GGTCGGCGGCCTCACGCTCGGAATCTTCACCCCGCAACACGTACGCGTCACGTGCGCGTCGCGCTCGGCGAGTCTGCCGGCCGGCATGCGACAGCTTACGATCCCGATCGACGCAACGCCGGAGATCGAAGCCGCTCTGATCCAGCAAGCCATGGAAACGTCGGCCGAAACGCACGCCCCGGTCGCTCTTCGTTACTGATCTCCAACTTCGAGGACTGACATGCGACGCTATTTGACCGCTGCGGCCGCCCTCATAGTGCTGGGAACCGGCTGCTATCACGTCACCGTCATCACGGGCGCTCCGGCAGCACCGACGACGATCGACAAGCAATGGCAGAACTCTTTCGTATACGGGCTCGTGCCCCCGCCGGAAATCGACGCGAAGGCTACGTGCACGCGCGGAGTCGCGCTGGTGGAAACTGAACGCTCGTTCGTGAACGGGCTGGTAGGCGCGCTCACCTGGAGCATCTACACGCCACTACACGCCAAGGTGACCTGCGCCTCTGGACCGGTTGCGCGCTAGGTGAGGCTCGGAGCAGTTCAGTAGAGATCGCGAGCGGGTGGGATCGCACGGAACGGCGGGAAACGACGACGGGGGTCGCGACCCAGCAGGATCGCTGCGCCGGTCAGGGAGTGCTTAGGTCTGAGGGGCGAGTGCGGGAGACGCGAGACACGGGCCGAGGTGGCTCCGTGGCGCCGCGGACTGTGAACCGAAGACTGCGGCGGTCGTGGCCATTAAGGTGGGTACCTCACAGCTCCCGCACTCACCATCTCACCGTCTAAGCACTCCCTGACCGGTGCAACACACCAGCCCCCACGACACACTCAGCCGTCCGCAGTCACCAGCCCCGGATTCGGCATTATCACCGCCTTGATCGCCGTCCGATCCTCCACGGCGCGCAGCGCCTCGCCGGCGCGGTCGAGCGTGAAGCGTCCGCTCACCATCTCGCGCCACGGCTTGCGATCACCGTAGCGCGCCGTCAACGCCACGGCGCGATGAAAGTGGTCGTACCGCGAACCCCAACAGCCTTTGATCTCGACGTGCTTGCGGTTGAGCTGCCAGTGCGGGTGGATCTCCACCGCGCCGTTGTCCGTGTACTGACCGCACACCACCACGCGCGCGCCGTCGCGGGCCAGGTCGAGTGCCTGCCGCACCGCTTCCGGCGCGCCGCTCGCCTCGATCACGACGTCCGCGCCGCGGCCGCCCGTCAGGCGACGGACGCTTTCACGTCGCTCGTGCTCCGGCACGTCGAGATCCAACGTCGCCGTCGCGCCCATACGACGAGCGAATTCGAGCCGTGCCCGCGGCGCTCCGATCGCGACGATCTCGCCCGCGCCTGATAGCGACGCGAACGCGACGCACGACTGACCCACCGGCCCTGCTCCCAACACCGCGACCGATTCACCGAGGCGGACCTCGGCCATGTCTACGGCGTGCAACGCGGTCACGAGTCCGCACCCGCCGCCGATGAACGTCTCGGGCTCGAGCTCGGGCGGCAGCTTCACCATCTTCACGCCTGGCTTCATCCAGATCGCCTCGGCCCAGCCGCCAAGGAGTCCGTCGCGCGCGCTGTACGTGATGCCGTAGACTTTGCGCCGCGGGCATTTGGTCGGCTGTCGAGCGACCAGACAGTAGTAGCAGTTGTTGCAGGTCTCGTGGACGTCGAGGAAGGTGACGACATCGCCTTCCTTTATGGTATTGCCTTCGACGTCGGTCAGCGGGCCGCCGGTGGCTTCGACGACGCCGACGGAGACGTGGCCGGGAATGATGGGAAAGGGCACGTCCAGCTTTCCGTGGTGCAGATGCACATCCGTGCCGCAGACCTCGGAATACAGCGTGCGGAGAAGGGCGGCTCCCGGAGCGAGTGACGGCGTCGCGAAAGCGTCGATGCGGAGGGGCGCGTCGGCCGCTGGCATCACGACCGCGGCATGTGTCGATGCGGGCATCTCGGTGCCTGACTGGTTGTTCGAGTTGGGTGCAGCAGCGTAGGCGCCGCGGACCCGGCCGTCAACACTCCCATCCGAGGCGTCGTAACTGTAATGTCGTTGTCAGGTTCCGGCCCACACCGCCGGACCCTTCGTCCCCCACTCTGCAGGAATCGCCATGCAACGTTCCCGCGTGCTCACTGCCGTTGCCGGCCTCGCGAGTGCCATCGCATTCGCCTCGCCGGTTTCGGCGCAAGGCCTGGATTCCACCGTCGTCGCCGCGTTCCGCTGGCGGAACGTCGGTCCCTCGAACTTCATGGGACGCGTCTCGGACGTACAGGGCATCCCAAGTCCGTCCAAGACCCTCTACGTCGCCGCCGCCGGTGGCGGCATCTGGAAGTCGAACAACAACGGCATTACCTGGCGGCCGATCTTCGACGACAAGGACGTCGTCGCATTCGGCATGCTCGCCATCGCGGCGTCCGACACGAACGTGATCTACGCCGGCACCGGCGAGCCGAACTCGCGTAACACGATCGAGCCGGGCAACGGTGTTTACAAATCAACGGACGGTGGCGCGCACTGGACGCACGTTGGGCTCGTGAACTCACAGCACATCGGCCGCATCCAGGTCGATCCACGCAACGCGAACGTCGTCTACGTCGCCGCGCTCGGTCCCGCCTGGAAGGCTGGCGGCGAACGCGGCCTCTACAAGACGACCGACGGCGGCGGCACCTGGAAGCTCATCAAGGCCGGCGCCAACGACAAAACGGGCGCGATCGACGTGCAGCTCGATCCCTCGAATCCCGATGTCGTTTACCTGTCGATGTGGGAGCGCTACCGCACACCCTACTCGCTCAATTCGGGCGGTGTCGGCTCGGGACTCTTCAAGTCGACCGACGGCGGCAACACCTGGACCGAGATCAAGGGCAGTGGCTACCCGGAAGGTCCCAAGGGACGCATCGGGATCGCCGTCTCACGCAGCAACCCGCAGGTCGTCTACGCGCTGACCGAAGCGGCTTCGGTGGAGCCCGGTCCCATCAAGTTCCAGCGCAATCCCGCCGCCAACGGATTGTATCGCTCGGCCGACGGCGGCAAGACGTGGCAGCACATGAACAACATCGACACGCGGCCCTTCTACTACTCACAGGTGCGTGTCGACCCCAAGGACGAAAACCGCGTGTACTTCTCGTCGACCCAGCTCCAGGTGTCGAACGACGGCGGCAAGACCAACCTCAACGCCGCGCAGAACGTGCACGTCGACGATCACGCGCTGTGGATCGATCCGAACGACGGCGAGCGCTGGGTGCTCGGCATGGACGGCGGCATCGCGATCACGTACGACCGCGGCGGCAATTTCTGGTATCCACGAAATCTGCCGATCGGCCAGTTCTACGATGTGAGTTACGACTTCGACGTCCCCTACAACATCTGCTCCGGCGCGCAGGACAACGGCGCATGGTGCGGACCTACGCGGCGGCGATCGGCCACGCTCAACAACACGTACTGGTTCACGATCTCCGGCGGCGACGGCTTCTACACGGCCCAGGATCCGACGGACCCCGCCATGGTGTGGGGCGAGTCGCAGGGCGCCGGCGTGCAACAGACGAACCTCCGCACCGGCGAGCGCGGCCGTGTGAACAAGCCATCGTGGAACGAGCGCTATCGCATGTGGGAGGATTCGATCGCGATCGTGCGCGGCGATCCGCTCAAGCCGGCGAGCGCCGAAGCCGAGCGCAAGATCGCGGCGTATCGCGTACAGCAAAAGAAGGATTCGGCCGATCTCCAGATCCGCTACAACTGGGAGTCGCCGTTCTTCCTGTCGCCGCACAACCCGCAGGTCTTTTATCTCGGCGGCAGTCGCGTTTTGAAGTCTCTCAAGCGTGGCGAGGACCTGTTCCCGATCTCGCCCGATCTGTCGGTGAAGACCGATCCGGCGCAGGAGCGCCAGCGTCTCGCTCGTCTCGATACCGTCGAGAAGTACACTGGCGGCATCACGCTCGACCTCACCGGCGCCGAGGCCTACGGCACGGTGGTGAGTCTCGCCGAGTCACCGCTCAAGCCCGGCCTGCTGCTGGCCGGCACCGACGATGGCAACGTGTGGATCACGCACAACGACGGCGGCGCCTGGGAGAGCCTGACGGCCAAGTTCGCGCCGCTCGGCGTGCCGTGGGACGCTTATGTGGTCCGGCTCGAGCCTTCGCACTTCGACACGCTCACGTTCTACGTGGCGTTCGAGAGTCACCGCTGGAACGACTTCAAGCCGTACCTGTTCGTGACCAATGACGGCGGAAAGACGTTCACGTCGCTCGTGAACAACCTGCCGAGCTCGAGCCCGGCCGACTACCTGCATGTGATCCGCGAGGATCCGCACAACCGCGACCTGCTGTTCGTGGGGAGCTCGCGCACGGCCTACGTGTCGATCGATCGCGGCAAGACATGGACGCGCTTCGCGTCGAATCTGCCGACCGTGCCGGTCTTCGATCTCCAGATTCATCCGCGCGATCACGAACTGATCGCGGCGACGCACGGGCGCAGCCTGTGGGTCGTGGACATCGCGGCGCTCGAGCAGGTCAATCCCAAGGTGCTCGCGCAGGGCACGTATCTGTTCAAGCCCAAGACCGCGTACCAGTGGGGGGAGCCGCCGCAGACGAATCTGCCGGGCAATGGCTTTGCGCAGGCGGAGATGACCTACGCCAACCCGCCGTTCGGCGCCGACATCGTCTACCGGCTGGGATCGGCGGCGTCAGGCAATGTTCGTTTAGTGATCTCTGACGTCGCGGGCGATACGCTGGCCAATCTCACCGGGCCTGGCGTCGCGGGCGTGCACCACGTGAACTGGAATTTCCAGGCGGCGCGTCCGCGCGCTGCCGTCGAGCTGTCGCCGTCGCAGCGCCGTGACAGCATTCTGCTGCGCACGCGCGCTCCCGCGGTCCTCGATTCGCTGCAGAAGGCCGGCTACGACACGGCGGCCATCCGCACCGTGCGGCAGCAGGTTGCCGTGCTGACGAATCCGCAGCGCCTCGCGGCGGCGGCCGGCGGGCGCGGTGGCGGCGGCGGTCGTGGTGGTGCCGGCGGCCAGGCCTGCGAGCACCCGACCACGCAGTGGGAGCAGTTCTGCGCCCGGCCGGCGGAATCGGCGGGTCGCGGAGGTCGTGGTGGTGGCGGCGGCGGCGGGTTCGGCGGTCTCGATTCGGCCACCGCGGCGCTTTTTGCTGGCGGCAACAACCCGCCGGCTGCGGCAGCTGGTCGCGGCGGCGCGGGGCGCGGCGGTCGTGGCGGGCGTGGTGGTGCGCAAGGCGCGATGGGTGACGCGTCCCTCGACCCGATCGGCCGGATTTGGGCGCTCATCGGCATGAACGCGCCGTCGCTGGGCGGGCGCGGTGGTGGCGGCGGAGCGTTCGCCGCGTTTGCCGGCGCGGGCAGCGGCATGGCCACGACGGGCGACTACCTCGTGACGTTGGTCGTGAACGGGCAAAGCTACAAGCAGACCTTCCGGGTCGAGCGGGTCAGTGGTGGTGAAGACGGCCCGCCTCAGTTCGGCGACGACGAGCGCCATGACTCCGCCGGACGCTTCGTTCGGTCGGCCAGGAAAAAGTCGAAGTAGCGCCCGGCCGGCGCATGATTAGGAAAACGGCAGCGCTCGTGCGCTGCCGTTTTCTTTGCGCGCCGCGTCATCGCGTCGCTCGACGCCGATGCATATCGTTAGAAGATCGTTTCGACTTTCTCCTGCTCATCGAGGTTGCCATGCGTGCGTGTTTCCGTGGTTCGGCGATCGTGCTGGCTCTCGCGCTCACTCTGCCACCCGTTGCATCGGCGCAGGCGTTCAAGACGGAGAAGTTCAACATCGGCGGCGAGGGCGGGACCGATTATCTCAGCGTCGAGCCGGGCACCGGCCGCGTGTTCATTTCACGTGGGACGCACGTGATGGTCGTCGACGGCGCGACGGGTAAGGTCCTCGGTGACATCCCCAACACGCCGCGCGTGCACGGGATCGCCTTCGCGCCCAAGTCGAACCACGGCTTCACCACCAACGGCGGCGACTCGACGTCCACGATGTTCGATCTGCAGACGCTCGCGGTCATCAAGCGCGTGTCCGCCGGCATCGACGGCCTGGACGGCATCATGTACGACGAAGCCAGCGACAAGATTCTCACGATCAACCACAGCCACCCCACGGGCACGGCGGTGGTGATCGACGCAAAAACCGGCGACGTGGTCAAGACGATCAAGCTGAACGGCAACGCGCCAGAAGGCGGCGTGAGCGACGGCAAGGGCCGCATCTTCATCAATCTCGAAGACAAGAACTCGATCGACGTCATCGACACGAAAACGTGGAGCGTCGTGGCCACGTGGCCGATCGATCCGTGCGACGGGCCGACGGGCATCGCGATGGATCGCGGCGCCAACCGGATTTTCTCCGGCTGCAGCGCAACGTCGGTCGTGGTGGACGCCACGTCGGGCAAGGTCGTCGCGCAGATCGCCAACGGGAACGGCGTCGATGCGCTCGGCTGGGACCAGGCGCAGAAGCTCATGTACATCCCCGCCGGTCGCGACGGAAACGTCACCGTCGCTCACGAAGACTCGCCGGACAAATACAGTGTGGTGGCCACGGTTCCGACGATGGTAGGCGCCAAGACCGTCGCGGTCGATCCGACGAAGCACGTGGCGTATGTGTTCACTCCCGAGTACGGTCCGCCGCCCGCTGGCCAGCCCGCTCCCGCGGCGGGCCGCGGTCGTGGCCCGCGCGGCCCGATCGTCGCCGCCTGGTTCATCAGGATCGGTCGCTGACGGCGATGTCCGACGGCGCGGCAAGCACGGGTCGCTTGGAGGGCATCTGGCTCAAGCGCGCGCATCGGGGTCCAATGGACGCGCATGCGCGCGCACGGCTCGTCGCGGGCGAAGGCATCGCGGGAGGCATCGACCGGAGCAGGCGGCGACAGGTCACGCTCATCTCGCGCGAGGTGTGGGACGAGCTCATGGCGGCGCTCGGCGCCGCGGTCGATCCGTCGGCGCGACGAGCCAACCTGCTCGTGAGCGGAGTCGCCCTCGCCCACACGCGCGGCCGCGTCCTGCGCATCGGCGCCGGCCGGCTCGTGATTGGCGGCGAGCTCACGCCGTGCGAGCGGATGGACGAGGCGCGGCCGGGCCTGCGCGAGTTGATGCGGCCAGACTGGCGGGGCGGCGTGTTCGCACAGGTGCTCGACGACGCCGTGATCAATGTCGGCGATCCGGTATCGTGGGAAGACGGGGTCTGACCCTATTTATTGAACACGAAGAACAGTCGACGACGGGTACGCGATGCCGAAGCACGTTGCGCTGCTCCGCGCCATCAATGTGGGCGGGCATACGGTCAAGATGGACCGTCTCCGCTCGCTCTTCGAGGCGCTGTCGTTCGACGACGTGAGCACGTTCATCGCGAGCGGTAACGTATTGTTCACGACCGCTCGCGCCGGCTCGCCGGGCCTCGAGTCGAAGATCGAGCGGCACCTCGAGGGCGCGCTTGGCTTCCAGGTTGCGACCTTCGTCCGCACGCCCGCCGAGCTCGCGGCGATCGTCCAACATGATGCGTTTTCGCCGGCCATCGTGCGAAACGCGCATGCGCTGTGGATCTCGTTTCTCAAAACGCCGCCGACCGCGGAGGCGCGCGATCGCGTCATGGCGCTCGCCTGCGCGACCGACGACTTCCGCGTGCACGGTCGCGAGGTTCATTGGCTGCGACGCGCGACGAGCAACGAGGCCATCGTGTCCGG
>DATJHY010000080.1:0-2532 GCA_035493635.1 Gemmatimonadaceae bacterium | reverse complement strand
TGCAGCTCGGGATCGGCGTCCTTCCAGAGCGCGACGAACTTCAGGTAGTTCGAGACCGCTTTCTCGCGATCGCCCTTGGCTTCGTACAGCTCGCCGAGGCGCTTGTATGTGCCGGCGAGATGCAGTCCATCGGCGCGCGGCGTGAACCGCTGCCAATAGGGCGTGGCAAGGTACCGCTCGAACATGACGATCGCCGAATCGGGCATGTCGGCCAGATCGTATGCGCGGGCGAGCGCGGCATACGTGCAGCGGGCGCAGTCGTCGGCGGGGCCGTCGGGGAGCGTATCGGCCTTTCGGATCTCCGCTATGGCATCGCGCGCGCGGTGCTCGGCGATCGCGATCTCGGACATCGCCCAGTGGCGCTGCGGCTCCGACGCCCGGCGAAGCGTCGTGTCCTTCACGTCGGAATCGAATGCGGCGATCATGGCTCGCGCGCGATCGGGACGTCCGGCAAGCGCGTAGGTCGTCGCCAGCTCGAAGTACCGTCGCTCGCTCAAGGGCAGGGTTCGTATCTGCACCGCGGCGAGAGCCGAATCCAGACGACTCACCGCCTGCGCGGCTCGACCGAAGAACCACGCGTCGTAGAGCGCCGCATCGAGTGCCGGATCGAACGGCGAGATCCCCCCGCCTCGCGCCGCGTCCATCGAACGCGTCTCGTTGGCCGCCCTTTCCGACTCGGCGACCTGACCGCGAACGAGCAACACCTGGGCGATGGCCTGCGTGGCGCGCGCCTGAATCATGGGGCGCGGCGCCGTGCTCCGGGTGATGCGGAGCTCCTTCAACAGCGAATCGCTTGGTCCACTCGCTTCGAGTACGAAATCCCCCACTAGATGGAGCATTGGCGCGCCGGGAGTATGCCGCGCGAAAATCCGGCGCGCGGAATCCGCCGCGCTCACGCGACCCTGTGACAGCAAGTTCAGGATCAGATTCATGTGCGGTTGCAAGGTGCCCGAGTCTTCCGCGATGCTCTTTCTGTACAACGACTCCGCCCGGGTGAGCGCCCGCCGGGACGCATACGCCTCAGCCAGGTTGTTCAGCAGAGCGAAATCGTGCGGGTACTGCGCCAGGTAGTCCTCCATCGCGGCGATCTGTCGGCCGCGATCGTGCCCAGGCCCGCCATAATAGTCGGCTGTCGCCAGGTATCGCTCTCGCTGAGTCAGCCGATCGCGGTAGCGATACGCTCGTGCGAACGCCGAGTCGACTTTCTCGCGCGGATAGAGGGCGTTCCCGTACACGAGACCCAAACCGCGATACGCCATCGCGAACGTGGTATCGAGAGCGACGGCCTCTTCGGAAAGCTGAATCGCGCGAGGCACATCGCCCGTGACGTTGTTCGCCCGCCGGCTTTCGGCGAATTTCCGCAACGCCTCGAGCGACGACGTCGTCACCTGCTCGAGCGGCGGATCGGCATGCACCCGCTTCAACGATTCGCCGATTCTGCCTCGCAAATCGCGCGTGAGCTTGTCCAGCGTCGGCAACAAATCCTTGGGGCCATCGGCCGTACCGTGAAACGATGCGAGCTCGGCGCCCGAGTCCGCCGTCACGAGTCGCAGCGACACGACGAAGCCCGCGCCGAGCGGGGTAATGTCCCCGTCGACCACGGCCTTGGCGCCTTCACGCTGCGCCACCTCGCGCGCCAGCGGCAGATCGAGCGGCGTCGTCACGGGGCGGCGCATCCGTTGGAGAGCGCTCGCGACCCGCGTCGGACTCATGATCGACAGCACGCTCGACTGGCTGAGCTCCGTCCGCACGGCTTCGCTCACCACCGATCCGAGCGACGAGTCGGCCCCTTTCACGCGGAAGTCGGTGACGATCAGCAGATCGCGCGCGTTCAGCCGGCCGGCAGCGAACAACGAGCCCGCGGGTCCGATCCCGGCCGCGCGCAGCACCATGAACGCGCCGACGACGAGTATGAATGCGGCGAGTGCCACTGCACCGCCGAGTCCCGTACGCCTCCACGAGACATGCGGGCTCGCCTTCATCGCGATCGTCGCCATCGTGCCCTGCGGCGCGGCGAGTGACGTGCCGCCGGGCGTCAGCGTGGGCGATCGCATGATGGCGCGTCGGGCCAGGTACTGCGCGTACGCCGTGAACAGGATCACCGGCAGCCCGAGCGCCATCACGATCAATGCACCGGGGAAGACCCAATCCGGCAGTCCGATTTCAGTGATCGCGGCCCTGGCGACGATCGCGACCACGACGAACGCGACAACGTACGCGGCCAGCGCCTTGCCGAGCATGCCTGGTTTCGCGAGCAGCATCGAGGTCGAGTCAGCGCGCGTGCCCTCACCCGTCGACATCGACTCGAGCGTGCCGAGCAGCTCGTCGGCGGTCTGTGGCCGCGCCTGCGCATCCTTGGCCAGGCACTGCGTGATGAGGTTCGCGAGCTGTGTTGGCGTGTCGGCGCGCAGATCGGTGACCGGCGGCGCCGTCTCGGTGAGGTGCGCCGTGAGCATCTTCTGCGGCGCGCGGCCGCCAAACGGCGGCGCGCCCGTGAGGACCTCGTACGCCATGCAGCCGAACGCGTAGATG
>DATJHY010000079.1:0-32746 GCA_035493635.1 Gemmatimonadaceae bacterium | reverse complement strand
GGCCGTGCGCGGTGGTGTCGACCGCCAGGTGGCGCACGAGCGCATCCGGCAGCACAGCATCGCGGCGGCGCGCGCGCTCAAGGACGGCGCGTCGCGCAACGACCTTCTCGATCGCCTCGGCGCGGACAGCCAGTTCGGTGTGCCCGTGGCCGACCTGGAGGACGCACTCGCCCCGGCGAGTTTCATTGGACGAGCCCCGCAACAGGTGGACGAATTCCTCGAAGAGGTTGTGGCTCCCCTGCTTGCCGGTGTCGCCGCGACTGAGAGGGAGCGTGCCGAGGTGCGCGTATGACGATCGCACAGCTCGAGCCCCTGCCGCTCCAGCATCTGCGCCGGGGAAAGGTGCGCGAGGTGTATGTCGTGGACGATGCGCGGCTGCTGCTCGTGGCTACCGATCGCGTGAGCGCGTTCGACGTCGTGATGATGGAGCCGATTCCGTACAAGGGCGCGGTGCTGACACAGATCACATCGTGGTGGCTGCGCCAGCTCGAGGCCGACGTGCGCCATCACATGATTTCGGCGAACGTCGACGAGATCATTCGCGAAGTGCCCACGCTCGCCGCCCATCGGGCCGCTCTCTGCGGTCGTTCGATGCTTTGCCGGCGAACCGAGGTCGTGCCGATCGAGTGTGTGGTGCGCGGCTACATCTCTGGTTCGGCGTGGAAGGAGTACAGTGCCGCAGGCACGCTTGCCGGCGAGCCGCTTCCGCCCGGCCTGCAGGAAAGCGATCGGCTCGATCCGCCGATCTTCAGTCCGGCCACGAAGGCAGCCGCCGGACATGATGAGAACATCTCGATCGCCACGATGGCGACGCTCGTCGGCCCCTCGACGACGATGGAGCTCGAGCGGCTGAGCCGGCACATCTACGAGCGCGGTCGCGACGTCGCGGCCATGCGCGGGATCATCATCGCCGACACCAAGTTCGAGTTCGGACACGACCGCGACGGCAACATTCTGCTGATCGACGAGGTGCTCACGCCCGACAGCTCGCGCTTCTGGCCCGCCGATCGATATCGCCCCGGTCGAGCGCAGCCGAGCTTCGACAAGCAGCCGCTGCGTGACTACCTCGACGCGGAGCGGCGCGCCGGCCGCTGGAACGGCGAGGCGCCGCCGCCGACCCTTCCCGCGGAGGTGGTGCGCGCCACGAGCGAGCGCTATCTCGACGCGTTCCGCCGGATCACGGGCTCCGCGCTCGATCTCTCGGAGCTCACGTGAACTTCGCGCGCGAGGGACTCAGCTTCATCGTCATCGCCGCGCTGGTGGCGGCCGGCGCGTTCGGACTGGCCCTGGTCCGTCGCTCCTGGCCGCTCTGGCTGTTCGCGGTCGCGCTGACCGTGATCGCCGTCTGGGTCGCGTACTTCTTCCGCGACCCCACTCGGACTGGCGAACGTGGCGAACAGCTCGTCATTGCGCCCGCCGACGGCAAGGTGGTGATGATCACCGAGGTCGACGAGCCGACGTTCCTCAAGGAACGGGCGATTCGAGTGTCCATCTTCATGAACGTCTTCAATGTGCACGTGAATCGATATCCAGTGAGCGGCATTGTGCGGTTCGTCGAGCGAAAGCCCGGCCGGTTCATGAACGCCGCGGCTTCCGAGGCGAGCCTCGAGAACGAGCAGACGTCGATCGGCATCGAGTCCGGTTCGAACCACCTGCTGGTGCGACAGATCGCGGGTCTGATCGCGCGCCGCATCGTGACCGACGCCAAGGAAGGCGACCACGTTCGCCAGGGCGACCGCATGGGCCTCATCCGCTTCGGATCCCGCGTCGACGTGTTTCTCCCCGTGGCCACGACCATGCGCGTGAAAGTCGGCGACGTGACGTACGCCGGCAGCACCGTGCTCGGCACGCTGGCGGGCCAATGAAGATACGACGACCCACACGAGGGCAGCGGCGGCACGGCGTCCGCCGCGCCGTCGTTCTGATGCCGAACGGATTGACGCTCTTCAACCTGTTCTGCGGCATTTACGCGATCATCCTCGCCATCCGAGGCGACTTTGCCGCGGCGCCGGCGTGGATCGTGGTCGGCGGCATCGCCGACGCGCTCGACGGGCGCGTCGCGCGCGCCACGGGAACGGGAAGCCGATTCGGCGAGGAGCTCGATTCGCTCGTCGACGCGTTGTCGTTCGGCTTCGCGCCGGCGCTCATCATGTACCTGGAGCTGCCCAATCGCGGCACGTGGGAATGGCTGCTCGTCTTCATTTTCACCTCGTGCGCCGTGATGCGATTGGCCCGGTTCAACGTCGAGCAGGCCGGTCGCAAGAAGTCGCAGTTCCACGGACTCCCGAGTCCAGCCGCGGGCCTCACGCTGGCGAGCTACTACTGGTTCAGTCAGACACCGCTCTACAACCAGACCGTGATCCTGTTCACCGACAGCAAGACGCTGTCGGATCTCCCGTGGCACACCATCCTTCGCGGGCTCATGGCGATACTCGCGGCGCTGATGATCAGCGACGTGCCATATCCCGCCATGCCGTCGATCGGCTTCCGAAGCTTCAAGAAGCTGTTGGGCACGATCGTGGTTCTGGGCGGTGTTGCGCTCCTCATCTTCCGGCGGCAGGAATTCATCTTCCCGGCTCTGCTGGTGTACGTGCTCTTCGGCGCGATGAAGTGGGCGATCCTCGGGTTCCTCGGCCGCTCGTCGACGCCCGCGGAGATATACTGGGAAGAAGACGCCAATGGTCGACCGCAGCAGCACGACGAACGCCGACACGCGCCGGCGTGGAATGCCGGGCTCGCGGGCACCGCTGCCTCGGAGCCCGGGGAAGACGAAGAGTCGGCCGAGCCGGTCGAAGCGAAGGAGCGCTCCGAGGCCCGCTCGGAAGAAGGCTCACACTCGAGCCGGCGCCGCCGGCGGAGACGCGGCCACCGCGGCGGCAACCGCCCGCACGGATCGACGCAGCAAGGGAGCAACCCGCCTGGTTCTCTGCCCTCCTCCCCCACCAAGCCGACAGACCAGAATTCATGACCCGCTACAGAGTCGCCGTTCACATCACGCCACGACGCGGCATCCTCGACCCTCAAGGCAGGACCGTCGCTGACGCCCTGCACTCTCTCGGCTTCAAGGCCGTTCAGGACGTCCACATCGGCCGGCACGTGGTCGTCGAGGTTGACGCGGCCGATGCCGCCGCCGCCGAGCGATCGACCCGCGAGATGTGCGATCGCCTCCTCTCCAACCCGGTGACCGAGGACTACGAGATCGCCAAGGTCGAAGGAGCGGCGCCATGAAGTTTGGCATCGTCACGTTTCCGGGCTCCAACTGCGACTACGATGCGTATCACGCCGTCGTCGACGCGCTGGGCGAGGAGGCGGTGTACCTGTGGCACAAGGATCACGACCTGAAGCAGTGCGACGTGATCATCCTGCCGGGCGGATTCAGCTACGGCGACTACCTGCGCGCCGGCGCGATCGCCCGATTCAGCCCCGTGATGCAGGATGTGATCGCCTTTGCCAAACGGGGCGGCCCCGTCGTGGGCTTTTGTAACGGCTTCCAGATCATGTGCGAGGCGGGCATGCTCCCGGGGGCCATGCTGCGCAACGCAAGCCTCAAGTTCGTGTGCGAGACGGTCCAGCTCCGCGTGGAGAACAACGAAACCTTCTTTACCAATCGGTACGAGCGGGGTGCCATCCTGCGGATCCCCATCGCCCACGGTGATGGACGTTACACCGCGGACCCTGAAACACTCCATACACTGGAGGGCGAGGGCCGCGTGGTGTTCCGGTACGTCGGTGGTCCGGCTGATGCCGACGAGTGGTGGAGTCCAAACGGATCCATGCGAGCCATCGCTGGCATCGTCAACGACGCGGGAAACGTGCTGGGCATGATGCCCCATCCTGAACGCGCCGTCGACAAGCTGCTCGGGTCCGACGATGGACTGGGCATCTTCGAGTCGATGGTGGCCCGTGTCACTGCTTGAGGATTCTCATCATGATGTTCGCATCACTCGTCTTTGCCGCTGGTCTGGCGCAGGCACAAGCGCCGGCGACGATCGACCCTGGGATGACCCAGGAACAGGTCGTCGCGAAGCTCGGCAAACCGCTCTCGAGCCGGAGCTATGACGGGTACACGTACCTGTTCTATCGCAACGGCTGCGAGAAGAAGTGCGGCATGAACGATCTCGTCGTGCTCGACAGCGGCAAGGTCGTGGACGCGGTGTTCCGATCGGCCAACCGGCACTACTCGGGCACGAGCAGCTCGCCCCGCATGATCTCGGCGGCCGACGCCAGACACGGTGTCAGCGCCGATCAGCCGCTCAAGACACAGCAACCACCAACACCAGACAAACCAAAGAAACCAGACGCATGACCAAAACCCGCGTGCAGGTCGAGCCCCGGCCAGGCGATCCAGTCATCACACCAGCGCTGATCGCCGAACACGGGCTCACGACGGAGGAATACCGTCGTCTCGTCGAGATGCTCGGCCGGGAGCCGACCTTCACGGAGTTGGGAATCGTAAGCGCGTTGTGGAGCGAGCACTGCTCGTACAAGCACTCGCGGCCACTGTTAAAGACTTTGCCAACCCGGGCGCCGTTCGTTCTGCAGGGGCCGGGTGAAAACGCGGGCGTCATCGCCATCGGCGACGGGCTCGCCGTGGCGTTCAAGATCGAATCCCACAACCACCCGTCGGCGGTCGAGCCCTACCAGGGCGCCGCGACGGGCGTCGGCGGCATCCTCCGCGACGTGTTCACGATGGGAGCCCGCCCCATCGCCATGCTCAACTCGCTGCGTTTCGGCAGCCTCGACTCGCCGCGCGTGCGCTATCTGTTCGCCGGCGTCGTCAAGGGCATCGGCGATTACGGCAACTGCGTCGGCATCCCGACGGTCGCCGGCGAGATCGCCTTCGATCCCAGCTACGAAGGCAATCCGATCGTCAACGCGATGTGCGTCGGCCTGATGCACGAGACGGACTTGATCCGCGCCGTCGCGCAGGGCGTTGGCAACCCGATCATCGCGGTCGGCGCGCGGACGGGACGCGACGGCATTCACGGCGCCTCGTTCGCCTCGGAGGATCTGTCGGCCGAGAGCGATGCCAAACGCCCGCGCGTCCAGGTCGGCGACCCGTTCACCGAAAAGCTGCTGCTCGAGGCCAGTCTCGAGCTCATTCGGAGCGGCGCCATCGTCGCGATCCAGGACATGGGCGCCGCGGGACTTACGTCGTCGTCCGCCGAGATGGCGGCGCGCGGGGACGTCGGCGTCACGATCGACGTCACCAAGGTCCCGGTTCGCGAGGAGGCGATGACGCCGTACGAGATCCTCCTCAGCGAATCCCAGGAGCGAATGCTCGTCGTGGCCAAGCGCGGCCGCGAGCCACAGGTCGCGAGCATTCTCGAAAAATGGGACCTGACGGCCGCGGTGATCGGTGAAGTGATCGCCGAGCCGGTGTATCGCGTCACCGAAGGCGATCGCGTCGTGGCGGAGTTCCCCGGCACGCGTCTCGTCACCGATTGCCCGACGTACACGCCCGAAGCGCGCGAGAGCGCCGAGGTCGTCCGCCTCCGCGCGATCGATCCGAGCACGATCCGCGAGCGGCAGGAAGAGCTGGATCCGGTCTGGACGCTGCTGCAGATGCTCTCCTCGCCGACGATCGCCGCCAAGACCTGGGCGCACCGACAATACGACACCACCGTTCGCACGAATACGGTGGTCGGCCCCGGTGGCGACGCGGCGGTCATTCGCATTCGCGACACCGAGCGCGCGCTCGCCCTCAAGACCGACTGCAACGCGCGCTACGTCTATCTCGATCCGCGCGTCGGCACTCGCATCGCCGTCGCCGAGGCCGCGCGCAACGTGGCCTGTACCGGCGCGCGGCCGATGGCGATCACGAACAACCTGAACTTCGGTAATCCGCGACGGCCCGAAGTGTATTTTCAGCTGCGCGAGTCCATCCGCGGCATGGCGGAAGCCTGTAACGCACTCGGCACCCCAGTCACCGGCGGCAACGTTTCGCTCTACAACGAGAATCCGCTCGGCGCGGTCTACCCGACCCCGGTCATCGGCATGGTCGGCCTGATCGAGTCGCTCTCGCACATCACTCGCTCGGCGTTCCACGCGCAACACGACTGGATCGTGCTGCTCGGCGAGCCGACCGCCGAACTGGGTGGCAGCGAGTATCTGGCGCGCATCCACGGCACCGTTGCCGGCGCGCCGCCTGCCTGCAGCCTCGACGCCGAGCAGGCATTGATCGACGCGCTCCTCGACGCGATTCGCGCCGGCAGCGTGCGCTCCGCGCACGACTGCAGCGACGGCGGGCTCGCCGTCGCGCTCGCCGAGTGCTGCGTCATGGACCGGAACGCGCAGCACGGCGCCACCGTCGACCTCACACACTGGCCCGACCTCCCGGACCGGGCGCTGTTGTACGGCGAGGCGCAGGGTCGCGTCGTCGTCAGCACGCCGGTCCCCGCCACCGTGCTCGGCTTTGCGCAAGCGCGCGGCGTGCCGGCTCGCGTCATCGGACAGGTGGGAGCGCCTGGTGCACCGTTGCAGATTTCAACTGCCTCCGTGCGCTTCATCGCCCCGCTCGCCAAGCTCGACGACGCGTACCACGAGACGATTCCCCGCATCATGGCACAATCGGCGCTCGCGGCTCAGTGAGCAGCCCGCCCGGCAGTGGGCAACGTTGGTTCGAGTTCGACTTCAACCTGATCCATACATCAGATGTGCGGCATTTTCGGAGTTCACGGCCATCCCGACGCGACGCATCTCGCGCAGCTCGGGCTGTACTCGCTGCAGCATAGAGGGCAAGAATCGGTCGGCGTCGTCTCGATCGACGACGCCGGCACGGCCCACGCGGTCCGCAGCATGGGAACGCTGAATGACCGGTTCAGCCAGGAGCTCGCGAAGGTCTCGGGAACGGCGGCTGTGGGCCACACGCGATACAGCACCGCCGGTTCGTCCACCATCGACAACGCGCAGCCGGTGGTCGCCCGATCCAAGGGCGGCTATATCACGCTCGCGCACAACGGCAATCTGACGAACGCCGCCGAGCTGCGGCTCGAGCTCGAGGACCAGGGTTCGATCTTTTCGTCGACCAACGACTCCGAGGTCATCGTCCACCGGCTTGCGCGGTCCACTGCCGCGGCGCCGGAGGCGCGGTTGGCCGACGCGCTCCGGGGCGTGGAGGGCGCGTTCAGCCTGATCGTCGCCATCGGTGACACCGTGCTCGCGACTCGCGACCCGCGCGGCTGGCGGCCGCTCGCCATGGGCCGACTGGGCGACGCCGTCGTCTTTGCCTCCGAAACCTGCGCGCTCGACATCGTCGGAGCGACGTACGAGCGAGACGTCGAGCCAGGCGAGATCATTGCAGTGAATGGCAGCGGGCTTCGCTCGACGCATCCAATGCCCGCCAAGGAGCTTCGGCGCTGCGTGTTCGAGTACGTCTATTTCGCGCGACCCGATAGTCGCGTCTTCGGTGGGTCGGTGGACCGCGCCCGTCGCGCGCTCGGTCGGCGACTGGCGCGCGAGTTCCCGGCCCCCGGGGCGGAACTGGTCTTCAGCGTTCCCGACTCCTCGAACTCGGCCGCTCTCGGTTTTGCCGAAGAGAGTGGGCTTCCGTACGAGCTCGCGCTCATCCGAAACCACTATGTGGGCCGCACGTTCATTCAACCGACGCAGGCGGGCCGCGACGCCAAGGTGAAAGTGAAGTACAATCCGGTGCGCGATGTGCTCGCGGGAAAAAGCGTCGTCATGGTCGACGACTCGATCGTGCGTGGCACGACGACGCGCGGTCTGGTAGCGCTCGTCCGTGCCGCCGGCGCGCGCGAGGTGCACATGCGCGTCAGCTCGCCCCCAGTGACGGGCCCGTGCTACTACGGCATGGACACGCCGTCTCGCGAGGAGTTGATCGCCGCCAATTACACGGTCGACGAAATCGCGGCGCACCTTGGCGTCGACTCGTTGGGTTATCTGTCGCTCGAGGGGATGTTGGAGTCGGTTCCGTCGGGTCCCGGTGGCTTCTGCCACGCCTGCTTCTCCGGCGATTATCCGACGCCTCCGCCCGCCGATCCCGACAAACTCCGCTTCGGCTGCGGCTGCTAGTGGCTACCGCGACGGAAACGCAGGCCGTCTACTTCTTCGGAGACGGTCACGCCGAAGGCACCAAGGACATGAAGAGCGTCCTCGGCGGCAAGGGTGCCAACCTCGCCGAGATGACGAACCTCGGCGTGCCGGTGCCGCCTGGCTTCACGATCGCGTGCGCGGCGTGCATCGAGTATCTACGTGACGGCACCATACCCGAGCGCTTGCGCGGCGAGGTGTCCGACGCGCTCCAGCGCCTCGAGCAGAGCACCGGCAAGGGCTTCGGCGACGAGCGCAATCCGCTGCTCGTGTCGGTGCGATCGGGCGCGCCGGTGTCGATGCCCGGGATGATGGAAACGATCCTCAACCTGGGCCTGGACGATCGTACGGTCGAAGGACTCGCCAACGCGAGCGGTGATCCACGATTCGCGTACGACTCGTATCGGCGGTTCATCCAGATGTACGCCGACGTCGTGCTCGGCGTGCCCGGGTCGCAGTTCGAGCAGCTGCTGGCGGCCAAGCGAATCATGGCGGGCGTCTCGACTGACGCGGAGCTCGACGTCGAATCGCTTCGACTGTTGGTCGACGAGTACAAGTCGCTCGTGCGCACGCGCACCCAGCAGGACTTTCCGACCGATCCCGAAACGCAGCTCTGGGGCGCGATCGAAGCGGTGTGGCGCTCGTGGACGCTCAAGAAAGCCGCCGATTACCGAAAGGTGAACCGCATTTCCGACGACCTTGGCACGGCCATCAACGTCGTCTCGATGGTCTACGGGAACCTCGGCGACGACTCGGGCACCGGGGTCGCGTTCACACGCAATCCCTCCACCGGAGAGCCGAAGTTCTACGGCGAGTTCCTGGTCAACGCGCAAGGCGAGGACGTGGTTGCGGGGATTCGTACGCCGCTCAGCATCGACGAAATGGCGACCCGGATGCCGAAGGCGTACGAGGAGCTGATCGAGACGCAGAAGCGCCTCGAGCATCACTTCCGCGATATGCAGGATCTCGAGTTCACCGTCGAGCGCGGAAAGCTCTACCTGCTCCAGACGCGGACCGGAAAGCGCACCGCCGCGGCGGCGGTCCGGATCGCAATCGACATGGTCGACGACGGCTGGCTGGATTCGCGAAGCGCGGTCAAGCGCGTCGCGCCAGAACAGCTCGACCAACTGCTGCACCCGATCATCGCGCCCGACGTGCGCGCCACGCCGCTCTGTACCGGACTTCCCGCGAGCCCGGGCGCGCAGAGCGGAATCGCCGTGTTCGATCCGGACGTCGCGGAAACGCGCGCCGCCGCGGGCCAGCGCGTGATCCTCGTCCGCGACGAGACGACGCCCGAGGATTTTCACGGCATCGTCGCCGCGCGCGCCGTGCTGACGGCGCGCGGCGGTATGACGAGCCACGCCGCGGTCGTGGCGCGTGGGATGGGCAAGTGCGCGATCGTCGGATGCAATTCGATCGACGTCGATCTCGAGCACCGGCGCTTCAAAGTCGGCGAGACGATCGTCGCCGAAGGCGACTGGATCACGCTGGACGGCGCCACCGGCCGCGTCTACAGCGGCGATCTTCCGACGACGCCAAGCGAGGTCGTGCAGGTGGTGCGCGGCACACGCGATCCGCGATCCGCGCCGATGTACCAGTCATTTGAACGCTTGCTCGGCTGGGCGGACGAGGTGCGCCGGCTCAGGGTGCGCGCCAACGCTGACACGCCGCACGACGCTCGCATCGCACGTGGCTTCGGGGCCGAAGGCATCGGGTTGTGCCGAACGGAGCACATGTTCTTCGAGGGCGATCGGATCACCGCCATGCGCGAGATGATCGTCGCCCGCGACGAAGCGGGCCGCCGGCGCGCCCTCGCCAAGCTGCTGCCCATGCAGCGTACCGACTTCGAGGGAATCTTCGAGGCGATGCGTGGCCTGCCGGTGACGATCCGGCTGCTCGACCCGCCGCTCCACGAATTCCTGCCGCACGGCGGCGAGGAGAGCAAGCTCCTGGCGCGCACGCTGGGGCTCGGCCGGCAGGAGTTGGCCCGCATTGTGGAATCTTTGCGCGAAACCAATCCCATGTTGGGCCATCGCGGTTGCAGATTGGGGATCACCTACCCCGAGATCACCGAGATGCAGGGCCGGGCGATCTTCGAGGCCGCGGTGAAGGCGAAGCGCAGAGGGATCGAGGTCCAACCCGAGATCATGGTTCCACTGGTCGCCACCGCGGCCGAGTTCATTCACCAGCGCGGTATTCTGGAGCAGGTCGCGGAGCACGTCCTCGGCGGGATGGGCGAGGACATCGAGTACACCATCGGGACGATGATCGAGTTGCCGCGCGCGGCACTCACGGCTGATGAAATTGCTCGAACGGCGGAGTTCTTTTCTTTTGGTACCAATGATTTAACCCAGACCACCTTCGGCCTCAGTCGAGACGACGCCGGCCGCTTCCTACCCAATTACGTCGAACGTGGTATACTATCCGACGATCCGTTCCAGGTACTCGATCGGAATGGAGTTGGAAAGCTGATTGGACTAGCAGTGTCAGCAGGCCGGAGCACGCGCCCCGAATTGAAGGTGGGGATTTGCGGTGAACACGGTGGCGACCCGCGCTCCGTACAGTTCTGTCATTCAATCGGCCTCGACTACGTCTCCTGCTCCCCCTACCGCGTTCCGATCGCCCGCCTCGCCGCTGCCCATGCCGCTCTCGAATCCCCCACTACACCATCCTCCCCTTCCCAGGCGATCCCGGCGCCGTCGTAGCCACCCCGCACTTCCCAACCTCCCACCCCTCGAGCTGACCCGCGACGAACGGTCGCTGCGCATCGCGCTCGTCACCGAGTACTACTACCCGCATCTCGGCGGCGTCTGCGAGCACGTGCACTTCTTCGCGCGTGAGGCTCGCCGCCGCGGGCACCATGTCGACGTGATCACGTCGCACATACCCGGCGCCGAGGAGCAGCCGCACGTCATCCGATTGGGGCGGAGCCAGCCGGTCTACGCGAACGGCTCGCAGGCGCGCATCACGATTGGCATGCACCTTCGGCGGGACATGCGCCGTGTGCTGCGCCGGGGACGCTACGACATCGTGCACGTGCACTCGCCGCTCACGCCGGTCTTACCGCTGTTGGCGATCGAGGAAGCGGAGTGCCCCGTCGTCGGCACGTTCCACACCTACTTCGACCGGTCGATCGGCTACACGATCGGCCGGCGTTTTTTTCAGAAGCGGCTCGACATGCTGAGCGCCGCGATCGCGGTGTCGCACAGCACGACCGTGGCACTCGACCGGTACTTCGACGCCAACTGGCAGATCATCCCGAACGGCATCGACACCGACGTCTTTCACCCGAGCGCGCCGCCGCCTCCCGGGCTGCCCAGGGACGTGCCGATCGTTCTCTTCCTCGGCCGATTCGATCCGCGCAATGGCCTCTCCACGCTCATCGACTCGTTCCGGCGCGTAAAATCGAAGGGACGGAATGGGAGGCGGGCCAAGCTCGTCGTCGTGGGCGACGGACCGCTGCGCGAGCACTACTACAAGCAGGCGAACGGCGATCCCGACATCCTGTTCGCCGGTGCCGTCCTCGAGGGGCGTCCCAGCTATTACGCGCACAGCTCGGTGTACGCGTGTCCAACCACGAAGGCATCGTTCGGCATCACGCTTCTCGAGGCGATGGCGTGCGAGACGCCGGTTGTGTGCTCCGACATTCTGGGATTCCGCGACGTCGTGACCAGCGAGCGCGAAGCGCTCATGGTGCCGTGTGGCGACCGAGACGCGTTGGCCGACGCCCTCGTCCGTGTGCTCGACGATGAAGGATTGGCCATCGAGCTCGGCACGACCGGTCGCCAGAACTCGCTGGAATACTCGTGGGCGCGTGTAACGTCTCGCGTGTTCGACGTGTACCAAAACGTTCTCGGTCACGTCCCAGTAGCGGTATGATCCTCGGCCTCGGCGTCGGTGCCGTGGTGCTCGGCGGCGCGGCGCACGGAGCCTTCCACCGCAACAGCCCGGTCTTTGGCAGGGCGATCACGCACGTGGCGCGCGCGACGCGCGCCGTCGCGCTGACGTTCGACGACGGTCCCAACCCCGACGCGACGCCACCAATTCTCGACGCCCTTGCCACCCGTGGTGTGAAGGCGACGTTCTTCATCCTTGGCCGCCATGCCGAACAGTGGCCCCTCCTCGTGAAGCGCGTGGCCGACGAAGGACATGCCATCGGCAACCATGGCTACTTTCACCGCAAGCTGCACTTCAAATCGCCGCGGTACGTGCGCGAGGACCTTGAGCGCGGTACGCGCGCCATCGAGCAAGCCGCCGGCGTGCGTCCTACGCTCTTCCGTGCGCCGCACGGATTCCGCAGTCCCTGGGTCTCGGCCATCGCCCGCTCTCTCGGCCAGCGGACGGTCGGCTGGTCGCTGGGCGTGTGGGATTCCGATCGTCCCGGTGTCGATGCGATCGTTCGACGCACCGTAGACGGCGCTCGGCCTGGTTCGATTGTCCTGCTGCACGACGGCGATGGCTACGACGCTCGCGGAGATCGAACGCAGACGGCACGCGCGGTGCCGAAGATCGTCGATGAGCTTCTCGCTCGAGGCCATCGCTTCGACCTGCTGGACGCCGCATGAAGAAAGCGGTCTCACGAACCGTTCGCATCCTGCTGACGGTGGCGATACTCGCCGGCCTCGTTCTGTTCGCCCGCAAGGTGAACTGGAGCACGACGTGGGCGAGCATCACGGAGGCAAGCGGAACCGTTCTGCTGCTGGCGGCCGTGGTCAACCTGGCGTCACTCGCGCTCAAGGGCGTGCGCTGGTGGATCTTTCTGCGCCCCGTCGGCGCCAGCTCGCTGTGGATGGCGCTTCGCGCCACCTTCGCCGGCGCGGGATTGAACAACATTCTCGTGGCGAACGGCGGCGAAGCGGCGCGCGTCGTGTTCGTCGCGCGCGCCGCGCACGTGCAGAGCGCCAAGATCCTGGCGACGCTCGCGCTCGAGCGAATGTTCGAGCTGATCGGCTACATCATACTGCTCGTGCTGTCGGTGTCGTTCCTGGAGCTTCCGCACGCGCTCGACCGCACGCGACCGATCGCATGGGTTGCGCTGGCGGGTGTGATCGCGCTCATGATCTATCTCGTCCGGCGTCCGGAAGCGATCGAGGTTCCCGCCGCGGAGACGGTAATCGGCTGGCGGGCGCACGCGTCGGCATACCTGCGGCAGCTCGCGCGCACGATCGGCGGCATCTCGACCGGACCGCGTTTCATCGTGTCGATCGGCCTGTCGGTGGCCATCTGGGCGTTGCAACTATGGACGTATGCTCTCACGGCGCGCGCGGCGGACTTCAACCTGCCGCTCGTCGGCACCGTTGCCGCGCTGCTCGCGGTGAATCTCGGGTTCGCGGTTCGCGCCACGCCGGGCAATGTCGGCGTCTTCCAGGCGATGTACGCGTTGACCGCGGCGGGCTTCGGCATGGACAAGGACAAGGCGATCGCCGTCGCATTTCTGATTCAGACGCAGCAGATCATTCCCGTCACGCTACTGGGCGTCGTGCTCGCGCCAGAGTTCATATTCAAGCGTAAGAAAGTCGTGCGGGCCGAGGACCATGGGCTGGAGCTGCACTCGCGAGCGGAGGAGTCGGCGGGCTGACGACGGGCGGCGGGCGGCGGAATGGCTGGTCCATACGGACTGAGTGTTTTCGAAACTCAGTGATCGCCGTCACTCAGAAATTTTACAGGCATTCTTCTTCCGTGACGAAACACTTGGGTTGTGGTCGCATTGGTGAGCGACACAAGCTCAACGGAAAGGAGAGCGCACTGATGAGCGCCACCAAGAATCGCCCGTCGGGTTCGTACAAGAGAGTCAAGCCGCCGCGGAGCGCGCCGCGCCCGCGCCCGGCGTTGGACATATCGCCGAGTGCGGGACACGCCGACTGGACATGTCGCGTATGTCGCGCCCGCGGAACCGTGCAGTACCCAGCGGACACCGCAAGCGAAGACATCCTCGCGCGCGTGCGCGAGCAGCACGCGATCAAGCAGCCAAGTTGCGACGCGGCGTAAGTCGCTGCGTGGCGCAGCGCGACTAGTACAGCACCTGCTCGAGCGACGGCCGCGACGCGTGCGGTCTCTGACCATCGAGCGGTCGCAGCGGCTTGCCGGTTCGGAACACGACCGTCGGCCGGTCGAAGGTACGGAGGCGCCCGCGCAGCGCCATGTTCGGCGCCTCGACCTCCGTGATGCCCGCGTGCATCGCGACCGCGAAGCCGGCGACCCACAAGCGCAGCGCCATTTCCTCGAACGCGCGGCCCGCCGCAAGCCGGTGCTCGAGGTCGTCCCGCGCCGCCGTGATCACGGCGACCGCGCTCGACGAACGCATGCCGAGATTTCCCGCCTTCGCAAACGCCACTGTTTCATCGGGCAGTAGCGGACCCGCGCCGGTGAGTCCGGCGCGAAAGCGGTGCGCGGCGTCGTCGCTGAGGCCGAACTCGCGGCCGCGCATTCCGACCGTGCTCTCGCTGTCGTTTTCCAGGAACCAGTCTCCCAGCTCGCGCGAGAACGCCGGCCGATTGATCACCGTGCTATCGGCAAGCTCCTGGAACTTGCCCAGCGCGAGAAGCGTCGGCGCGTCGGTGATGAGGTGCAGCGTGAGGCCGCGGTGGACGCGCCGTGCGATGTCCGCGAGCTCCTGCGCAAGCATGGGATCGAGTTTGACGCGCTCGTCGTACTCGGCGCGGACCATCTTCCGCCGCAGCATCGCGGCCACGATGTCGAGTTTGCGCGCGGCAGCGTTCGGGACGTCGCGCGCGATCGAGAGCCTCGCGACCGGAACGATCGGATCACAGCCCTCGGCGAACGGACGGATGAGGCTCTCGGCATTCGAGCGCAGCTCGATCGAAGGCTCAATGCCGTAGGCGCTTGCCGCCAGCGCCGCATTCGCGATCGCGGCGCCCAAGCTCACCGTCGCCTGGCGTCCAACTGCATCGGACTGCGGAAGAATCGCGCAGCGGTCCAGCGCGAACTCGATCGCGCCCGCGTCCGAATCGATACGCAACCGGAGCGGTACGGTGTTGTGCGTGCTCGGCGCGAGGAGCGCGAGCGAAGCCAGATAGTGAAGCCGCGTCTCGATCGACATGGTGCCAGCCGACGCGGCGAATGCGTCTGGATCGAGCGCCGCCAGTCGCCATGATGCGAACGCGTCGCCGTTGGGAACGTCGTCAATCGTATCGATCGGCATCGGCTACGTGCGCACCTCGCGATGCAGCAAATCGTAGACGACGCGCCCCGTGGCCGGTACCGGTTGACCGAGTACTCGCAGCGCGATCTCCTTGCCCCCGATCGCCCCCGACGCCATCGCCGTGGCGCCCGATTGCGGAAGGCTTCCGGTGGGCTGCTCCCCTTCACCGGCGATCCACGCCGCGAACTGGTCGCTTGCGAAGTCGGCGCCGCAGAGCGCTCCCACGAACTGGAACACCTTGGCACGGTCGCCAAGCTTCGTCGCTTCCAGCGCCTCGAGCAACGATGCGTCGTCCGTGCGAAGTCCGAGCGGTGCGTCATGTCGTTCGCTGAACGCGTTCCACATGAGGTGGGCCTGATGGCCGAAGTCGCTCAGCATGATGACGTCCACGCCGTGATCGCGCGCCACCTGTCTCACGAGGATCTTCAGATCGAGGTTGTCCATTTCCTCGACGAGAATGTCGATCGGTGGCTCGCCGTCGCCGCCGGCGAAAAACCGCTCGATGTTCTCGCGGGTGATCCCTTCCTTATAGACGTCCACCTCGAGATACGGATCCACGAGCTGCTGCTCGTAGGCGATGTACTCGGCCTTCGCCACGCGCGGCACGTCGTACGGATTGGCAGGATCGAACCGCGCGGAGCGCGGAGCGACGACGTGGCGGAGTGACATGCGCTCGCCGCGATTCAGGTTCGTGAGCTCCACCCAATCGGGGTCCGCGACCTTAACGCGGCGCGGCCGTGCCTCGCGCAGCCAGCCTTCGAGGAGATTGCCGCCGACGCTCACGCCGACGAACCCGATCACGGCCCGCTCCAGTCTTGCTCGGATCTCGGCCCATGTCAGCGCGCGCGCCGGGTCGGTGAGCAGCTTCGAGTTGCTCGTGACGAGAGCCAGACGGTGCCACCGCTCCGGCGCCACTAGATACAGATCGCCGCGCGCGTGATCGACGACGTAGGTACCGTAGTCCGGCTCGACCCTCCCGTCGGCCTGCGCTTGCGCGACGAGGTGCTCGTACCGCTCGACTTCCTCGTCATAGAGTTGTCGCAGCGTCTTTCCACCCTCGGCGCGCGGCGAATTGGCGAGCGACGACAAGGCCTTGTTCAGGTCGTCGAATGTCGCGCGTATCGCCGGATACTGCCGGTCCGGCCCGAAGGTGATCGCCGACCGCCCGGCGGCGTGGGACAGCGCCTCGCACGCGACGACCGCGGTGCTATCCGGCTCGTATCGCACCCAGCCGCATGCGTGCGCCGTCGCGGCGTCGAGGCAAAGCGGCCGTAGGCTATGCGCGCGCCGGTCCTGTGAGGGCGCGTCGGGGAGCGTGGTCGTCACGATGATTCCCGCGCGAAAGTATCCAAGGTCACTGAAGATGGAATGCCGGGGCGACGGCGGCCAGAGTTGCGACCGATGGTCACGAAATCTTTGCCGCTACGGTCCGTGGCGCACCGGGAATGCCGGCTGTATGATCCGCACCGGTCACATGGACACCCTCGGCCACCTCCTCCTCCTGTACGCGGGTCTGGTGCTCATCAACACCGCGCTCTCGGCCGCCCTGTGGCTGGGCGGCCGCGCGCCGCTGCACCGCGACCTTCTGCTGGTGTGGGGCTCGACGTTGCTCTCGTACGTCCTGCAGGGCGCGCTGACCCGGAACGCGCTCGTGATGACGTACGCCTACGCGTCGGTATTCCTCGTCAACCTCGCGCTCGCGTCACTCGTCGCGCGCAGCGTCGGGCTGCCGCTGCGCTGGCGGCGTTTTGCATGGATCGTCGTTGGCGCGGAGGCCCTGAGTACGGCGATATGGCTCACTGGCGCTCGCTTCACCATGGTCGCACTGCCCGTTGCGATCGCCGTGTCGCTCCCCGCCCTGGTCGTCGGCGGCCGTGTGGTTCGAGCCTGGCGTCGCGCGTCAATCGCCATGCGGGCGCTCGTCATCAGCTGTGTACTGTTCTCGCTCCACAACATCGATTGGGCGTTCCTTCGCGATCGTCCCGGAACGGCCACTTTCGGCTTTACGGTGGCGACGCTCATCATCTTCGCGCTCTCGATCTCGGCGCTGGCCGTGGTGCTCGAGAGCGTCACCGAGCGCCAGACGCGGATCGATGCCGAGGTGGAGGTCGCGCGCCACATCCAGACCAGACTCCTTCCCGCCGCGGTTGCCGTTCCGGGTTTCGACGTCGCGGCTCACACGCGTCCGACCGAGGTCGTCGGCGGCGACTACTACGACGTCCACGCGACGCCCGACGGCACGTGGTTCTTCCTCGGCGACGTCACGGGTCACGGGTTGGGGGCTGGCCTGGTAACGCTGATGGCGCAGAGCACCGTGACGTCGATCATCGAAGCGCGCCCCAGCGTGCGCCCACGGGAGCTCAACTACATCGCGAATCGCGTCCTCGCGGCGAACCTCGCCAGGCTCGGGGAAGATCGTCATCTCTCGTTCGTCGCGCTCCACCGCGTGAGCACCGACGAATTCGCCGTGAGCGGCAGCCACGATACGGCGTTTATCTACCGCGCGCGGAACGGCGCTGTGGAGTCGATCGAGCTGTCGCACTTTCCATTCGGTCTGGGGTTCTCGCCGAATCTCGACATGGATGCTTTCAGCGAGGAGACCATTCGCCTCGGCCCGGGCGACGTATTGTTCATCGGCTCCGACGGCATCACCGAGGCCGCCCGCGAAGGCGACGTGACCAAGGGCATGTTCGGAGAGGATGGACTCGTCGAGTTCATCACCGACCACGCCGGACACTCCGCCACGGAAATGCGGGCGGCGCTGCTCCGCCGGCTCGAGGCATTCACCGGCGGCGCCTACTCCGACGATGTGTCGTTCGTCATCCTGCGCGCTCTCGGTACGTCGGAGCTCACGCCGATCACCGGACCTGAACGCGTGGTGACCGCCGGCGGGCGACGCGCGTGAAGCTCCAGCTCCGGAGCGCCGAGTCGCGCGGCGACATCATGCGCTGCCGGCAGCTCATCGCCGAAGTGTACAACCGCGACTACGACGTAGTTTTCTCTGAAGACCGCTACGATCTCGAGGCGAAGGTTGAGCCGTGGCCGCACCGATATCTGATGGGGCTGTGTGCCGGCGAACTGGTTGCCGCGTGCGGATTGTACATGCACGACACGTACGTCGAGCGATTCGGCCAGGTCACCGACCGGGATCTGCGCTGCGTTCTCGAGAGCGCCGACGTGGCAAGCGAATACGACGTGACTTGCCGGCGCGAGTTCACCAAGATGTCGGTGCGCCACGACTGGCGGGGCCGCGGCATCGCGCCATGGCTTACCGGCGCGGCGCACTCGCGGCATTTCACCGAGGTCGACACCGATCGCGGCGTCATGGTTTTTTGCGCGAAGCTGTCGATCATCGACAACATCTTTCACCGCGCCGGCCTGCGCACGCGCACGATCAAGGAATTCCCGTTCTACAAGGTGCACGAGCTCTATCGGTCGCCGAGTGATCCCATGGAGAGTCGAATGATCATTCCGAAACTGGATATCCCGGGGCGCTGGTACGAGCTCGCGCTTCCCGGCGAGTACGAGCTCGAGCGGCTTCCACGGCCATGACCACTCCACGCCTGTTCGGCAGCCTGCCCGGAAACGGGTCGGCGTCGTCGCACGGCGCCGACGCGGAGCGACCGTTGAGCGAGCTCTCACTGTCCTTCGTGCCGCTCGCCGTGGTGGCCGAGTGGACGCGCTGCAGCGAGGCCGCGGACTTCGTCGCCCGCTACTTCGCGCACGATTTCGGCGATCGCGAGCTTGCCGGCAATGTGTTGTCGACCGTCGTGAACGAGTTGTTGGAGAACGCGGTGAAGTTCTCGAGCGACAAGACCGTTCCGGCGCGTCTGATCGTACGCGAATACGCGGAGCGCATGAGCATCGTGAGCCGCAACGTTACTTCGCCGCGACAGGCGGCGGCGTTCGGCGATGCAGTGGCGCGTTTGGCCCACGGCGATCCCGAGCAGATGTTCGCGGACCGCATCGCGTCGCCGCCCGAGACGGGAGGCGCGGGAATCGGCCTCATCATGCTGCGAAAGGATTATGGGGCGAAGGTCGGTGTTCGGGTCACTCCCGCTGACGGCGAGGGCACGGCGATCGTGGACGTCGAGGTCGAGATCGACAATCGGGAGGTCGAGGGGACATGAGCCTGTTCGAGCGAGAGCAGTACTCGGTGGAATGCGCAGCCGGCAGCGATGTCGCGGTACTGCGCGGGGTGATGCGATTGGCGTCTCCCTCCGCGTACGACGCCGTGTTCGCGCCCGTGCGCACGCTCATCGAGAGCGGCCGCGCGTCGACAGTGGACATGAGCGGCGTCTCGTTCATGAACAGCTCCGGGATCCGCGCGCTGGCGTCGCTGGTGCTGTTGGCCAAGGAAAAAAGCACGCCACTGCAGATGGTCGCGAACGACGGCATCCCGTGGCAGAAGAAGACGCTCGCGAGCCTCCGGGCGATCAGTCCGGGGTTGACGATTGCGTCCCGCTAACTCAAAGACGCGCGGCGGCGAGCGCTCGATGATCGGCCCGCCAAGTCACCCGCCGTCGTGGTTCGTCAAAACCGCGCTTCTCGTCGCGGTCGCCGCCTGCGCGCGAGCGGCGCGTCTGCACTCGGTTCTCGAGCGGGGAACGCTAGACGTCAATTGGTACGCCGGCGGCGCGGATTGTGCCGGCGTCTCACCGTTTCGCGTGCGGGCGTACAACGCGGATTTCTACATCCTTCGCCAGGCGGCGTGCACGAACTACGAGAAGCCGTTTCTCTATCTCGTATTCGGCAATGAGCGAGCGCTCCTCCTGGACACCGGTGCCGGTCACGTCGATGTGGCCACGCCCGTCGATACGTTGATCCGCGCCTGGCTCGCTCGACATCACCGGCAATCAATCGATCTCGTCGTCGCGCACAGCCACGGCCACGGCGATCATGTCGCGGGCGATTCACAGTTCGTCGGCCGCCCGCGCACAACCGTCGTCGGACGCGACTCGGCAGCGGTGCGCGCGTTCTTCGGGATTCACCACTGGCCGGACGACACGACCACGTTCGACCTGGGCGGTCGCGTGCTCGACGTTCTCGCGATCCCCGGACATCAGCCCGCCAGTA
The DNA here is from genome assembly GCA_035493635.1 of Gemmatimonadaceae bacterium. Lineage (GTDB taxonomy): Bacteria > Gemmatimonadota > Gemmatimonadetes > Gemmatimonadales > Gemmatimonadaceae > JAQBQB01. Next base: position 12,456 of record DATJHY010000079.1, on the reverse strand, counting down.
TTGCGATTTACGATCGGCGCACCGGCGTTCTGCTGACGGGCGACACCTTCTATCCCGGTCGGCTGTACGTCCGCGACACCGCCGCGTTCGCGCGAAGCATCGACCGACTCGCGCAATTTGCGCGCACTCATCAGGTGACGCACTTCCTTGGTGCGCACATCGAAAACAGCCGCACGCCGTACCGCGACTATCCCGTCGGGACCGTCGATCAGCCCGAGGAGCACGGACTCGATCTGAGTCGCACAGAGCTGCTGGAGCTCGACTCGACCGTTCGGGCGATGCGCGGTCGAATGACGCGAACGCCATTGCGCGATCTCACGATCTGGCCACTCTCGCCGTGACCGTCGCCTCGCTACCCTTCTCCTGAAGAACCGCCGTACCAACCGCTCTCTGAGGGCCATGACCGGTATGACGACCATTCATGACTTCGTGGCGGATCTGCGCGCCGCCCAACCCGCCATCGACCACGTGCTCGATCAGCACATGGCCGACCACGAGATCTTTCTCCCGCACGTGTTCATGGCGGATGTGACCCGTTCGCTGTGCGAGATCGGCCCCACCGGTGCCGGCCGCGCCGTGATCGACGTGATCGCCGACCACTTCCAGCGGGGCGACGCAGGCGTGCGCGACGTCGTCCTCGCGTCGTTTCTCGAGAATCTCGAGCTCAATGAGCCGAGTCAGCGCGCGATTGTCGATGCGCTCCCGCCGGCGCTGGCGGATGCGCGCGTGCGGATGGAAGATCCCGCGCCGCGGCGCACGCCACACTGACGCGCTGACGGATGCTGTGAAATAGAGTGTCTCTCGCGACGATGCTCGTTGGCTGGTTATATGAGGAAGCTTAGTTTGCAGGGTGCTCGTTGCCCTGCTCGCGTCTGATCGTCAAGTTGTCGTGCACTCGCAACCGTTGTTGTACTCGAGTGGAGTAGCAGCGGCCGTGATCGCGCTTGCCGGCGCGGCCTGCGCACGGCCGATCGCGGGCACGCGTTCCTTGACCGACAACTGGGAATCGCGCTTCGTACCGGCCGTAGGCTGCCGGGTGCGCGTGTCAGCAGGTCCCCCGGACCTCGACTCCGCGGGCACAAGCACACTCGTGGTGCGGGTGGCGGCCTTCGACTCAACCCAGCCCACAGGAGGCGCGCAGGTCACTCTCTGGCCGTTAGGCGTACGCCCAACGCCCAACGGGCCGGCTGCGTCACCGGACACGCGTTCGGTGCGCATCTTCAGGGGCCTGCGACCGGGGCGGTATGTGCTCGTTACCCGGCGCTTTGGCTATTACGGTCGCACGGACACGGTCACGGCCCGCCCCGCTGGCACGGACACGCTCGGCGTATCGCTCGAGGCGTTCGATGACGGCTACCGCAACGCCCACAACTGTCGCCCTCACCGTTTCCGCCATGCGGGAGAGTCCGCGTGCGTCACCGATTCTGCTGTAATCAGCGCGGCCGTCGAGCGCGCCCGCGAGTACGCAAGCGCGGAAGCCCGCCGCGGATTTCACTTGCCGACAGGCGACACGCCGCCCGTGCCGATGCTCGTGCGTGATGAGCGCCTGTGCGAGAGAGCCGGCCGCGCGTACGGCGGGCGGGATAGTCCGCCGAGGCGCGTGGTGGTCGTCGCGATTGGCGACCGGTTCCTCGTATACGACCCGTACGAGCCAATTGCCGCCGGCGAGTTCAACGTGCGGATGCTGTTCGATCGCCGCTGGCGGCCCCTCATCAGTATCGCGGGCTGATGCTGGCGCATTTCGTGACACTCGCGTCGGACTCGACAAGGTGTTCATAGAAGGCTAAGTTGGGCTCCCCGAGCGAGGCCCGCACGCCGATGAGCAACGCCGAGTCCACAACCGCCGACCGCCAGATGCCGACGGAGCGGCTGTCACGCCAACTCGGCGTGGTGGGGTTGACGTCGCTTCTCGTCGGCCTCGCGATCGGGAGCGGAATCTTCCGAATCCCCAGCACCGTCGCGACGCAGATCGGCTCTGTCGGCGGCATCACGATCATCTGGCTCGTCGGCGCCGCCGTCGCACTCGCTGGCGCGTTGCCGATCGTCGCTATGACGACGGCACTGCCGCGCTCAGGCGGCACATACGTCTTTTTGCGCGAGTCGTACGGGCCGCTCGTCGGTTTCCTGTACGGCTGGGTCAAGATGCTCGTCACGGGTCCGGCGAGTCTCGCGGCCCTCGCGTTGATCTTCGCCGAGTACACGCGTGCCTTTGCGTCGGTCACCGACGGCCAGGTGCACCTCATTGCCGGAGCGCTCGTCGTTGCGTTGACCGCGGCGAACATCCGGTCCGTGCCCTGGGGAGTGACCCTGCAGACAGCGTCAACGGTTGCGAAGGTCCTCGCACTCGCGATCCTCGCGGTGCTGATCTTCGCCCTCGGAGATCGGTCGCACGGCGCGCTCGCTCAACCGATCGCGTGGGGCGGACTGACTGCCTCGAGCTTCTTCACGGCGCTCATCGCCGTGCTATGGACCTACACCGGCTGGCTCGAGTTCACGTATGTGGCTGGCGAGGTGAAGGATCCGGTGCGGACGTACCCGCGGGCGCTCTTTGCGGGCATGGCGATCATCGTGCCGGTCTATTTGATCATCAACGCCGCGTACCTCTACGTTTTGCCTCTTCCGGCGGTGGCGAAGTCCACGCTCGTCGCGGCGACCGCGGCCACCGCGCCGCTCGGATCGCGCGGCGCGGTGTTCGTGGCGGCGCTGGTCATGCTGTCGACGTTTGGAGCGCTCAACGGATCGATCATGGCGAGCCCGCGTGTGTGGTACGCCATGGCCAACGATGGCCTCTTCTTCCGCTCGGTGGGCGCGGTGCATCCACGTCGTGGAACGCCACACATCGCGCTTTTGCTCAACATGTCCCTCGGCCTCGTGGCCGTGTTCACGCACACCTTCGAGCAGCTCACGAGAATCTTCGTGCTCGGACGTTGGCCGTTCATCACGCTCGCCGTGGCCACCGTGTTCCTCCTGCCCCGCCGCCGACCGGAGCTCGCGCCGCTCTGTCGCGCTTGGGGCTACCCGTTCGTGCCGGCTGCGTTCGTGCTCTTTTCGCTGGCCATGCTCGGCAATGAACTCTTCCGTCGCCCGGCCAATCTGCTGCCCAGCCTCGGCATCGTGGCACTAGGCATCGCGGTGTACTACGGCTCGCGCGCGGTGAGTGCTTGGCGCGCACCCGCCCCGACCGCGACGACCGACCCGGCCCGCCCGTGATCCATTTCGTCGTCACCGAAAAGGGCAGCTTCTCGATTCGCTTCTACCTCGCCGAGGACGGGAGAACACTCGCGGACAGGATTCGGATCGTGCTGTACGACGCGCTCGCGCGGTCGCGACGCTTGCCGCTCGGGACGTGGGTGTTCACCGAGCTCGATCAGCTCGACGCGCCCGGCCGCGAACTGGCGACGCGTGTCGCCGAGCGGCTTTGCGCCGAGCACGCCGGCGTTCGGCTGATGAACGATCCGCGGCAGGTGCTCCTGCGAACGGATCTTCTCCGCGCGGCTCACCGCGCTGGCGTCAACGACCATCGAGTCTGGCCGGCGACCGATGTCCGGTTCGGGTCTCACGACGGAGCGCGGCCCGCCGACGTCCCAACCATTTCCGCCGAGGCGCTGCGCTACCCGGTGTTCGTGAGGTTCGCCAACCAGCATGTCGGCAACCTCACTCCGCTCCTCGAGTCGCCACGTGCGCTGGTGGACGCACTCGCATCACTCGCGGCTGGCGGCGTCTCGCGTCGCGAGTTGATCGTCGTGGAGTTCGCGGACACGAAGGACGAACACGGAGTGTATCGGAAGTTCTCCGCGTTCAAGGTCGGCGACCGCATCCTCCCCAAGGCCCTCGAGCAGAGCCGCGACTGGATGGTGAAATGGGAACGGCGAATCTTCGACCGCGTGCGCGCCGAGCAAGAGTTGGCTTACTGCGAAACCAACCCGCACGAAACGTGGATCCGCGAGATGTTCGCCCTCGCGCGGATCGACTATGGCCGAATCGACTACGGGATCCTCGGCGGCCGGCCGCAGCTCTGGGAGATCAACACGAATCCAACGATTGGCCGGGGGCCGAACCGGAACAAGACCAGAAAGCCGGAGGTCGTCGAGTACAGGGCGATGATCGCTTCGGCACGCGCATCGTTTTATGAGCAGTTTCAGCGGGCGTGGACCGCCATCGACACGCCGACGAGCGACACGGCGGTCGTCGACATTGACGTTCCTCAGGCGTTGGTCCGTGCGATGGAGCGCGGGGCGAAGCAGCGCCGGAATGCGGAGCGAGTTGGCTCGCTTCTCAACGCGGTGGTGCGGCAGCCACTGGTGCGCCCGGTGGCGCGAGCGGTCAAGCGCGCGCTCGCGCCGCTCATGGCGGCGCGGTTGTGATGCGATGACTCACTGATGCGACACAAGAGGCGCCGGCGGAGTTGCCACTGAGGGCGCAGCGGGCACGCGCATTGTTGGCAGAAGCACGATTTTGCCCGTCACGCCTCCCTCGCCGAGCAATTCGTGCGCGCGCCTCGCTTCGGTGAGTGGAAGTCGTCTGGCGACGACCGGCTTGATCTTCTGCTGCTGCAGCAATTCGAAGAGCGTCGTCAGGTCCTGTCGGAACATCGCCGGCTTGAGCCGCATCAGCGTCTGGATGCTGTAAGGAACGACGCGCTTGCGGCCGGGGAGAATTGCGCCCGCGGCCATGTAAAGCAGATAGCCGCTTATGGCACGGTAGCGATGACGTCCGCCTGAACGGCCCGAAGCAAGTCTGCCGCCGCGCAGCGAGCCGGTGAGTCCATACGCCACGACGACACCGCCGCGACGCAGCGCCTTGCGCGACTGCCACGTGTGCTTGCCACCGATGCTCTCGAACACCGCGTCCACGCCGTTGCCGGTGACTCGCTGGATTTCCGTCACGAAATCCTGCGTCTGATAATCGATCGGGACGGCACCGAGCTCTGACACCGCTGAAGCCTGCCTCGCCGAGCAGGTGCCGTACATCTCGAGGCCCGTGAGGCGACCGAGTTGGAGAAGTGCCGTGCCCACGCCGCCTGCCGCGCCGTGAATGAGCACGCGCTGGCCCGGGCTGACGTTGGCCGTGCGGTGCATCATCTGGTACGCGGTGACGTAGTTGAGGATGACGCTCACTGCCTCGGCTGGGTCGAGCTCCGGCGGCACAGGAACGAGGTAGCGTTCCGGCAGGCAGACGTACTGCGCGTAGGCGCCGTGGACCGGCATCGCCGCGACAAGCTGACCCATCGCGAATCCGGACACGCCGTCGCCAAGCCGATCGATGACACCAACCAGGTCCCACCCCGGCGTGAACGGCACGCGCGGTGTCTCTGGGTGAATGCCCTCGCGGGCCATGATGTCGGGAGCGGAGACGCCGGCCGCGAGCACCTGCACCCGAACTTCGCCGCGCTTCGGCTCGGGGCATTCTTCGTCGATGACGCGAAGCTGATCGGGTCCGCCGTAGCCAACGACGACGACGCGCGTGTGTCTCATCGCCTCCTCCTTTCGGCATGGGGCGACAGCGATTCCAGTATGTGAGGTAAAGGCGAATCGCGGCGTCGGCGAAAACCTGATCGCCAGCGGCGATGGATTGATCGAGCCGGACGCGGCTGGGCGTCAGCCTCAATTCCGAGTCATCTACTGCGGCGATCGATTCCGTAGGCGCCTCTGCATGGGCCACGCCAAGATGAATCGCTCTCCGCTGGCTATATTACATCTGCTGGTGCGTGGCCGGTGTGCCACCTCCCCCTGGTCTCGAGGCCGTTACGATCTCGCGACCCGAGAGCCTCTCTTGGTCCAGCATGTCCTCTCATCGGGAGCGCCATGCGCCGTACCGCGGACCAAACCGTTCTCATCGTCGAGCCGGATGCCGACGCGCGTGCGTCGCTTCGCTCGACGCTCGAAGCCGACGGATACACGGTCGTCGCGACCAGCGGCGCCGACGATGCGCTCTCCCTGATCGATCATCCGCGGATCACGCTCGTAGTGACCGAGCTGTACCTGCGGAACCGCGGGAGTCGTTGCCTACTCAGCGCGATCTGCACTCGGTCGCCGCGCCGTCGCGCCAAGGTGATGGCGTATACGACGCACGGCCGAGCGAGAGACCGCGCATGGGCGGCAGCGTCAGGAGCCGATGCGTATGTGCTCAAACGGAATGGCGCGGCGCGGCTTCTCGAGGTCGTGGGCAAGCTGAGTGGCGCACGATGAGCCGCCAACCAGGAGCGCCCGCGGTCCTGATTCGCGGCGTGCCCGTGCTCGCCGACGCGGCAGACCTTCGCTTCGCGGTGGCCGCCTCACTCTCCGCCGTGCCGATCGACGAACTTGGGCTGCGACACGATGTTTGGATGCTCGTCGCCACCGAGCGCCGTGCCGGCGCCTCGCCGGGCAAAGTCATCACCACGCTCGTTGATCTCGTGGCCGACGCTGCGCTGGCGCCGCGGTCGGTCTGTCGCGCACGACTGAGGCAAATCATGCGCTGGTGCGCCGAGGCGTATTTCAGTTACCTGGGCTGCGTTGTCCTTCGGCCGATCCCCGAACCGCGCAGCTTGCCGGAACCGGCGTCCAACCGATGAGCGACGCTTCGATGAGCGACGATCCGCGCGACACGCACCGGTCGTCCATGCGACGTCCGCTCGCAACGCCGACGGAGATCGCGCACCAGGATCCAGCGTATCCGTCCCGCGACGTGGCGCGGCCCAGTGAGTCGTTCTACGCCGACTGGCGCGAACGGTTGGCGCGAAATCTCTCTCGGCGCAGCGACGGCCGCTGGGAACCGTTGACCTACGTTCACGGCGCGCCGCAGAACTCTCTCGAAGACCGATGATGGCGGGCGCATCGCGACGCTCATTCGCCGCTCGTCGGCACATGGACGACGCCGTCTCCGCCGAGATGACCGAAGAACGCCTCCACACACCAGAGGATCAGATCGCGCGTGCGCGCGGGACGAACCTTTGGGTCGATCCGCGCGAGCTCCACCATGTCGGTGAGCGCCAGGATCACCACGCCCGGAGCGACGCCCACTTCACGCTCGGCACGCACATACGTCCAGACGGCATCGCGCAACGTCTGCTCACGGACCTCAGCGCTGGCCAGCGCTTCGACGATCGCTGCGCGCAGGTCGCGCGCATCGAGGTGCTGGGCAAGCGTACGCGTGGCTGCGCGCGCGGGCGGGAGCCGGTCCATGGTGCCTCCTGGATGGTCGAAAGTTGCTGACCACGGATGGCTCGGGGTCACTGCGCGCTGTCGCGACAGGGCACCAAAGCGGGCGGCTACGGGAACGCCCGCCAGCAGAAGACAATCTAGCGCGGGGACCGGACTACCGTTTTTTGCAGTCCGTGAGGTTCGTGCTCGATGTGTCTCGCGGCCTTGGTGACGCCAGGAGGTTGTCGGGCATCGGATGTGCAGCAGACATACTCGTCCTCGGATGTACCTCACCAGCCGAGCTTTGATACCGGCGGTTTCTGGCGGACGCCTTATTCGCCGAGTGTCATGCCTCTGTCCCGCGGATCGTACGTCGAAGGACCTCGAACGATCGAGGGCGGCGGAATGCAATGGGTCGTCCGCGAAGCGGCCTGGACGAGCCCGGGCGGCCAGGTGCGTGCTTGCCTAATCTTCGAGAACGAAGCCGTGATTCGAAGCGTACGCGTCTTTCCCGCTGATTGGCGTACCTTGCCCGAAGCCGAGCTGTACGCCGTGAGCTTGGTCTTCTGAGTCACCGGAGCGGCACCGCGGTCCGCGGGTTAAGTTCCCTTCGTGCTGGCGAGCGGCCTTGTGGCCGCTCCTTTCCCCAGTCTTCTGGCGCTCCCACAGCGACGCGCGGCCAGCTGGCTCTCGAGAGTCGATTCGATCCAGCGTTCCTTGACCCACCGAGGACGCCGTGCGACAGCAGCGAACGATTCTCGTGGTGGAGCCCGACCTGCCGCTGCGCGAGTCGTGGCGAAGCGGCCTCGCCGCGATGGGGTTCCACGTTCGCGAATCCACCGATGCGGGCGGCGCTCTGTCGATGGCCATGCGGTCGCAGATCGATCTCCTCATTACGGAGCTCTATCTTGCGACGCCGGCCGAACGCTGTCTTGTCCGGGCGATCCGGCGCGAGCCCGCGCTCCGCCACATGAAGATTCTCGTCGTCTCGGACCATGCGTCGGACGACGATCGTAATTGGGCGCTCGCCGCCGGGGCCGACGCGTACCTCGTGAAGCCCGTGCGCTTGGGCCGGATGCTTCAGGTGGCGGGACGCCTCGCCATGAGTCGTGAACGCAGCCGCGGGGAAGTGCGCGCGCATGCGGGCGGAGCGCGTATCGATCAACCTCGCGTCAGGATCTCGGGGGGGCGTCGTGATGACATTCAGAACTGAGGTCGCCCAATCGGCCGATCCGCACCACGTCGGGACGAGCGATCCGGCGCCAGCATCGCCTGGCTTTCGCCGCGATGGCCCGGCACCGTATCTGGAGCAAACCCGCGCTCAAACGGCGCTGCGCCAGCAACTGGCCGCCATCGTGGCGGAGCTCGCGCCGGAACTCGAGCGACGGCGCGTCCGCGAGCCTGAAGCGAAATTCGAGATGCACGTCCTGCCGCATCGGCTGATTGCGCGCATGGCCGACGTCGGCATTAGCTTCTCGTGGGTGGGCGCGGTCGGTGCACAAGCGCTCACGATCGCCGACGGACGTCTTCTCGTGATCCAATGGGCCGGAGTCGAGAACGAGACACGCGGCGTTGCCGCGCTCCGCTCGGCGCATCCAGTGCGTGAGCGCGTGTACCGCCCCGAAGCATCTGACGCGGAACACTGGGGGTGGTGCGTCGACGACGCAGACGGGCCGGTGCGGTCGACCGCGGATCTCGTTGCCGACTGGCTGGACGTGTCTTCGACGCGTCGTTGACCGTCGTCAATCCTTCGTGGCGGTTGCGAGTTTGCTCGCGCGCCGCTAGCTTTCCATACAAGCGAAACACGCGCGTCGCGCGTGGACACGTTCCGAACGTTTTCTGGGGCCTGCCGAATTGCGAGCAGGCCTTTTTGCGTTCCGCCGCGAATGATTCGAATCCTCCCGCAATTCGCGGGACGCCCATCGCGAGGGCTTCTAGCGCGAAGCTAGAACGATCGTTGTGTCGGCGGTCCGGAAATGCTCCGCACTCCCCACACAGCACATTACCGAGAGGGAGCAGGACAATGCACACGACTGGCACCGTCAAGTGGTTCAACGATTCCAAGGGTTTCGGTTTCATCACACCCGAGAGTGGACAGAAGGATTGCTTCGTTCATCACTCCGCCATTCAGGGTGACGGCTTCAAGACGCTCACCGATGGTGAGCGTGTCGAGTTCGATATCGTGCAGGGCCAGAAAGGCCCGGCCGCCGAGAACGTGACGAAGTTGGCTCGTTGACTCAACCGGTCGCTCCCAGAGCGGGAGCGGACTGGCGCCGCGCAGTCGAGCCGTTCGTCGGCCCGGATGCGCGGCGCCCGTCGTTTCAGCTCGTCACGAGGCTCCTTCCGCTCGCGGCACTGATGTGGGGAATCCGCATCGTGCTGCCGCGATCGCTCGCGCTGCTGCTCATAGTGCCGACGGCCGGCTTGCTGGTTCGCCCGTTCATCATCGCGCACGATTGAGCGCTGCCCTTCGCGACGCGACACGTCACGACATCACACGTCGCTAATTACAGAGGTATCATGCCCGCCATCGTGCTCGACGAGACCGATCGGATCGAATGGGCGCTCAAGGCGTTCAAGCGGCAGATGCAAAAGTCGGGCATCCTGCGGGAGCTGCGCCGCCGGCGCCATCACGTGAAGCCGAGCGAGGCGCGACAAATCAAGTCGAAGGCCGCGCAGCGCGTCCGCGAGAAGGCGCGCAAGCGGGCCGCGCGATGAAAGAAGAAGCCATCGAGATGGACGGCGTCGTCTCCGAAGTGCTGCCGAGCGCCATGTTCCGCGTCGACCTCGACAATGGCCACCGTTTGCTCGCCACTGCCGCGGGCAAGATGCGCAAGTTCCGCATTCGCATCATCGCGGGCGACCGCGTGACGGTCGCCGTGTCTCCCTACGATCTCGCGCGGGGACGCATCACCTTTCGCCACAAAACGTGAAGGAGTCGACATGAAGATCCCGGGTCACATCAACGCGCGCTGGATGGCCACGCTCGTCGACGACCAGCTCATCACCGCGGAGGCCGAGCTGCACGCCGTCTTCCACCGTCGCGAATCAGCGGAGAAGACGCGTGCCGGCGCTCAGTACATGCTCTTGCACGGTCCATCTGGTCTGGTGAACGCCTGGCTGCGCTGGCTGCTCGTCAACAACGAAACGCGCAGCCGCGGACTGTTCGTGCGCCATCCGGCGTAACGCGCGCGGATCACGGCCCCGAAGCAGCTCGCCCTAGCCGGCTCCGGCAACCGAGCCAATGATGGCCGCCACGATGGGCGCGATGATCATGGCTCAGACCCAGCGTCGACGACGAGGTTCTTGGCGACGAGCTCTCGACACAAATAGCCGATCACGTAGTCGGGCGCGGTGTTGACCGTTACCTCACGAGTGGCGATCAGCTCAGTGATCGACGCCTCCACGGCGGACCACAGGCGGGAGTTTCGATACTCGGCGAACGGGCGGGACTGCTTGCGCATGGTGCCCCCTGCGATTCCACGAGCGAGCTGACCAGAAAGGCTCGGGAATCCAGCGCGACCACGCGTCCTGGGAACCAGAGGGAGCAGCATGAGCTGCTCGCCGGTCATCACCAAAGCTAATCGGAATCACCACCTTCGGTGAGGACCGCGGCGACGGTTCACCGCTGGAACACGGTCATTCACCGGTTCGAGCCGACGCCGCCAGGTGGCTTGGCCGGCTCTGGCTCGACGTGGTATCGCAGCCAGATCAAGTCGCTCGTGCGCCGCTCCACATGCGCGAGTGCGAGTCGGTGCGATGGCCCATCGTTGTGGACATCGAAGAGCGCCGGTGTGCCCCGACGCCCATCGACTGCTGGCGCGATGAGAACGCTCACTTCATCGATCAGCCCCGCGGCGAGCATCTCGCCGTTGATACGGCCCCCGCCCTCGAGCATCAGCGTCCGCACGCCGAAGCGCTCTCCGATCCGCTCCAGTGCGAGCGACAAGTCGACATCTCGCTTTCCGGCCAAGATATACGACACACCCCTCGCACGAAGGAATGCGAGGTACTCATCGGACACACGCTCGGAGACGATCGCGACGACGTGGTCGCCGGCGATCTCGTTCGACTCCCACGCGAGCCGCCCGCGTGGATCGATCGCGAACGCGAAGGTCTCGAGTGTACCTTCGGCGCGAAAGTCGGGACGCGGAACAGTTCCCTGATACTCCTTCGCCAACTCGGCGTCAGTACGCACGCCCTTCGCGAACGGTTCCATCGTTATGCGCCCGCACATCCACCCCTCGGCACCGAAGCTCGCGTGCAGCTCGTCGTATTCCCTACGCACGGCAGCGGCCACGGAGTCCGGCCAGCTGTCGACGACGATGCGTCCATCGAGCGACGCGGCCATGTGGCAGATCACGCGCGGGCGCCGCGATGCCGTCGTCACTGACCCACGCGTCGCTGCAGGTGCTCAGGGTATCGCGCACCGTGTACAGTGATACTTGCCGTGGCCTTCCGGATTTGGTCCAAGTCGTTAGTGGTGAGTGCTACGTTCGTGGCGCCGCGGTTCTCGTAGAGACTTCCAATCCACTTGGTCCAAGCCTTCGTTGCTGCATTTCCCCTCCGCCCCTGATCGTCTCCGCTCATCGATTATATCACCGCGGTTACTAATCGAGCAGCCTCGTGAACGAAAGCGACACCAGTTTCCACGCGCCCTTTTCGCGCACGTAGACCTCCGTCACCATGAAGGGGTTGGTGACCTCGTTGCCGCCGACGACGGCGTCGAGACGAATTCTGCTCAGCACGATCGCGGTCGAGTCGATGATCCGGGCCGACGACTCGAAGATCTCGGCGTGCTTGTGGTGGATCCCGCCGCTCCGGATGATCTCGACTTCCTGACTCTTGCCCCAGCTCCCACCCATGTGGACGAAGACCGCCTTGTCATGAAAGAGCGCGGCGAGCGTGTCGGCCTTCTTTTCCGACATCCAGCGCCACTTCTCTCTGGAGAGGTCGAGGATCTCCTGCTCCGCTTTGGTGGGAGGCGCGCCTTCGTCGATTACCTGCGTCGGCAGACCCGTCTCCGCAGGCGATCCGGGCATAAGGGACGGTCGCCGGATATCACGCATTTCCGGTGAGTTGAGCACGACGTGGATACGTGGATGCCTTTGCTGAATCGGATCGCTCAAGCCAATACCAGCCTGCGAGTCTACGAGCTCCCCACTCTCGGCCGATGTTACCGGTTGATGCGTTCGTTCATCGACGGTGGCATGCGAGCGGGGATTCCGGACCGCGCTGTGCGCGCGGCAACGGTCACGCTGTACATCGACAAGTCACCGTTCCGTCGCGCGCTCGGCTTGCGGGATGAGGATCGCATCTACGTCCTCCTCGTGGA
>DATJHY010000078.1:0-21674 GCA_035493635.1 Gemmatimonadaceae bacterium | reverse complement strand
CGAGGGAAGAACCTCGGGTTTCCGACGGTGGGGTGAGGGCGTACCGGTTCATTCACATTTCTATTATGCCGAGATTGATCGCACAGCCGACCGTTGTGGCCGCGGCGGGCAACAAGCCGAAACAGATCGAGGAATACGCCGGCCGCGTGAACTCGGGGCATGCGCACCTCAGCGTGGCGCGCATGGTGTCGCCCGGAGGTTGGGTGGAACCGGGACAGAGGCCGCAGTTCGAAGAGGTGACGGTCGTGCTGCGCGGACTGCTGCGCGTCGAATACGAGGGCGGTGCGCTCGACGTGCGGGCGGGACAGGCGGTGGTGACGGCTCCCGGCGAGTGGGTCCGTTATAGCAGCCCCGAGCCGGACGGCGCGGAGTACGTCGCCGTGTGCACTCCGGCATTTTCGCCAGCCAGCGTCCATCGGGACCCGGCATAGAACGAACGCCGGTAGCTACGCCAAATGCATGCGCTGGAGCATGGCGGCGCGGCACCGCGCGCGATCACGGCGTCATTCGGCCGGTTCGACCGACCGCACGCAGATCACTCTCGCATTGACGCGCCTGGCGGGTGCCCCACCGGTCCGCCGCCATCGTGCGACAGCTGGAGGCGACGAGCGACTCGGCCTCGGCGCGTCTCCCGAGTGCCGCCATCGCCACGCCGAGCGCTTCGCGACTTTCGGCTGTTCGCAGATCCTTGTTTCCCAGCTTCGTCTCGCGAATCGTGATTGCTTCGCGGAGCAGCGGCTCTGCTTCCTGCGCCCGTCCGCGAGCGGTCAGCACCTGGCCGAGTGCGGTGAGCGCCTCCGCCAGACGGGGATGGCCCTTGGACAACTCACGCCTGTAGATCGAGAGGGTTTCGCGAAGCGTTCGCTCCGCGTCGGCGAAACGACCGGTACGATAGAACAGCAGGCCGAGGTTCCTGAGCGTTGCCCCAAGATCATCGGTCGAATCGCCGGCTGCGCGCCTCGCCCGTACAACGGCGCGCAGCAATTGCTCGGCCTCGGTGTACTTCCCCGCGTCGCCCAGCACCGCACCGAGGTTGCTCATCGCGCGAAGCGTGTACCGGTGGCCCGTGCCGAGTTTGCCGCTCCAGACAGTGAGCGCTTCGCGGAAGGCCGACTCGGCGCCGGACAAATCGCCCATCCGGTAGCGCACGATTGCGAGGTTGTTGAGCGTCGCCATCGTCATCGGATGGTCTGTACCGAGCGTGCGCCGCCGGATCGTGAGCGCCTCGGCGTCGAGCGACTCGGCCTCCGCCCAACGGCCCTCCATCTCGTAAATGTTGCCAAGCGAGTGGATCGAATAGGCGAGGTCGGGATGCATGCCGCTCGGATAGAGTCTTCGGCGGCCGGCCAATACGACGCGGGCGAGTGACTCGGCCTCGGTATAGCGGCCCAGACTCTCCAGGTTCCCGACGATGTTGCCAAGGAGATTGAGAACCTCCGGATGTCCGGGGTCGAGCTTCTTTTGGCGAATGGCGAGCGCCTGGCGGTACATCGCGTTGGCGGCCTCGAAGCGCTCTTGCTCGTCGAGGAGCACAGCAAGGTTGTCGTAGTCTGTCGAGAGCTCGAGCGCGTCCGGTCCGAGACGACCCTTGTGGATATCGATTGCGGCGCGATAGAGGGATTCCGCGCGTTCCGCCTTGCCCTCGTTGGACAGAACGCTCGCCAGCTCGGCGGTCGTCTTCGCCACATCGACGTGATCGGGTCCGAGTGTCCGCCGCCGAATGACCAGCGCTCGATTCAGCAGCGACTCGGCAACAGCGAATTGACCGAGCTCCTTGAGCACCGCACCGCGCTCGGTGAGACGGGCCGCGACTTCCCGGTGGCTCGGTCCGTAGACTCGGGTCGCCACGTCGACCGCGCGCGCGAGGAGCGTGTCGGCCTGGGCGTAGAAGCCAAGCTGCTGATTGATCTTTCCAAGTACGCCGAGCAGCTCTTCCCGAATTGCGGGCTGCGCGCCGAGCGCGGAATCGACCCGCTGCACGCCGCGCGCGAGCAGCTCCCGCGCGGTGATGTCGCGGCCACGAGACTCCGTCGGATCCGCCAGCGCGAACAAACCGACCACGAAGTTCTTCACCTCCTCGGCCTTTGCCGCCTCGCGCGCTTTGGCTCGGGCCTGCCACAGCGTGGCGCCGACGCCCGCCAGCACCGCGAGCGCGAGCCCAGCGCTGGCTGCGATTCCGATGCGGTGGCGGCGGGCGAATTTGCGAAAGCGGTATGCGCGGGTGTCCTTCCGCGCCCGAATGGGAAGTGCGGCGAGGTAGCGACGAATGTCGTCGAGCAGCGCTTCAACCGACTGATAGCGTCGCGCAGGATCCTTCGCCAGCGCGTGCAGCACGATTGTGTCGAGGTCGCCGCTGAGCCTGCGACGGAGGGCGGCGCGATCGACGCCACGCGCAGTCCACACGTCGTCCGGAGCCGCGCCGTTGACTGCGGAGACCGCCGCTAGACGCGCGACGACGTCGCTCGGGCGTATTGGCTCCGTGTCGCACACGACGCGCTCGTACTCGGCCGGCGTGCGTCGCTCGAAGCGGTGCGCACGGTGGCCGGTGAGAAGCTCGTACAGGACAGTGCCGAGCGAGTAGGCGTCCGTGGCAGTCGTCACCGACTCGCCGCGCACCTGCTCGGGCGCGGCGTACTCCGGTGTCATGATGCGAAGCCCGGTACGCGTCTCGGGCGTCGACGGCGCGTCTCCCGTCGCGACGGCCTGGCCCTCTTCGATCAGCTTCGCGATGCCAAAGTCGAGCAGCTTCACGCGTCCGTCGCCGGTCACCAGCATGTTCGACGGTTTGAGGTCGCGATGCACGATGAGGTTCTGATGCGCGTACCGCACCGCCTCGCCGACTTCGATGAACAGGCCGAGGCGGCGCTCGAGGTCGAGCCGCTGTTCGTCGCAGTACCGCGTGAGCGGAATACCGTCCACGAGCTCCATGGCGAACCACGGACGCCCATCGGGAGCGATGCCGCCGTCGATGAGACGAGCGATGTTGGGATGGCTCAGGCGGGCGAGGATCTGCCGCTCGGCGAGAAAGCGCCGGTGCGCCTCGAGGGTGTCGAGCCCACGCCGCACGAGCTTGAGCGCCACGCGTTGCTCGAACTGCCCGTCGGCACGCTCGGCGACGTAGACCGTGCCCATCCCGCCGCGCCCCAGCTCGCCGATCACGCGGTACGGTCCGATCAGCGTTCCCGATTCGAGATCTTCGATTGCGATGTCGTCTATTGATTGGCCGGCAGGCGATGCCTCATCGCCCGAGAAGCCCTGCACGTATTCGTCGAGCGAACCTTCGAGGAAATCCACGGAGTCGAGCTCGGCGGCGAGCAGTGCCTCGGCGTCGGCGCGAAGCTCGGCATCGCCGGCGCAGGCACGATCGAGATAGTCGACCCGCGCCTCGAGCGGGAGGTCGAAGACCTCATCGAGAATTGGTGCCAGCCGTTGCCAGCGCTCGGGAGTGAAGCTTCGCATGACCACCCGAATGAACGGCGCTTGAGGGTGCGCGGGGCCGTTCGCCGCGCCAGTCGGTTAATTCAGTGCGTGGCTTTCGTCTTCGGATCGAATCGCGTGATACAGAAACGCGCGCGCCTTCTGCCAATCGCGCTTGACCGTGCGCGGCGAAACGTTCAACGCGTCCGCCGCCTCCTCTACCGACAACCCGCCGAAGAAGCGAAGCTCGACGATGCGCACGAGTCGTGGGTCGAGTCGCTCGAGTTGCTCGAGGCTTTCGTCGAGCGCGACTAGTTCGTCCGCGCGATCAGGATTGCCAATCACGTCGGGCTCGAGCGTCACCACGTGCCCGCTACCGCGTTTATGCGCAGACGAGCGGCGCGCGTAGTCGACGAGAATTTGTCGCATTGCGCGCGAAGCGACTGCGAAGAAGTGGATACGGTCGTTGTACGACTGGTTGCTGCTGCCCGCGAGCTTGAGGTATGTCTCGTGGACGAGGGCGGTGGTCGAGAGCGTGTCGCCCGGCCGGCGGTGCGCGAGCTGCCGGTGTGCGCGTGCGTGAAATTCGCGGTAGACCAGCGGAAAGAGCCGGTCCATCGCCGTCGCATCGCCATCGCGCATCGCGGCGAGCAGAGTCGTGATCTCGTTCTCGTCTGACACCGTACCGCTTCGGTCGAGAGTCTCGGGCCGAATATGCGGTGACGAGCGTGCGCTGTCACGTTCACGAAGACGCCTCTGCGCTGACGACTAGAGCGAACTGGTCCGTGTTCCGCGACTTCCCGGCGACGCGGCGACGGGACGCCCCGCATATTGGTACACGAAAGCCGAGACCTAGAGGGGCCATCGCAAGACAAGACGAGCTGCATGGCCCCGAATCGAGCGATGGCTCGTTTCTCAGGACGTGAAGCGACACTCAACGTCCAGAGGAGGTCACGATGCGTCACAATTTGCGAATTGGGATCATCGCATCACTCGCCGCGCTCGCGGCATGCGAGCAGTCGAGATCCGTCACAGCTCCGGCGTCGAGGCGAGACGCGCCGGGTGACGCCCTTGCGAGCAAGCAGGGAACGACGAGCAGTGAGATGCTCATCACGGTGGCCGCGACCGACAACGTGGGTTCGGATGTGGCTCGCATGAACGACGACGGTACGAACCTCGTGATGCTGGCGAGCGGCGGCTCGGTCCACGCGAACCCGGCCTGGGCACCGGATGGCAAGCGGATCGTATTCGCGAGCGATCTGTTCGGCACACAGCCATACCAAGCCAGCCTCTACGCCATGAACGCCGACGGAACCGACCTCACTCGTCTGACGTTCGCTCTGGCGAACGGCACCGACATCGATCCCGTCGGGTTCGCCGCCGGGGTTGTCTTCGCTCGTGGCAATGGGAGCGGCGTCGAGGTCTCTCTACTCGGTGCCGATGGCGGCGTGACACAGCTGACGTCTGGACCGAGCGACGTCCAGCCGGCACCTTCGCCCAAGGGAAAGAGCGTCGCGTTCAGACGGGGCGACGAGATTTACGTCCTCGATCTCGTCACGCTCGGTGTGACAAATCTCACGAACACGCCCGGGTGCGTCGAGAGCAGTCCAGCGTATTCACCGAGCGGCAAGCAGATCGCGTTCACGAGGAATAGCTGTGGCACTGTCGCCGGGGGCATTTTCGTCATGAACGACGACGGAACGGAGGTTACGAGACTCACGACGAGCAACAACAGCCTCGACTTTGGCCCGAAGTGGTCGCCCGATGGCAAGCGTATTGGATTTAGCAGAGCGAGTCCGGGCCTGGTGTCAATGTACCAGACATCCATCTACGTGATGAATGCGGACGGCACTGCCGTGACGCAGATCGTTCCACCCGATCTGACGCTCAACTACACTCTCAGCGCGTGGGCGAGATACTAGACTCGAATAGCTGGCCGGCGGGAAAGTCCGCCGGCCAGTCTTGCAACACGCAAAGGAAGTGACGGGAGCGTCGCTGAGCGGCTGCAGCCTATTGAGGAGCCCACATGACTACCGATTCGCATTTGTTCTCCGCTGCGGCGGACGCTCGGCACAACGACGTTCGACGGAATCGGAGTCCGGCCACGAGACCATCTCGCTGCGTACGGTACGCGACCCTCCTCGCGCTGGCACTCGGGGCATCGGGGGCGGGGTGCGCATCAAGCCGTGCTCGACAACCTGCGGAACACGCGACACTCACTCCAGCGTCGCGACAACGCATCCAAAGCGCCGACCAGCTCCCGCGCCACATCTACCCCGTTGCAACGACGGCGCGCGCGCTCCTTGAAGACAGCGTGCAGTTCGCGGCGCTCGCGGCGCAGCTCCAAGCCGACCTCCGCGCCGATCTCGCAACATACGACATCCACGACCGCGCGACACTCAAGAGCTACTACGGCACGCTCAGCGATCTGGCGCTCTTGCGCAGCGACTACGGAACGGCGGTCGCCTACCAGGACAGCATCCACGCGATCGAGGACAAACCGGGTGTGCGTTTGACGACCGGCATCGTGGAACGCGCGATGGCGGCATCGGCGCGCGCGCCATCCGCAACTCTCGATACTGCGAGCTTCCGTGCCGCGTTCCGCCGCGACATCACCACGTTGCCGTACGCGCGAACGCAGGCGGAGCTCGCCACGATGAAGTCGCGGTTCGAGCTCCTCGGACCGAACATCATCCTCGGCAACGTGCAGGCGCGAATCGAGCCGGCGGCACGCAGTGGATCCATCTCGCGCGAACTCGCGCAGGCGCTCGTCAGACTGCGCGTTTCGGCCGATCGGCTCTTGCCCGTTCGCCAAGTGCTGGTCGACGAGCTCGGTCGAACGCTGGCAGCGCACGCGGTCGTGAAGCCCGACATCTGGGCGGCACGCGACGTCTCGCTCGACGGCCACACGGATCTCGCGCCGGTGGTGGTCGGGATCTGGGACACCGGCGTGGACGTCACCGTCTTTCCCGGTCAGCTCTTCACCAACTCCGGCGAGAGACCGGACAACGGCAAGGACGATGACGGCAATGGCTACGTGGACGACCTGCACGGGATCGCACACGACATCGACGGCAATCGCGCGACCGGGACGCTGTTCCAGCTCTCGCTCACGCGGGCCGAAGAGACAGAGTACCGCGGGCTCGTAAAGGGCGTCCTCGACATGCAGGCGGGCCTCGAGAACGCGGACGTGGACGCCTTTCGCCGCAAGGTTGCCGCGACTCCACCCGCCGAGCTGAGGTCGTTCCAGGAAAAACTCAGCGAGTACGTGGTCTGGTCGCACGGCACGCACGTCGCCGGCATCGCGCTGCGAGGCAATCCGGCGGCGCGCATGCTGGTGGCGCGAAACGGGACAGATGAGTTCGAGATCCCGCCGCGCCCGCCGACGCTCGAGCAAGCTGCGCGTGACGCGCAGGCGATGCGCGAGACGATCGGCTATTTCCGGCAGCACGGCGTGCGCGTCGTGAACATGAGTTGGGGCTTCGGGTCGGATTTCTTCGAGCGGGATCTCGAGGCAAACAACGTGGGTCGGACGGCGGAGGAGCGGCGTCAGCTGGCGCATCGGATCTTCGAGATCGGTTCGAAAGCACTGCACGAAGCAATGGCGGATGCATCGGACATCCTCTTCGTCGTGGCCGCCGGCAACTGGGATTCGGACAACAAATTCAGCGAATTCGTGCCAGCCGCGTTCGATCTCCCGAACCTGATCACCGCGGCAGCGGTGGATCGCGGTGGCGACGAAGCGGCATTCACGAGTTACGGGAAAGTCGACGTCTACGCCAACGGCTATGAGGTACTGAGCAAGTTTCCTGGCGGATACGACATCCCGCTGAGCGGCACCAGCATGGCGGCGCCACAGGTCGTGAACCTGGCGGCGAAGCTGCTGGCGTTAAAGCCGGCGCTCAGCGTCGGCGAGCTCCGCCGCGCAATCGTGGAGAGCGCGGATGAGAAGACGATCGGTGAAAACAAGAAGATCCGGCTGTTGAACCCGAAGGCGGCGGTTGAGAGGATCGGCCGAGGCATGACTCCGTCCGCGCGACCGAATCGCGCCGCGGCCACACTCGCGTTCACTCACGCGAGCGTCGTCGACGTGGAGGGTGGGCGCGTGCTGCCCGACCAAACAGTCGTGATCTCCGGCAACCGCATCCAGGCGGTCGGCGCGAATGCCATAACACGCACACCTGCCGACGCGCGCGTCGTGGACGCGACCGGTAAGTACCTGATCCCGGGTCTCTGGGACATGCATGTGCACCTCGTCGGTGATCGCGTCACGCGCCGGAACATGTTCCCGTTGTTCATCGCCAACGGCATCACAGGCGTGCGCGACATGTGGGGCGATTGTGATTCCGCGTGCGCGAGAGACGAGGACGACGTCAACCGGCCGGTTCCCGCCGCGGTCGTGCGGGGGTGGAAGGAAGCCGTCAGCAGCGGCCAGCTACTTGGCCCGCGCATCATCGCGTCGAGCGCGATCTTCGAGGGACCGCCGCCAATGCACGCCGGCTCGTACACCATCCACTCTCCGGAAGAGGCGCGCGAGAAGGTCCGATTGGCCAAGCAGCACGGCGTGGATTTCATCAAAGTGTACGCGCAGCTCTCGCGTGAGTCGTACCTGGCGATCGTGGACGAAGCGCGCCGCCAAGGATTGCCCGTGGCGGGACACGTACCGATCTCGCTCAGCGCCGCCGAGGCGTCCGATGCCGGACAGCGCAGCATCGAGCACCTCAATGACCTCCTTGGTTTCGCCTCGTACCCGAGTTGCTCCAGCCGATCGAAGGAAGTGCTGGCGGCATTCTCCGCCATGATGCAACCGGACACCTCCAACGCGCGCGGAGGCGCGAACAACCGGGCGTTCTTCAGCCTCTCCACCGAAAGCTTCGATTCCTCGCGATGCGCCGAGTTGTTCGCTCGATTCGCGCGAAACGGTACGTGGCGCGTGCCGACGCTCCTCGCCGAGCGTAACGTGTTCGCGGCATTGAACAACACCGACACGCTCCTCGCGCGCGATCCGCGTCTGCGCTACGTCGACGCCGCCGTTCGTACCGCCTGGTTACAGATGGCCGCCAATGGGGCACGACAGCCGCACTCCGCGGAGGGCAGGAGGCTCGTCAGCACGTTCCTGCAGCGAGACGCTGCGCTCGTGGGTGAAATGCAGCGGGCGGGCGTTCCCATCCTGGCGGGGACCGACGAACCGAATCCATTCGTCATTCCCGGCTATGCTCTCCACGAGGAGCTCGGATTGCTCGCGCGATCCGGTCTCACGCCGCTCGAGGCGCTCCGCACGGCGACGCTCAACCCGGCGCGGTTTCTCCATGCGACGGATTCTCTCGGAACCGTCGCCTCCGGCAAGGTTGCGGATCTCATTCTTCTGGACGCGAACCCGCTCGACGACATTCGCAACACGGCGAAGATCCGAGCGACGGTGCTGAACGGCCGGTACCTGGATCGGGCCGCGCTGGATTCGTTGCTCGGCCAGGCGCAGAGCTTCGCGGCGAGATCCTCTTCATCGAAGGGAAGCGAACTGCCAGACACAGCCACCACGGCGGGGCGGTCGCGACCGACACTGCGAGCGCATGGCCCGCATTGGCGCGCGACATCGTTCTTCGCGGTGATGATGCGCACGATGTCACACGTGGCAGCAACGCTGCCACGAACTCGACCACAGTGGAGGTCTCCATGTCACCCGTTCAGCCCCGGGCACTCGTACCGCGTGTCGCCGCCGTGTGCGGCGCAGTGCTCCTCCTAGGCACGACAGCCGCTACGGCCGGCCAGCGGCCGCACGACCCCAATCTGGACTTCGCGGACGCTGCGGTCGAGAAAGCGGAGATACTGCTGCAAATCACGAGTTGCGGGGCGGCAGACGACAAAGGCACGAAGGAGTGTGAGAAAGCGGTGGCGAAGGCACTCACCGACCTGGCCGACGCGCGCGACGAGATCGCCGCGGCAAAGGCGGCAGCGGACGGAGGGGCGGCCTCCAAATGAGCGCCTTGCCAGCCACAGCCGCACCCCTTGCCTCGCCGACGTCTGAGTATCATCGTATCCGTTCGGCGTCACGTCCACGCCCAACCTCCACGACTCCGCCCCAGCCGGGGTCCTTGCGAGGCAAAGGGGGGCACACTCCCGGATGATGTCGTACTCCTTGCGTCACCGCGGCGCGCTGCTGGGGAGTGGCCCGTGGTGTACTCGAGGAGACACGACGATGCCTCGCAACAAGGATCTCAAGCGCCTCGTGCGCGCGCGCATGACCAAGACGGGCGAGTCCTATACCGCCGCCCGCGCGCAGGTGATTCGTAAGTCGCAATCGAAGAATCCTCAACCCGTCGCGGCCGCAGCGACCGCCGACTACGCGAAGCTGGCCGGCATGAGCGACGAGGCCATCAAGGCCGCAACCGGTTGCACATGGAAGCGCTGGGTCGGCGCGTTGGATCATTACGGCGCGGCCGAACTTTCGCATCGGGACATCGCCAAGCTGGTCGGCGACAAATACAAGATCGGATCATGGTGGCGGCAAACGGTCGCCGTCGGCTATGAGCGCATCAAGGGCCTTCGCGACCGCGGACAGAAACGCGACGGCTCGTTCGGCGCGAGCAAGTCTCGCACGTTCAACGTGCCCGTTCAGACGCTCTACGACGCGTGGGCCAACGCGAATCTCCGCAAGCGCTGGCTCGATGGCGCTTCGGTGAAGGTTCGCAAGGCGACCGCGCCAAAGACTATTCGACTCGATTGGCGTGATCAGAACGGCGGAGTGAGCGGAATCGTCGCTGTGGGATTCGCCGCAAAAGGCCCGGGCAAGAGCGCGGTCGCGATCGACCACGGCAAGGTCCCCGATCGAGAGACCGCGAACCGGCTGAAGCAGTATTGGTCGGCACGGTTCGATGCGCTCGGCGAAATGCTCGCTCACTCCGATGCGTAGCTGACGGACTGCTCGCCGAGCGTCCAGTGCTCGACCCCGACGCTCGGCGAGCAGCCGGACCTCGCGTCCGTTTCAAGCCGACGTCTCGTCGTGAGTCTCGTTTCCGCGCAACATGCGTTCGCCTGCTTTCGTGAGCGCGGCGTTCGTCACTGCCGCGTACTGCGATTCGCCGTGCAGGTTGGCGAGCGGCGTTCCACAGGTGATCAGTCCGCGTCGCTGCATTGCGAGCAGATACTCGACCAGTTCGTCGAACTCGGCGCCGCCAACCGCGTCACGCCGCGCGGGGCGGAACGTCGTCTCGCCGTCGGCGATGCGCCGCAATAGATCGAGCTGCCGGTCTGCCCACCGCTCCTCGATCGGCGCCTCGTCTCCAATATCGCGCTTGGGCATGCGCTCCCAACTCACGTCGATGTCGTCGCCAAACACCGTGCCGAGAAATCCGGTCCACACCCGCAACCAGACGATCCCCGTCCCGCCGAACGATTTGTCTTCGACGACGGCGCGAAACACGATCGCGCGCTTCGACGAGCGCCAGAGCGACATCGGAAATCGGCCGACGCCAACGAGCCACGGCGTGCGAAGCTCGCGAACCTCGTACTTGTTCTCGAGGAGCCACCGTTCGGCACGATCGCGCGCGATTTGCCGGCGCCAGGCGTAATGGCCGAAGACTAAGAGGACCAGTGCCGCGAACGCGTAGGGCACAGCTCCTATGATCTCACGACGCTGGAGCGCCGTTCGGCTCTTTGTCCTCGTGCACGATGGTGCGCCGAACGAGGTACACCACCGCCCCGAGCACCAGGCCCCACACGATGATCGACAGCCCGCGGATCAGCAGCGCGTTCCGCGCCAGACCGAACCAGTCGTCCCAGTGCGCGCGCACGGTGCCGTTCGGCTCGCGGCCGAGCGCGATCAAGAGCGCGCTCGTCGCCATCTCCGCGCCGACTTCGATCAGCGCGAACGCCGGCGCGCGCCACAGATACTGTTGCAGCGGAAAGCTCGCGAGATGCGCGGTCGCCATGCCGAGGAGGAAGATCGTCCCCAGCGTGAACGTGACGCCGAGATACAGCCAGTTGTTGGAGCCGTGCGTGAGGATCACGACGCGGTAGAGGCGCACGAGCACACCCGTGACGATCGCCATCTCGACCAGCGAATACGAAAAGCGCCGAAACGCCTTCGGTTCGCGAAGTCGTATCTCGCCGGTGTTTTTTGGGAAGAATGTCGCCATGGCTGCCCTCTCCTTAGACAAACGAACCGTCGAAAGGGTGGCAACCTGGGCGGCTGCATCACCGAGCGCCGTACGTCATGCCGCGTGCCGGCATGTAAAAAAACATCCGCGACCAGCCAACGGCTAGGTCAGGAACTCGTGCAGCAGCGAGTGGAAATGATGGACGCCGTTCTCGCGCTTGGCCGAGTAGCGGCCTCGATCGTAGACGCGCGACCGCAGGTTGCGTTGCACGGTCTCGCATATGTTCACGTCCTCGGCCTGAATCTCGTCGCTGAATTCGACCAGCCGCGACCACGCGGGATCGGACGACGGATCGAGCGGCGGCTTGGACGCGAACCACTCGAATACGACCCTTGTGCGATCGTGCGCGAGGGGCACGACGACGTTCGTCTGCATCTGTCCCATGTACACGTTCAGCATCACGTTCGGAAAGAGCCATCCATACACGGCCTCGGGAACGTCGGCGACGGATGGATCGTACTTGCGATCCGCTGCTGATCCCTGCACTGGACGCAGCGGCGCGTGCTGGATCGAACCGTAGCGATACGGCTCGACACGATAGCTGTCGTAGTCGATCTCCTTGTGCAAGGACGGATGCACGACGGGGATGTGATAACCCTCGAGATAGTTGTCGACGTACACCTTCCAGTTGCAGGCGAGCTCGTACTCCTTGCGCATGACGTAGCGCATCGACTCGCAGCCGAATCGGGCCACGCGCTCCGGAATGGTCTCGAGCATGTCGTCGAGCCCTGGCGCCGCGCCGTCGAGATTCACGAACACCAGCGGCCCCCACGCGGCGACGGCCACACCGCGCAGTCGCATGTCCTCGGGTTGAAACCGCTCGACGCCTTCCATCTCGGGCGCGCGCAGTAGTTCGCCCTTGAGCGTGTAGGTCCATCCGTGATACTTGCACTGGAGCGTCTGCCGCTTGCCGCATCCGTGCGCCACGGGACCGGCGCGGTGCAGGCACACGTTGTAGAACCCGCGCAGTGTGTCGCCGTCGCGCAGCACCACGACGGAGTCGTTCCCGATTTCGGCCGTGAAGAACTGGCCGCTCTCCGCAACCTGCTCGAGCCGGCCGACGAGCTGCCACGTCCGCGCGAAGACACGCTCGCGCTCCAGCTCGAGGTAGACCGGATCGACGTACAGTCGCGCCGGGATCGTCGACGCGCGGCGGATGTCGGGGTCGAACGGGAAGACCAGCGGCATATGAGGAGTGTGAACGTTGGAACGGCGGGCGGCGGGCGGCGGGCGGCGCTAGGGCAGCACAAAGGCAACGAGCTTGGCGCCAGTCGTCGCGCCCGTGGCCACCACCACGAACTGCTTGCCTGCGGCGGTGCGGTAAGTCATCGGCGTCGAGTACGCGTTCTGTCCCAGATCGGCCGACCACGCCGTCGTACCGTCGCGCACGTCGATCGCATAGAGCGTCGACCCGCCTCCCGTGACGAACAGGAGCCCGCCAGCCGTTACGATCGGTCCAGGCGAACCCGCGATTCCGACCGGCGGCAGAGTCAGATCTTTGAGAAGCGGATGATTGTGGATCGCGGGCGTGTCGCCGAGTGTCACGTCCCACTTCGTGTCACCGGTGTTGAGGTCGATGGCGACGAGCGTGCCGTACGGCGGTTTGTTGATCGGAAGCGGCGGGATTCGCTGGCCGCTGTCGCTCGCCGGAAATGTGACGCGAAGACCTTGGGCCGAAAAATCCATCGCGTAGTCGGCATCGAGCGAATCCGAGCGCGACGGCTTGACGATCTTGTACAGGGCCGGCGAGTTGGTCGCCTTGATGTAGATGACGCCCGAGTTGGGGTCGAGTGCGCCGCCGCCCCACCCCGCCCCGCCGATCGCGCCGGGCATGACGATCGTGCCGGCCATCGACGGCGGCGTGAACAGCGGTCCGAAACGGTAATCCTTCGTCAGCTCGAGCGCGCGTGACTTGATCCCCGGCGTGAAGTCGATCAGGTCGTTGTAGCTGAAGCCCTGCCGCGCGAACGGCCTTGGCTTGCTCGGGACGGGCTGCGACTGCGCTGCCTGCTCGCCGGGAACGTCGCTCGGCGGCACCGCGCGCTCAGTGATCGGCCAGATCGGGTCGCCGTTCGTCCGGTCGAACACGAACAAGAATCCGGTTTTCGCGGGCACCGCGACGATGTCGCGCGTCTTGCCGGCTACTTTGACCGTCGCGAGCACCGGAGCGGTGGGCAGATCGTAGTCCCACAACCCATGGTGCACCGTCTGGAAATGCCATACACGATCGCCGTTGCGCGCGTCGAGGCAGACGATGGATTCGGCGTAGAGGTTGTTGCCACGGCGCGCGCCGCCGTACCAGTCGTTGCTCGGCGTGCTGACGGGGAGATACACCAGCCCGCGACGCTCGTCGACGCTGAACGGCGCCCACACGTTGGCGTGTCCAGTCGTGCGCCACGATTCGTTCGCCCAGCCGGCCGCCGCGGGATCGCGTCCGTTGCGCGGCACGGGACTGAAGCTCCAGCGGCGCTTTCCAGTTTTCACATCGAACGCCTGCACGTCACCGGGCGGATCGTTGGGGTACACCAGCTTGTCAGCCACTCCGTTGCCGACGATCACGAGGTCGCGCCAGACGACCGGCGGCGACGTCTCGGTGTAGTGCAGCTTGTTGACGGCCTTGCCGTTGCGGGCGAGCGCCCTGGTGAGGTCGACGACACCGGTGTCGCCGAACTCACGGATCGGGAGGCCGGTGCTCGCGTCCAGCGCGATCAGATTCCAGCGGCTGTTGATGAAAACCCGCCGCTGCTTGCCGTCGCTCCACGTGGCGACGCCGCGATGGACGAACCCGGTGCCGTTGGGCGGCTGACCGGCGGCGTACGCCTTGGGATCGTACGACCAGAGCAGGCGCCCGCTGCTCGCGTCCAAAGCCACGACGCGATTGTACGACGTGCTCAGGAACAGCGTATCGCCAATCATGAGCGGCGTCGCCTGGAAATTGCCCGGCCGCGCGCGCGGCTCCGTCATCGGCGATTCGCCAGTCTCCCACTCCCATGCTTTCGTGAGGCCGGCGACGTTCGAGCGGTTGATGTCGGCGAGAGCTGAATACTTCGATGCGCCAAGATCGCCGCCGTAGACGGGCCACTCGACACGCTGCGCGCGGGCGGACGACGCGAACGTGACGAGTGTCGCGAGCGCCAGCGTCGTGAATCGGGTGCTAGCCATGGGCCTTGGGGGCGGCGGGAAGTCCGCGCGCCATCTCGCGCGCGGCGCGCAGGGCGAGCGCGCAGAACGTCAATGTGGCATTCGCGCAGCCGCCACTCACCGACGTCGGCGCGCCGACGATGAACAAGTTCTCATGGTCGTGCGATCGGCCCCACGAGTCGACGACGCTCGTGGCGCCGTCCTTCCCCATCCGGCACCCACCCGCGGGATGATCCTGAAAATCGTCGACGTTCGTGCGCAGTAGCTTGCCATTCCCGGCGCGGGCCATGTCGCCGAAGAGCGCGCGAATGGAATCTTCGGTTCGCGCACGCATCTCCACCGACTCCGGCGCGTCGCGGAAAGCGAGCCTGGGCAGCGGATCGCCCCACTGGTTCTTGCGCGTCGAGTCGAGCGTGAGCTCGCTCGTCTTGTCGGGGATCACGTCGTAGTAGGCGCGCACGCGCGCGACGCCGGTCTGCGTTCGCTTGCGCCAGTCGTCGAGGATCGCGTCGCCGAGTTGGAGGGCGCCGCGTTCGTCGACGAGCCGCGGCCCCTTGCCGCTCGCGGATTCCCAGATGCGCAGATCGTGACGAATGAACGGGCTGCCGGTCTTTGGCCGCATGAACTGTTTGGTCACCAGGCTGTGCTGCTCGTTCATGCCGGGATACAGCCGGAGCGGCAACTCGACGAACCCCTGCACGTTCCGGTGGCCCGTGAGATACTTCCCCACGAGCCCCGATCGGTTCGCCACGCCGGTGGGCGCTTTGTCCTGCGCGGAGAGGAGAAGCAGGTGCGAGCTCCACGTGTATCCGGCTGCAACGACGAACAGCTTCGCGTGCAGTTCGACCGGCTCGTTCGGTCGATCGCGATTTGCCGCGATCGCGTGTGAGATCGTCGTTCCACTCGGATCGAGGACGAGCCGTCGCACGAGCGTGCGCGGGATCAACCGAACCTTGTTCGCGCGTCGGAGCGCGTTCCAGGTGAAGTCGGGCGAGTATTTCGCGCCGATCGGGCAGATCGGCGAGCAGGTGTCGTTGCGACAGCACTGCGGCCGGCCGCCATACGGAACGGAGTTCTTGGCCGACGGCTGGCTCCACGTCGCGATTCCCGCGTTCGCCGCCCACTGCTTGAGCAGTCCGAGATTGTACGTCAACGGGAGCGCGGGGAGCGGGAACGGTTTCTTGCGCGGATCGAGGTCGGCGGGCCCCTGCTCACCCGCCACGCCCATGATCTCTTCCGCCTCCTGATAGTCCGGATCGAGATCGTCGCACGTGATCGGCCAGTCGGTGCCGACGCCGAACATGCTGCGATGCGCGAAGTCTTCGGGCGAGAAGCGTGGCGTCACCGCTCCCCAGTGCATCGCCAAGCCACCCACCTGCATCGAGCGCGATTGCAGCGGGCCCTCGATCTCGTATCCGTCGAGATGGTCTTTGCCCCAGGGGTTTTCCCCGTAACGGAGAAACCGGTCGCGCGCCGCCAGCCGCTGCGGGAGCGGCAGCGTGTCGTCGCCCGCCTCTACGACGACGATCTTGGCCGTCGTCGTACGCGCGAGCCGATCGGCGACCATCGCCGCGCTGATGCCCGAGCCCACGATGCAGACGTCGCTCTCGATCGCGGCGCGCATCATTTCTCCGAGACCTTGATGAGCGGGAGCGGCTTTCTCGCCTGCGCCGAGAGCGGCCGGCAGGTCTGCCGTCCGACCTGCGCGCCGTAGCAGAGATCCATCGCCGCCGGCGTCTCGTAGAAATGCGCCAGGAGGGCGACCGCCACGTGATTCGCGCTCGCGACCGAGGGCATTCGATCGAGCCGCTCGCCTTGGAGCGCCGCGCGCACGAGCATCATGCGCTGTTTCACCGTCAGCTGGCGGAACGGCAGTTGATGCTCGCTCCGCGCGCGCGCCTCGAGTTGATCGAGCTGAGTCGCCCATCGCGTCGCCGGTGTTGGTCCGGCATTGCGCAAACGCGACGTGCCGTAGCCGTGCACCAGCTCGGCGTTCTCGCGGTATCCGGCGCCCCACTCGCGGAACGCCGCCGCGGCGCGCCGCGCGCCCGCCCTGCCGAGCGATGACGGCAGCACTGCCTCGGCGAGCGCATCGAGTGTCGCGGGGTCGCTCTCGAGGTGCGTGACGGCCGCGGCGTGTGCGCGGCGAACGATCACGGCGAGGGGGACCGCAGCGGCAAGCGTGGCGAGAAAACGGCGGCGAGAGACGAGCGGCATGTCACCAGGATGGAGCGGATTCCTGAGGAGCGCCAGATTGGACGGCGAAGTGCGGACGGCTCTCGGGCTTGCGTCTTGGCGCCTGGTTGCCTTCCAGAGGCACCCGACGACAGACGGCCGACATCGGACTTCCGACATCAGACAAGGGCGTTGAGCGGTACCCGTCAACGCCAGTAAAAAGGGTCAGAGTCGAATTAGCGAGGCGCTAATTCGACTCTGACCCTTTTTGCGCTCTTTTGCTACGCCCTAATCTGGTGGTTCAGTCTGACTTCTGATGTCGGATGTCGGCCGTCTATCGTCGGGCCCGTCTTGACCCCTCACCGCCGAGCCGACGCCAACCGAGGCTGTCCGCCGTTTGCCTTTACCGAACCCAGTGCCCGAGTCTCGACCACCGGATGTTCGTGATGAACGGCACCGCACGATCGCTCACCTGCCCGCTGCACGGCCCGCTGTCGTCGCCCGGCCCCGGCACGTACGAGTAGTAGATGAACAACGGCCGCCCGCGAATGTTGCCCTTGGGCACGAGTCCCCAGTAGCGGCTGTCCTTCGAGCAGTAGCGGTTGTCACCCATCATGAAATAGCGATCGGGGGGAATGAGCAGCGGACCCCAGTTGTCGTGTGTGGGCTGCGCGGGCGCCGCGCCAAATCGCGAGCCTTTGACTTCCGCGGTGTGCTGCCAATCGAACAATGCGTTCGTCTCGTTGGGATCGCCCGTGGGATTGGTCGCCGCGAATCCCTGGTGCTGCGCGATGCCGTTGAGATACAGTACGCCGTTGCGCATGTAGAGCGTATCGCCCGGCGCGCCGATGAGACGCTTCACGAGCGTTGGCGTGGCATCGCGGCCCGCCGCCGCTTCGTCGGGCTGGTACGGCGACACGAAGACGACCACGTCCTGATGCTTGGGCGTGGCGTAGCCCGGGAAGTGCGTGTTCGTGAATGGGATCGCCGGGCCGTACGCGAGCTTGTTCACGAAGAGCCAATCGCCCACGAGCAGCGTGGGGATCATGCTCCCCGACGGAATACGAAACGCCTCGACGAACAGCGTCTTGACGAAGAGATAGATGACGATCGCCCCGGCGATCGACTTGAAGTTCTCCCACAACCAGCGGCCGAGTGGCGTCGACGACTTCTTGCCGCCCTGGCGAGCCTGTGCGACGACGTTCTTGGGTTTAGAGGATTTCTGAGACCGTTTGGCCATGGACGGGTCGAGGCGGGAATCGGTAGAGCAATCTACTCCCGTCAATACGAGAGACGCACATCGGTCGTTCCATGCTCCTGGAAAGCAGCGGGGGACGCGCTCACAGAGCGCGTCCCCCTCCCCGAGTGGAATCGAGCGCCGACTACTTCATGTGCTTGTTGACGAGCTTGGTCATCTCGAACATCGAGACCTTGCCCTTGCCGTTGAACACGGCCTTGAGCTTGTCGTCGGCGTTGATCATGCGACGCTCTTTCGCATCCTGAAGCCCGTTGCGCTTGATGTAGCCCCAGAGCTTCTTCGTCACTTCGGTGCGGGGCATCGGGCTGCTGCCCACCACCGCGCCGAGTGCCGCATCCGGCTGCATCGGCCTCATGAACGCCGGATTCGGCGCACGCTTGGCCCGCTTGGCGCCACCCTTCTTCTTCGCCGCCCGCTTGGTGGCTTTCTTCGCTCCGCCCTTCTTGGCGCCGCGACGTTTGGCGGCCTTTTTTCCACCCTTCTTTGCAGCCATTCTCTCTCCCGGTAGATGGAATGGTTGGGGGTTGATTCACGCGAAGGCGACGCGATTTCCCTATGAAAACCGACCGCCTTCGAGGGCGAAAAGTATAGTCATCGGCGCAGGACGCAATAGGGAAAGCATGGTTTTCCCCTATGAAAAACGCCATTTCTCAGAGGGAAAATCGACGTTTTTCCCCCGTGGGAGCACGATTCTTCATTCGAGAAGGCGCCGATTTTCCCTCTGAGACACGATGACTTTCGCACCAATCGCTCAGCGGAAATGCGTCGTCAGCCAATCGGCAATCGCTCCCAGCACCTCGCGTCGAACGTGCAGCGACGGCAGCGACGTGTAGCGGAGCCGCCCCTCGGCGTCGATGAACGCGCCGCTCGCGTCCTCGACGAAAAGGTGATTCGTCGCGGGGAAAAGGCGCACCGTGACGTCCCGGTTTCCGCCCTCGCGGAACGCAGCCGCGAGCTTTGATGCCTCACTCGGCGGAACCTGACGATCCGTTTCGCCGTGCAGGATCAACACCGGCGTCCGCACGCGTCGAGCAATCACCGTGGGATCGTAGTCGAAGAAGTACCGCAGCCAGGGCGTCCTGGCGGCTACCGAATCCGCTCCGCGCCGGCTCTGCGCAATCGCGCTGTCGCGCTGGGATCCGACGATGTGTCGAATGCTGTCGATCACGTAGCGGTTCTGTTCCGCTACGATCTCGCGCCCGATCGACGCCGTTCCCGCCAGCAGAACGATGCCGCGGATGGCGCTGTCGCCCACGGCGACCATCGGCGCGATGACGCCGCCTTCACTGTGGCCGACGAGCGCGATGCGCGCGGGATCGATCTCGACGCGCGACCGCAGGTACGCGACGCCGGCGCGAATGTCGTCCGCGAAGTCCGCGCTCGTCACCGTCGGCGGACCCGCATCCGAGCCGTTCACGCCGCGATCGTCGAGTCGCAGCACGGCGATCCCGCGCCGTCCAAGGGTATCCGCCAGCTCGCGGAATGGACGGTAGCCCGGGATCGCGCCTGACTGCTCGTCACGATCTTCGGGGCCAGAGCCGGTGATCGTCACGACGGCTGGCGCGCGCCCGCGCGGCCGCGCGCGCGGAACCGTGAGCGTGCCGGTGAGTCGAAGTCCCGCGGGCGTGGTGACTACCACGTCTTCCGCGGTATACGGCGCGTCGGGCGGCGCGGTATAGTCGGCCCGTGACGCGCGCAGCGAAGGACCAGCCGGCCCACGAGCGATCGTGACGCCCTGGGCCGGCACGACACCGCCGAGCACGCGCCCGTCGGGCGACACCGCGAGATGAATGGACGCACTCGCGTAATCGAGCTGCACGGAGTCGGGGCCAATACGCCGTACCACGGCGGCGATCGGCTGCGGCGCCCCGAGCACGAACACGAAGAGCGCCGCACTGTCGGTGCGGAAGGTTCGCGCCCGAAGCACCATCTGCTCGAGGAACGCAACCGCCGGATTGACGATCGCCAGTGCCCCGGATGCACCCGGCAGATGCACGGGTGCCGCGGATCCGATCCGCGCGATCACACTGTCGCCGTCGATCACGAACGAGGCTTTCTCGCCCGCGGTGTCGCCGGCCGCTCGATAGGTGCGCATATCGATGCGCGTCACGAGACCGGTGGACGCGAGGGCCGCCGTGTACGACACGCGAGCGCCGCGCATTCGGTCGGCGAACTCGCCGCTCAGCGCGGTGGGCGTACGCGCGCTGCGCTCTTCGAAGATCGTATCTCCCCGCAGCAAGAGATAGAACGACGCGCGTTCCGGTATCGTGTCCTGCGCGCGGAGGAATGGCGTCAGCGCGAGCAACAGCGCGCCCCCCCTCGCAGCGGCGATGCTTCCCAGTCTCATTGTGATGTTTCCTGTCTCCAGGCAAAGTACGAGTAGGCGACCAACCCGAGCCCGAGCAGCGCGGCGACGATGCCGATCGCGGCCGAGGCGATCGCGATGTTCAGCAGCGCGGCGACGATGGCGAGCACGCCGATCGTCGTGATGACGTACCCGCCGACGCGGTGCGTGCGCTCCCACACGCGATCGTTGCTCATCGTCCACGGCGTGCGAATGCCGAACCACCAGTTCGGCCGGGCGCGCGGCAGCGCGTTGCCAAGGATGACCAACGTCACGCCGATGATCGCGGGGACCAAGCGCGACATCGAGACCGGTGCGCCCATGACCGCGCCGAGCACGACGAGCTGCAGCACGGCCAGCACGGTGAGTGTGAGGTTCACCACGAGGTCGTATGTCCCCTGCATCTTGGCGTAGTTGGCCCGTCGCGGATCGATTCGCGGCAGAAAGCGCATCAGCCCCCAGAGCACCAGCATCATCAGCGGGAACAGAAACGTGACCGTCCACCGGGGGCCGTAGCCGTTCACCTGATTGTGGAGGTTCCAGTGGTTGGGCACCCGCTCGGGCAGGCGCGGATACGCGACCAGCGACACGACGAACGTGAGTACGACCAGCACGGCTGGATACCACTTACGCATGGCGCTTTCCTCCGGATTTCCCAGTCGGCGTGACCCAATCGAGAATGTGGTTGACGAGATCCTCGAACACCGTGGTGTTGAGCTCGTAGACGACCTGCTGGCCCTGTTTCTCGGAGATGACGAGCCCCGCGTCGCGTAGTTGCGCGAGGTGGCGCGACACGGTGGGCCACGCGCTCGAGAACCGCGCCGCGATCTCGCCCGACGTGCGAGGACCATCCCGCAGCAGCCGGAGAATCTCGCGCGGCGTCGGATCGGCCAGAGCCTTGAAGGCGTCGTTCATCGGAATCGTCATCGGCAGGCTGCTTGCTTACTTAGCTAAATACGTAAGTAAGGCGCCGATCGTTTCACCTGGCGGCGGATCTCAGCCATCCATCTCCGACAGCAGCGCCATCATCTGAACGTCGTAGGGATCCGGCGAAGGATCGTCCTCGGCGATCTCGTAGTTGAGCTGCGGCGTCTCGAGCACGAGCGGAATGCCCCGCGAGCGACGGTCGGCGAGCAGCGCGCGGAATGGTTCGACGCCAATACGCCCGTCGCCGATCAAAACG
>DATJHY010000077.1:0-54196 GCA_035493635.1 Gemmatimonadaceae bacterium | reverse complement strand
GCGCCGACAAGATGTGACTGCAATAGCTCGGCAAGCCGTATCGCTCGTGCTGGTCTGTGTCGCAGCGCCGTCCGCTGTGGCGCAGACCATCACGAGCGACGGCGCGCCCGCGCAGCTCGACATTCGCCAGGCGGGGACGGCAAGCGTTCGTGTGACGCTACGGCGACTGGCAGCGCCGGAATCCCTTCTCTATACGCCGGCCCTCGCCGATCGCGCGTACCCGGCGCCCGCTATCAGCATCCGATCGCTCGGCGCGCCACTCCGGCGCCGTCTCGGCGCGCTTCGTGTCGACGTCAAACCGAACCCGCTCACGGTTACTATAATCAACGCCGCTGGGCAACGCGTTCAAGAACTGGTATTCGAGCCTGATGGCTCTGTCTCGTTCGCGCTCGACGACCAGCCGGTACTCGGCATGGGCGAAGGCGGGCCGCGACCGGAGCAGGGACGGCCCTGGCGCAACGACCCGGTTCAGTTCGATCGCCGCGGCCGGCTCGACGAGATGGAGCCGCGCTGGCAGAGCGGCATGTACGGCTCGCGCAATCCGGTGCCGATGCTCGTCGGTACGTCGGGATGGGCGCTGTTCGCGTCGACGCCGTGGGTCGAGGTCGATCTCAGAAATCCAACGCGCGGTCGATTCATCCCCTGGACGCCGGGCGACTCGGCGCGCGCTCCGCAGACGACGCGCAATCAGGGTCGCAATCTGAACAAAGGCCGTCCGCCAGTCGATCGCATCTACCACGGCTTGTACGATCTCTTCGTGTTCGACGCGCACGACCCGGCTGCGATGATGCGCGACTATGCCGCCATCACGGGGCCGGCGGTGTTGCCGCCCCGGTGGGCGATGGGCTACATGCAGTCGCACCGCACGATCCAGGACGAGACTCAGCTCCTGCGAATCATCGACACGTTCCGCGAGAAGCGTATCCCCGTGGACGCGGTGATCTACCTCGGAACGGGCTTCGCGCCGCGCGGTTGGAACACGACGCAGCCATCGTTCAGCTTCAACCCGGACGTGTTCAAGCGCGATCCGAAAGTCGTGCTCACCGACATGCACGACCGCCACGTGCACGTCGTCGTGCACATCGTGCCGTTCGACCGCGAGCACCTCCCGTCGTTGCACGGCTCGATTCCGCCCAAGGCCGGCGAGACGATCGACGCATCGCACATCGCGGAGTACTGGAAGCAGCACGTCGGCCTGATCGACGCAGGCGTCGACGCATTCTGGCCCGACGAAGGCGATTGGTTCAATCTGTTCGAGCGGTTGGAGCGCCATCGCATGTACTACGAGGGGCCGCTCGCGTCTCGTCCCGGCGTTCGTCCGTGGAGCCTGCACCGTAACGGCTATCCGGGTATCGCGCAGTGGGGCGGGTGGGTGTGGTCGGGCGACACCGAGTCGTCGTGGAAGACGCTCGAGGCGCAGATCGCGGTTGGGCTCAACTACTCGCTCGCCATCGGCCCATTCTGGGGATCGGACCTTGGCGGGTTCTATCCGACCCGCGAGCTGACGGGAGAACTCTACGCACGCTGGTTCGAGTTCGCCGCGTTCACGCCGTCGTTTCGCGCGCACGGTCGTACCTGGTGGATGCGATTGCCCTGGGGCTGGGGGTTGAGCGACATGGGCCCGCGCGAAGGCAATGCGACGAACACGCCGAGTGCGGCGGACGATCGTGGAATCCAGATGTCGTCGTTGAACGACCAACGGATCGAGCCCATTGCCAGGCGCTACGACGAGCTGCGATATCAGTTGCTGCCGTACAACTACACGCTGGCCTGGCAGGCGCGGACGACCGGGTTGCCGCTGATGCGCGCGCTGTGGCTGCACTATCCGCGCGATGCCAACGCGCGCGGACTCGCGACGGAGTACCTGTGGGGGCGCGATCTGCTCGTGGCGCCGGTGTTCCAACAAGGGGCGACATCGCGCGAGGTCTATCTGCCGCAGGACACCTGGTACGACTGGTGGACTGGCGAGCGATTCGCGGGCGGCAAGACAGTGACTCGGACGGTGGACCTGGCGACGATGCCGATCTACGTTCGCGCAGGCGCGATCGTCCCGCTCGATCCCGTGCGTCAGTTCACGTCGGAGGCGGTCACCGAACCGACGCAGGTACGCGTCTATCCCGGGTCCAATGGCGACTTCACGCTCTACGACGACGACGGCATCAGTCAGGCATACCTGAATGGAGCCGCGACGTACACGCGGTTCCTGTGGAACGACCGATCACGCGTCCTCACGATCGCGCCCGACGGTCGATTCCGAACGAGTACGCGCGTCGTGCCGCGCACGTTCGACGTCGTCCTGCAAGCGGGTGGGCGCACCCAACGCGTACATTACGTCGGACGGCAGATTCGGGTTGCGTTCTAGCAGGCAATGGCCGGGACGTGTCGATGGCTCACGAGGAGATCGAGTCGCGGGGTGAACTGCGGCTTGCACAGCCGCGCGAGATTGCGCGCCTGTTTGGCCGGGCGCTGACGCTGCGCTGCCCACACTGCGGCGCGAGGCCGGTGCTGCATCATTGGCTCAAGCTGCGCGAGCGGTGCCCGGGCTGCGGCCTGCGTCTCGAGCGTGGAGAGCACGACTACTTCAGCGGGTCGGTGCTCTTCAACTTCATCTTCTCCGAGCTGCTCTTCGCGTTGGTATTGGCCATCTATCTCGTCGCGAAGCATGGCAACGTGGATTGGGACACGCTGCAGTTCGTGATCGTGGGAATGGTCGCCCTCGCGCCGGTCGCGATGTACTCCATCTCCAAGCTGCTGTGGCTCGCCTTCGACTTGATGCTGCGTCCGGTGACGCCAGAGGAGCTGGAGTGGCACCGTAGCGCGAAGACCGAATTCTCGACTGGCCTACCTGAGCCTCGCGACGCGGAGAAGCGTTAGCGGTTGCTCGATCAACGTCGGATCGTGGTTTACCACCACACGTACGGCGGGTCGTTTGGTCCATCGTAGAAGCTCGGCTCCATCTGCGACTCGGGCGGGAACTGCACGTTGCCACCGCTGCTCGTCGCGTCGGTGACGCCCTGATTCCAGTTGGGCGGCTGCACGCCGAGCAGCCATTGCACGAAAAAGTCGTTGCGCTTGCGCGCGGCGTACTGTCCGCCGGCGCCGTGGCCGCCGTTCGGTACGACGAGCAGGTCGAAGTACTTCCCGGCCTGGATCAGCGCATTCACGACTTGATAGCCGGACGACGGATCGACGTTGGTGTCGAACTCGCCGATCACGAGCATCAGGTGCCCTTGCAGCTTGCTCGCGTTCACCACGTTGGACGACGCTTCGTACTGCGGGCCGAGTGGCCAGCCCATCCACTGCTCGTTCCACCAGATCTTGTCCATCCGGTTGTCGTGACAGCCCGAGTTCGCGTAGGCGACTTTATAGAACTCTGGATGGAACAGCAGCCCGCCCATCGCGTTCTGGCCGCCCGCGGACGTTCCGTACAGACCGACCCGCGTGATGTCGTACCACGGGTACTTGGCCGCGACGGCCTTGTGCCACAGGATCCGGTCCGCGAAGCCGGCGTCGCCGAGATTCTTCCAGGCCACGTCGTGGAACGCCTTGGACCGGTTGTTCGTGCCCATGCCGTCGATCTGCACGAGCACGAAGCCCAGCTCGGCCATCGTCTGCAACCCGGGCAAACCGCCGGCCCACGTTTTCGGCACGAAGCTGCCCTGCGGTCCGGCGTAGATCTGCTCGATGACGGGATACTTCTTCTTCGGATCGAAGTTCAGTGGCCGAACGATGATGCCCCAGATGTCGGTCTTCCCATCACGTCCCTTGGCCACGAACGGTTCCGGCGGTCGCCAGCCGGTGGCGAGCTGCGCCGACATGTCGCCTTTCTCGAGCGGCGTCACGTGCATGTCGCTCACGCGCCGCAGCTCGGCGACCGTCGGCAGGTCGACGCGCGAATACTCGTCGACGAAGTAGCGGTGGTCGGGCGACCAGACGATCGCGTGGTTGCCGTTCGCCTCGGTGTACTTCACGAGGCCCGTGCCGTCGAAGTTGATTCGGTAGTAATGAATGAAGTACGGGTCCTGGCCCGGGATCATGCCGCTGGCGCGGAAGTAGATCTGCCGGTTCACGGCATCCACGCTGTCCACGGCGCGCACGATCCACTCGCCCCTGGTGACCTGATTCTTCACCGTGCCGGTGGCGCCGTCGTACAAATACAGGTGGGCCCACCCGTCGCGTTCCGACAACCAGAGCACTTCTTTCCCGTCGTCGACGTCGTACCGCCAGTTGCTGCCGTGGTCGGTGGCATTGCCGTTCAGCGGACGGTACGAGAAGAACGTCTTTGGCTCTTCAGAGACGAGCGCGCGCGGCGCTCCCGTCGCCGAGTTGACCTCGATCACGCGGTACACCTGGTGACCGCGCTGATTGTACTCGAACGTGAACGCGTGGCCGTCCTTGCGCCACACGGCTTGCGAGATCTGATATGCGTTGGGGAAGAGCGCGTTGTCGACGATGGTGCTCTTGCGCGCCTCGACGTCGACGAGAACCGGTTGAACGAAATCCAAGGCGTCGCCCGGCTTTCGATAGAAAATGGACGTGTCCTTGGGCTGGAGCTGGTCGGCGGGCGAGGAAAGCACGTAGTGGACGAGCCGGTTGTAACCGGGACGCCGTCGATACGCCACGAGCTTCCTCGAGTCGGGCGACCAGCGAATCGACATCAGCTGGTAAGCATCGCCCTCGGAGCCGTCGTAGGTCACCATCGTGTACGCCGGTTCGCCGCCGTTTCCGCCAACGCCCACGCGCGATGCGCCGCCGCCAGTCGCTTCGCGGATCGCCACGTTGAAGTTCTGGACGAACGCCACGGACTTGCCGTCGGGCGAGATGCATCCCGCGAGCGACGAGCCGACGGTGCCGCTCCCGCCGCCTCGACCGCCCCTACCACCACCGCGGCCGTTCGCTGGCTCTGGAGGCGAGACGCATGCAGTGGACGGAGTGGGAGCCGCGCCGGCGCCGCCGCCTGGCTGAATCCCCGCTGCGCCACCGCGCCCAAATCCGCCCGGGTTGAGCGCCGGCCCGGAGCGCGTGCACTGGTAATCCGCGAGCGTGCAGCGCACGCGCGAGTTGCCAACGTCGGCCTCGATCGCCGACCCGTCGCGCTGTAATGAGAAATCACTGAACGGCAGCGTCACGGCCGTGTAGTTGCCGCCCGTGACCGTCGAAAGCGCGGTCGCCAGGCGCGCGTGATCGAACGGCGGGCGCTTCGCGCCTGACGCGGCGTCGACCAGCACGAACTCGTTGCCGCCTTTCACCGATTTGCGATACCAGAAGCGGCCGGTGTCGACCCACGTCGGTATCTGCGCCACGTTGACGGTGAGCCCGGACAGGCGCTGCGTCACCGCCGCGGCCCGCCGATAATCCTCCAGAGTCCCCTGCGCGCGCATCGACGGCGCGGTGAAGCCGACGAACGCGAACAGACCGGCGATACGGGCAACCCGCGCGTGTTGCATGACTGCGATCCTCGTCCTCAGTTGGTTGGCTCCGTGGTCAGCGGTGTGGCGTGACCGCCGCGGGATCGACGGCGGCCGTTCGCCGACTGCCCGCGCCGACCGTCGGCCGCCTCGCCAACCGAGGCCGGATCACGGCGAGGGCGTCGGACAGCTCGGCGCCCTCGAGCGGCAAGCGAGGCGGCCGCACCGTCGCGGTGCCGCGGCCGACTTCAGCCTGCACGAGCTTGATCAGCTGCACGAATTTCGGAACGGTATCCATTCGCAGGAGCGGCAGGAACCAGTGATACAGTGCGGTCGCTTCGGCCCAGTCGCCCGTGCTGCCCAGCTCGAACACGCGCACGGATTCCTCGGGGAGGGCATTGACAAGCCCCGCGATCCAGCCCGACGCGCCAGCCGGAATGGCCTCGAGAATCATGTCGTCCAATCCAGCGAATACCGCCGCAGCATCGCCGAGCAGCTCGCGTACGGCGCTCACGCGCCGAACGTCGCCGCTCGACTCCTTGATCGCGTGCAGGTTCTGGTGCGTCTCGACGAGCTCGGCGAACTGCGACGCTGTGACATCGGTGCGGTAGGCGATCGGATTGTTGTACAGCATGCACGAGAGCGACGTGGCGCCAATGACGGCGCTGTAGTGCGCGCGCGCTTCTCGCCAGTCCGAGTAGTAC
The DNA here is from genome assembly GCA_035493635.1 of Gemmatimonadaceae bacterium. Taxonomy (GTDB): domain Bacteria; phylum Gemmatimonadota; class Gemmatimonadetes; order Gemmatimonadales; family Gemmatimonadaceae; genus JAQBQB01. The sequence goes on along the minus strand of DATJHY010000077.1, from coordinate 48,084 downwards.
ACGTAGGCAGGAAGTGCCATGATGCCGTCGCAGCCGGCTCGTTCCGCCTCACGCGCGAGCGCGACGCATTCCGCCGTCGCGAGCCCCGCGATTCCCGGGACGACGGGCACGCGGCCCGTGGCGGCGCGGCAGCACGTGCGAACGATTTCGACTTTCTCGGCGAACGAGAGCGTGGCTGACTCGCCGAGCGATCCAATCGGGACGATTCCGCGGCATCCACTGTCGATCATCCACGAGACGTGGCGCGCCAGGGCGTCGTGATCGACCGAGAGATCAGGTCGGAACGGGGTGGTGATGGCCGCGAAGACGCCGTACCAATCGTGTCGATTCATGTGACTTGGACTCCTTGGGGAGCGACCGCTCCGCGGTCGTGGGCGTCGGATACAATATGTCGTCGCCACCATTCCACAAGAGGGCCGGGTTGCACGCCCTGCACGACGTGCACTTGTGTCGGCCGCCAGCTACCATATTGTATCCAGGCTGCCGTCGCGCACAGCAACGGGTGCTGACGACGAAGGCGCATTCCCCTTTGGACTCGAGCCATCCCCTGCGAGGCTGCCCGTGAGACGCTGGCGTCGGAACGATGTCTTCGCGATCGCGCTCGTCCCCGCCGCGATGCTCACGGGCGGCGCCAAGCACGCCGGCCCAGGTGAGCTGGGCAATCGTGTTGCGGAGGTCCACCGCGCGGTGGCGCACGACCGGTCCGCACCACTGCAGGCGCGATCGGCGCTGCACTCGAGCGTGCCGATTCGTTACCGCCTGTCGCCAGCCGCGAGCCGCAGAGCGCCAAGCGGCCCCACGGCGGGCGATGTCGAGCAGACGACTCCCGGCGACCGTGCTCCAGCGTCCATCGCCGCGAGCTTCGATGGGCTCGGCGACGGCTTCACTGGTCCGCAGGGCACGGCGAACTTCAGAAACCCGTCCGACAATTCGCTCGCCGTGGGACCGGATCATGTCGTGCAGATCGTCAACAGCCGAATGGCGATCTTCACGAAGAAGGGCGCGCGATACGACACGACGGGGCGTGCGCTCTACGGACCTGTGGAAACGCGCAATGTGTTTCGCGGCTTCGGCGGCCCGTGCGAGCAGCGCAACAATGGCGACGCCGTCGTTCGATTCGATCAGCTGGCGAACCGTTGGCTGATCGTCATGCCGATCTTTTCGCGCATCACCGATCAGGAAGACGCGCGCGGCGCGCCGCATGATGGCGAGCCGGCGCGACGGAGCGTCGCCGGCGTGGCGGGACAGCCGGGCGCCGCCGCGCGCCTGTACCAGCCGCCGCCACCACCGCCGGACTCGCAACCACCCGTACGCGACACGGCCCGGCGGCGGCCACCGCAGCCGCCGACCGGCGTGTACGCGATGTGCTATGCGTTGAGCACCGGCGCCGATCCGCTCGGCTCATTCTACCGCTACGAGTTCGTGCGACCGCTGTTTCCGGACTATCCGCGGCCCGCCGTATGGCCGGATGGCTACTACGTCCCGTCGAGCACGGGAGATGACGTCATTCAAAAGCACGCTTGCGTCGTCGATCGTGCCAAAATGCTCGTCGGCGCCGATGCCACGGAACAATGCGTGGTGATCGACGGCGTGAATTTCCTCAACAACGCCGACGTCGATGGCACGTCGGTGCCTCCGCGCGGCGCGCCGAACATCATGATGGCCGCCGGCGGCACGCAGTTGCACAAGCTGATGGAAGACAGCGTCATTCTCGCGTGGAGCTTCCACGTCGACTGGCGTGACCCGTCCCGGACGCGCGTCGACGGACCCCGCCGCGTGGCAGTGGCGCCCTACCACTACTTGTGCGATGGCCAGCTCACGAACTGCGTTCCGCAGCGCGGGGCCGAACGGCGCCTTGATGCGCAGGGCGACAAGCTCATGGCGCGGCTCGTGTACCGCCGTGTGGGCGGACACGAGTCGATCGTCGCCGTGCATTCCGTGAATACCAAGGCGGGTGGCGGCGGCGTGCGCTGGTACGAGTTCCGACTCGGCCACGGGCGCGAGCCGCTGCTCTACCAGCAGGGCACGTACGCGCCGGACAGTGCTTTCCGCTGGATGGCCAGCGCGGCGATGGACAAGAACGGCAACATCGGGATCGGTTATTCCTACGGCAGCGCGGTCGACTTCGCGGGCCAGCGCTTCGCGGGCCGGCGCGCGAGCGATCCGCTCGGACGCCTCGCGCTGCGTGAGGCGGTTCTCGCGACCGGTGAAGCCGCGCAGACGACCACGTTGCGCTGGGAGGACTACACCCAGACGGCGATCGACCCGAGCGACGATTGCACGATCTGGTACGTCGGCGACTATTTGCGCAGCGGCGCCAGCACCTACTCGACTCGAATTGGCGCGTTTCGCCTCCCAGGCTGCTCGGGGGCGAGATGACGAGCTTCCCATTCTTCGCACGGATCTGAACATGTCTCGTCGCAAGATTCCTTCGGCAAGGGCAGCGGCGGAATCGCCTTCACCGCCGCTCAGCGAGATCGTCCTGCTTCCGATTCGACGGCAGACCGTGACCGGCATGACCGTCGACGCGATTCGCGAGCGCATCCTGCGCGGCTACTATCCCGAGGGCGAGCCACTCCGGCAGGACGCTATCGGCGCCGAGCTTGGCGTGAGCCGAATTCCTGTCCGCGAAGCGCTTCGACAGCTCGAGGCGGAAGGATTGGTGACGTTCAATCCGCACCGTGGCGCGGTCGTCTCCACGCTGTCGCTCAAACAGATCCAGGAACTGTTCGAGCTCCGCGCCGACATTGAAGGTGACCTCATCCGGCGCGCCATCCCGCACATGACCGCCGAGGATCACGCGCGCGCGTCGGAGATCCTCGACGCGTACGACGTGGCGCTGCACAGGGGCCAGGTACCGGTGTGGGGCGCGCTCAACTGGCAATTCCACTCCACGCTCTACGCCCCGGCCGATCGCGAGCTGACGATGAGCATCGTCAACAAGCTGCACCAGCACAGCGACCGCTATCTCCGAATGCAGCTCGCGCTCACGCACGGCGAGACGCGGGCGCGCGAGGAGCATCGCGCCATCGCGGCCGCGGCGCGCAAGGGTGATACGGCGAAAGCGGCGCGACTGCTCCGCGATCACATCATCGGCGCTGGCCGAGCGCTCGTGACGTTTCTCGAGCGCGAGCGGGCGCAGCGCGTGCGCGCCGCTGAGCCGGAGGCGCCACGCAACGCAAAGTCGGCGCGATGAGCGGCTTCATCGCCGCAGCGCCGGCGAATCGAATGACGGGCAAGCGCGCTCCGGGGCGCGTTCACCTCGCGATCTTTCCACCCTCCGGCTGCGGAGCAGGGGTAAGGCCTGTCACCGCGAGGATTCCTTCTTCATCGAGCGTCTCGCGCTCGAGCAACGCTCGAGCCAGAGCATCGAGTGCCGTCCGATGCTCGGCGAGCAGCCGTCGCGCCTCGACGTGACTCTCCTCGATGATCCGCCGCACCTCGCTGTCGATGTTGCGTGAGGTCTCCTCGCTCACCGGGCGTCTGCCATCGGATGCGATCGGCGATTGCAGATATGGATTCTCCCGCGGCGCGAGCTGCACCATGCCGAGTCGATCGCTCATCCCCCAGCGCGTGACCATGTTTCGCGCGATTTCGCTCGCCTGCTCGATGTCGTTTTCCGCGCCGGTGGTCCTCGTTCCGTAGACGACCTCCTCGGCGGCGCGACCACCGAGCATCCCGATGATCCGCGCGCGCAGATAGGACTCCGGGAAGTTGTACCGGTCGCTGTCCGGTCGCTGATACGTGACGCCAAGCGCCTGCCCCCGCGGAACGATCGACACGCGGTGGACCGGGTCGGCGCCCGGAACCACGATCCCGAGGATCGCGTGGCCGCCTTCGTGATACGCGATGCGTTCCCGATCGTGTTCGCTCAAGAGCAGCGGGCGCTCGGGGCCGAGCAGGATCTTCTCGAGCGCGTCCATGAAGTCGGTCTGGCGCACCTGGTTCTCGTCGCGGCGAGCCGCGAGCAGCGCGGCTTCGTTGACGAGATTTCTCAAATCGGCGCCGGCCAGTCCCGGCGTGGCGGCGGCGAGGCCGGCGAGGTCCACGTCGGGCGCGAGCGGCACGGTGCGCGTGTGGACCTCGAGGATCGCCTTGCGGCCATTGCGGTCGGGAAGGTTTACGACGACGCGCCGATCGAAGCGTCCGGGCCTCAGCAGCGCTCGATCGAGGACGTCGGGCTGGTTCGTCGCGGCGAGCACGATGATCCCTTCGCGACTCGAGAAGCCGTCCATCTCCGTGAGGATCTGATTTAGAGTCTGCTCCTGTTCGCTCGATCCGCCGATCGCGACCAGCCCGCGCGCGCGGCCGATTGCGTCCAGCTCGTCGACGAAGATGATGGCGGGCGCATTCTCACGCGCCTGCTTGAACAGGTCACGCACGCGGGCCGCGCCCACGCCGACGATCATCTCGACGAACTCGGAGCCGCTCATCGAGAAGAAGGGAACGCCCGCTTCGCCGGCGACCGCCTTGGCCAGCAGAGTCTTTCCCGTGCCTGGAGCGCCGACGAGCAGTACCCCCTTGGGCGCCGTGCCGCCGAGTCGCGTGTACTTCTTTGGATCCTTGAGGAAGTCGACGATCTCGACGAGCTCGTTCTCGGCCTCGTCGATTCCCGCCACGTCCTCGAACGTGACGCGAGTGTCCTTGGTCGTATCGAAGCGGCGGGCGGTGCTCCGGCCGATGCCCATCAAGCCGCCGCCAAACCCGCCTGACTTGGTCGCGCGTCGGAAGAGCCAGATGTAGAGCGCGAAGATCAGGATCGCGGGACCAAACCCGAACAGCAGGTTCACCCACGTGCTGCCTTGTTGAATAGGCTCGGCGCTGATCTCCACGCCATTCTGGATCAGCAACGACTCGAGCCCCGGATCCACGAACGACGGCAGCGTCGTCGAAAATCCCTTGACTGGTCGCGGCTTCACGCCGCTCGCGCTATCCGGCGCGGGTGGGTACGTGATCGGCGCGCGGAACTGGCCGGTGATGCTTTCGCCGCGGCTATAGATCTTGGCGACGTTCCGCTTGGTGACTTCCTGCTTGAAGAGCGTGTAGGGGACCTTGACCGACTCGCCCTGCGGCGGAAAGAGCACCCGCATCAGCAGGAAGTTGGCGAGCAGGATCAGGAGGAACGTGAGCCAGGTGCGTCGCGGCAGCTTGGGGGGGGCCGGTGCCGGCGGACGCGGCGTCCCGCCCGGCTCGTTCGGCGGATTGGCGCCGCGGCGCTGCACGTCCGTTGGCTGAGTCACCTGCGTAGGATGCGGGGGCCGCGACCCGGGCGCAATGCGTGGATGCCCGAGGGCGCGTTATGAAAACATTGCCGGCCCCGGCTACCCCCGGAGCCCTCACGGCGCAGCCGGTCGCTCAGCGAGCTTCGCCACCCGGTCCCACGGGGTCAGTGGCGTGTGCTCCGCCGCCACCATCGCAGGCGAGATACCCATGCGTGCCACCGCGGCGACCACCTCGTCCACGTACTGCGTCGGCTCCCGGAGGCTCTGGACGTAATCGCTCGCCCACAGGTATCGGCTCGGACGGACGAACGCGGCGAGCGCCACCTCGCTGGCCACGCCATCGATCGGAAACACGACAATGTTGCCGCCCGCGAGGAGCAACGAGTCGGCGACGGCGCGGAACCTGAACGACACTTGATGGCGGCGGCGCTCGAGCAGGTCTGGCGCCAACGTCCATTGCCGGGTCACCACTCGTGACAGGAAGTCACGCGCCGCGGGATGTGCTACGATCGTCGCGCCACGCGCGACCCAGGCGCGCACGCCGGCGACGTGCGGCCACGCGAGATCGGTCACGACCAGTACGATCGGATGCCGGCCGGGGAACAGCTTCGCGATCCACGCCGAGTCTTCCTGCACTCGCGCCTCGCCCTGCGTGGCGTCGAACACGAATACCGTGTCGCGCGCGAGGGCGATCGTCTCCGCGAATCCACGATTTCGCAGGAGATAAACCGAATTGCTCACGCGGACGGTGTCGGGCTTGGTGGGCGCGAGAAAGGCCGGCAGGGCGATTGCCATGGCGGTTGAGCGCGCGGGCACCGTCAGGCTCGGGACGCTGTCTCGCGGTACGAAGCGCCGTTCGCCGAAGGTGCGCGTCACCATCGTCGTCCCGTCTTCCAGCCGGAACGTGCTCCCCGGAAGATGCGCGTCGCCGACCCGCTCCCAGGTGGAATAGACGAATTCAACGTGCAGCTGTCCCCACAGGTAATGCGGCTCCACGCGATCGAGTTTGATCGGGTAGCCCGTCTTGGGATCGACATAGAGCTGCTCTTCGCCGCGCACCCCGCGCCGGGTCAGGACGACGCGCGAGTAGTCACGGTACTGGCAACGCGCCGCGACACGAACGTCCGTCGCGGCCAACCAGTCCTCGAGCATCGCCCACACGTTGAGCGGCCGAGTCTCGTAGAGCATTCCGTGGGTCGATTCACTCGCCACGAGCGCGGTGTCGCGAATGGCGTACGATGCGTCGGCCCCGCCGATCGTGCTGTCGTCGAACTCGTATCCCGCAATGGTCGCGTGCGAATCGATCCGCTCGGCGCCGGTCGACGCGTCGAACCACTCGTCAAAGCTCTTCACCTCCGCGAGCGATGGCGGATACGTGCGGTCCGATTCGAACGTGTGCTGGGTAACGTCGAACGCGCGGAGCTTCAGGACGGTGGTACGATGGCGATCGAGTCCGGTGGCCTGGACGGCGCGTCGCAGCAACGTCGCGGCGTCGAGAGTCGATGCTGGTTGACACGAGTCGGCGCTCGCGGTCAGCGCGGCAGAGAGCAGAATGATGGAGATCATGTCGGGCTATAGTGCGCGATCCGGCGATTCCGCCAAGGCGTCAAGTTGCGAGCGGTGTCATTCGTGTCGTGAGCGGTCGTTGCCGGAATTCCGCGGCGGCGCGACGGCTCGAGCGACTACAATCGGCTCTTGCACGGAATGGTCGGGCTGCCCAATGTCGTGTCGCCATGAGCCCGCACGACACCAAACGAGACGCCAGCCAAGTCGAACACCTTCGTGCCTGGCACGTGGCCGGGGTGTGGATGATCCCGGCGCTGCTTTCCACCGCGGAGACGCTGGTGTTCGCCAGGCAGGCCGGCCATCCGATCGCTGTCTGGCGCGCGTTCGTGGGAGAGGCGCCTCAGTGGTTCGGCTGGGCCGCGCTGACTCCGGTCATCGTCGCTCTCGGCGAGCGCTATCCACTGCGCCGACCCCTGCGCGCCAGCGCACTCCTCATCCACGTCACGGCGAGTCTGGGCGCGAGCGTGCTGCTGGCCGTCGGCGACGCAATCGTCAACGCGTGGGTCCGGCCGTCGCCTGTGGCGCTGTTGGTCACGATACGCAACTGGTTCCTTGGCGACCTGCCGGCGACGACGCTGGTCTATTTCGCGATCGTCATCGCCAGCTACGCTTGGCGAAATTCGGTGCGCCTCCGCGAGCGTGATCGCGAGGCGGCGGCGCTCGAGGCACGGCTGCGCGAAGCACAGCTCGCCGCGCTCCGCATGCAGCTCCAGCCGCACTTTCTGTTCAACAGCCTGAATGCCGTGATGGCCCTCGTCCGCGACCACGAGACGGACCGCGCGGTGCGCGCTCTGTCGCTGTTGAGCGACGTACTGCGGACGACGGTGAACGCTGGCGACGCGCACGAGACGACGCTTGCCGCGGAGATCGACTTCGTCACGCGCTATCTCGGTATCGAGCAGGTTCGGTTCGGCGACCGGCTGCGCGTCGTCGTCGATGTTCCCGAGCATCTCATGACCGCGCGGGTCCCGGTGTTCATCCTGCAGCCGTTCGTCGAGAACTCGCTCAAGCACGGCGTTCTGCGCGACCGCGGGGGAAACGAGATTCGAATCGCCGCGCACAGCCACGCGTCAGCGCTCGTGCTCGTCGTACAGGACGACGGTCGCGGACTCGCGCGAGCGGGCGCGAATGCGTCGGGCGTCGGAATCTCGAACGCCCGGCGGCGGCTCGAGCGCATGTACGGGAATGCGGCGGAGTTGATCGTGGTCGACAGGGATGACGCGCCCGGCGTGGAGGCGAGTATTACCCTGCCATTGCCTGCCGGCGCGCCACCCGCGAGCTCGCCCGCGAGCTCGCCCGCGACATCGCCCGCGGAGATCGGGGCATGATCCGGGCGCTCATCGCCGACGACGAGGCATTGTCGCGTCGCGCGCTGCATCAAATGCTGGTGCGGCACCATGACGTCGAGATCGTCGCCGAGTGTTGCGACGGCGCGGAGGCGCAGGACGCGATCGCGAGCCTCGAGCCGGACGTCGCGTTCCTCGACATTCGCATGCCGCTGGCGACGGGGCTCGACCTGGCGCGCGAGCGCGCGGACCGCAACCGCACGCTCGTCGTGTTCGTCACGGCGTTCGACGATTTCGCGCTGCCGGCCTTCGACGTGGACGCCGCGGACTACCTGACCAAGCCGCTCATCGAGGCGCGTTTCGATGAGGCGCTAGCCCGCGTGCGGGCGCGCGTCGCGCTTCTTCGCAACGCGGCGGCCGCGGACCGCGCGGATGGGGAGGGAACCGAAACGCCGTCCTATGTGCCCCACGTCGTCGCGCGGGTCGGGATGACCGACGTCGTCATTCCGCTGGACGCGATCGATTATATCGAAGCCGATGACGTCTACGCGGCGGTGGTGTCGCGCGGCCGGCGGCAGCTCGTTCGAACGCCGCTCGATGCTCTCGAACGAATGCTCGATCCGCGCCACTTCCTGCGCGTGCATCGCTCTTACATCGTGCGGATCGACTGCGTCGTCGCCGTGCAGCGAGGCGCGCGCGGAGCGCCGGGTGCCGTGGAGCTGGTGCTGGCGTCCGGTGCGAGGCTGCCCGTGAGCCGGCGTCGGCGCGCACGCGTCGCGGAGTTGTTCCCGGCGTCCTGAGCCGGCCCGGTGCGCCACCGGAGCAATTCGCACGCGGTTTCAGGCTTTCCCGTATCGGCAGCGGCCGTCTCTTACCAAATACTGATTGGTGGCTGCGCTCGCTCAACGGGAGGTCGCATGCCGCTTCATGAGACGCGCTCGCATGTTGGAGGCGCACGGAGCCGCCTGCGCGACCTGACGTCGCGGCTGCTCCTCCGCTGGCATCACCACCCGATGCCCGGACGATCGCGGCGGCGCAAGGCGGTGGACCGCGCGCTTCTGCTCGTCGACGTGCAGAACGACTTTGTCGACGGCGCGCTTGCGGTGCACGGCGCGGCGCGGATTCTCCCAATCCTCAACCGATACGTCGAGCTGTTCGAGGAGAGCGGTCTTCCTGTGTACCTCTCGCGCGACTGGCACCCGCCGGAAACCTCGCATTTCGCTCCATGGGGCGGGTCGCTTCCGCCGCACTGCGTTCGTGGGACTGCGGGCGCTGCATTCGCGAACGAGCTGCGCCTCCCGGCCGGCGTGGTCGTCGTCTCGAAAGGAACGAACTCAGGCGAGCAGGGCCATTCCGCCTTCGAAGGGCATCATCCGGGGCCGGTATCGCTTCACCGATGTCTGGAGACACGTGGTGTCCGCACCCTCTACGTTGGCGGTCTCGGTCCGGCCATTCGCGCCAGCGTGTTCGACGGAGCCCAGCTGGGAATGGACGTCGTTCTCCTGGCCGACGCGGTGCGCGGCATCGACGGCACGTCGGCGCGCCTGCGAAAGGCGATCGACGAAATGTGCCGGGCCGGCGCGAGGGTCGAGCGATTCGAGGATGTCGCTCGCGAGCTGCACAGCGATCGGCAACGCGCTAGCGTCGCCAGCTCACTTCCATGAGCTCGTTGTCAGAAAGCTGCCGCCAGTTCGGAGGATAGTCGCGAACGCGGCGCAATACGCCGTCGGATTCGAAAACCAGAGACGGACTGGCGCGCCGATCGTACTGGCCGCCGTCGAGCTCGTAGACTCGCCATTGGCCATCGCCAGTTTCCACGACGCGGCAGTCGGCCAGTCCGCGAGCGCGCGCCGACTCCGGCGAAGCGGTGGCTCCGCGAACGATATGCCCGAGCGGCTGCCCGATTGGGTCGATTGGTCCCTGGCTATACGATGGCATCGTCGCCTCGTCGCACGTGGCCGTAAACCTCGTCGATCCTGAGGAACATCGTCGCTCCCGTCGAGCCCTGTCCGAGCATGAACCTTTCCCACCGCTCGTGCCCGATCGGGCACCAATTGAAACTACGAGGATTGCCGGCGCCAGGGCACTGCCTGACCGCGCCGGGATGGCGGCGGGGAGTGGGACCACTGCCAGGCCGCCGACCCCGAACAGTCGGCCCTCGCCAGACGCGGCGATCCCGAGTGCTGCCAGCGCGACTATATTGCGGCGCAGTAATGTACTCGTCGCCGTCGAGCCGATGACACGAACGACACTCAATTCCGAGCTTCTCAAGCTGGTCGCCGAGCGCTTCAAGGCGCTCGCCGAGCCGGCGCGGCTCGAGATTCTGAACGCGCTCCGGGACGGTGAGATGACCGTTTCAGAGCTGGTTGACGCAACGGGCCTGGGGCAGGCGAACGTCTCGAAACATCTCCAGCTCCTGCTGACGCACGGTTACGTGCGACGCCGCAAGGACGGTCTGTTCGCCTACTACCAGTTGGCCGATCGCAGCGTGCTCAAACTCTGCGACATCATGTGCGACCGCCTCGCGTCGGACACCGCGGCCCGACGCAAGGCGGTCATCGCACGCTGAGCCACGGCGCCCGGCGCCGTGACATCGCCAGAGCCTATGGCTCGGCGGTTGAAGACTTGCCGCGCACCGTCGGCATCAGCGTCACCGCGGTGAGGAAGACGGCAGCAAGGCCGACCGCCGCTCCCATCGCCGGCACGTGCAGCAGGTCGGCGAGCGTGATCTTGCCGTAGTTGAGCGGCTTGATGAGCGAGCCTTCGATCAACGAGTAGACAAGCGAAAAGAGCAGCGCCCCGGCGACTCCACCGAGCACCGTCATCAGCGCGTCGCGCCGTCCCTCGCCGAGTCCAACCACGCACGTCCCGGGGCAGTAGCCCGCGACGGCGAATCCGACGCCGAAGATCAGTCCGCCGATCGCGACGCCGAGCACGTACGTCGGCTTGATGTCGAAGTGCATCGGCATGAAGAGACTCATCACGTACACGAGCACGGAGCCGACGGCGATCGTCGTCGCCATGAACTTGATGATGGCGAGATTCCGCAGCCGGAGGTTGGCGAGGATCATCCTCGGGCTCGAGGCGCCGACGCGCTGGAGCAGCACGCCCATGACCACGCCGACGAGCAACGCATAGAGGAGACTCATATCAGAGCCCTCCCGTGGGCTTCAGCAGACGCGCGGTGAAAATCCCGCCGCCAAACACGGCGGCCGCGAACAACATGCCGCTCACCGAGAGCTGCGTGATGCCGGAGATGATGTGCCCGCTGGTGCACCCGCCGGCGAGGCGTGCGCCGAAGATGATCAGCATGCCGCCGAGGAACGCGTCGACGTAGCGCTTTCCGTTCGTCGTCTCGTTGGAGTGCACGGTTTCCACGGCGCCCGCCTTGTACGGTGTGCCGCCGAGTCTCGACGCCAGGAATCCGCCGATGAGGAGTCCCACCACCAGCATCGTCTCGGGCGTGACGAGGCTGCCCATCTTGACGAGGTAGGGATTCGACGTGGCGTACGCGGGGCTGAGTCGCCGCAGAATGGCGCCGACGAACCGCGGGTACGTGCCGGAGACGCCGATCGGACCATAGAGCGCGATGGCCGCGGCGCTCAATACGCCGAACAGCACACCCAGCACCGCCCAGCGCGGCGGGCTGACCGCGGCGCGATCGGCCGTGATTGGGACTGAGGTGGACGCGTGGGTCATGCGATGTCCTCCGGGGTGCGCAACAGGGTTGTCGATGGGACGGCCACGGCGATGTCCGCCGCCCCACCTGGCAAACGTGACTGCATAACTATATAGTAATGGACAGCGATGCAATAGTACCCGGCATGGCTGCCCCGCGGCCGCCTGGGTCGGGTGCTGCCACCAGGGTACTGCGGGCGCGCCGGCGCCAACATCGGCAAAATGCCGACGCACCGGCGGGCCTTGGCCTACAGACGGTACCGGCTCCCGGCCCTACCGTCGAACTCGGACGCCGAACAACGCGTCCGCACAAGAGGATTCCATGCACCGGAAGCTACCAGCGATCGTCGCCGCGCTCGCGTGCGTTTCGCTCGTCGCGGCGTGCCGCGCCGTGGACTCGAGCAAAGAGGCCCCGCGCGTGGAATCCGCGGCCGGGACCGCCGCGCACGCCGCCTTCGATCCCGCGTCGTGGCAACCGCCGGCCGATTCCACGATCCCCGACGATTCCCTCGGCGCGTCGATCCGCCGCGGACTCGCGCTCGTGATGCATACGGCCGACAGCCTCCCCGAGTACGCGCCGGGGAACATCAACTGCACCAACTGTCACATCAACGGCGGCCGCAACGCAGAGGCGGCGCCGCTCGCCGGATCGCAGGCGCGCTTCCCCAAGTACATGGAGCGCACGGGTGCCGTGATCCCGCTCGCCGATCGCGTGAACTACTGCTTCACGCGCAGCCTCGCCGGTAACCGGCTGCCGGTCGAGAGCCGTGAGATGCAGGACATTCTCGCGTACATCGCCTGGCTGTCCACCGGCGTACCCGTTGGCGAAGGGAAGAAGCTTCCGGGAGCCGAGGGCATTTTGTCGATGCCGGAAAAGCTGGTGGGCGATCGCGCGCGCGGGCAGGCGACCTTTGCGGCCAAGTGCGTCGCCTGCCACGGACCCGAAGGCGCCGGGAATCCGGCCATTCCGCCCGGCATTCCGGCGCTGTGGGGACCGAGGTCGTTCAGCGTCGGCGCGTCGATGGCCCGCCAGGGCAAAGCGGCGTCGTTCATCTGGCACAACATGCCGTTCGGTGCGGCGAAAACGCTCACGAAGCAGGAGGCGTTCGACGTCGCTGCCTACATCACGTCGCAGCCGCGCCCCGACTCGCCCGGCAAGGAGAACGACTGGCCGCTCGGCGGCACGCCGGACGACGTGCCGTATGCCACCAAGGGACACGCGGCGTATCTGCCGCCGCCGGTGATCGCCCGGAAAAATGCCGATCGCGCGATCGTTCCGGCGCCGGCACCCGTCCGGCGAGGAGCCGCGCGATGAGCGACGACACCCGAGTCACGCGACGCGCTCTGATCACCGGCGCGGCGGTCGCGGCCGGCGGCGTTCTGCTCGAGAAACTGCCGCTGGGCGCGCAGACCGCGCAGTCTGCCGCGGCGCAGCCGGACCCGTCGACGGTGCCGGGGCTTGGCACCACGCCGACCAGCGCGAGATCGCCCTTCGAAACGCCGGCGCGCACACCGGCTGGAATCATCACCGGTCCGGCCTACTCGCCCATCCACGAGCTGACGGGGACGATCACACCGAGTGATCTGGTATTCGAGCGGCATCACGGCGGCGTCGCCATGATCGACCCCAAGAAGTACAAGCTTCTCGTGCACGGCCTCGTCGATCGAGCGATGGTCTTCACCCTCGACGACCTCAAACAATTCCCGAGCGTCTCCCGCGTTCACTTTCTCGAATGCTCGGGCAACGGGAGAAACGCGTACCGCGGCGCGACGCCGGAGCTCACGCCCCAGATGGCGGACGGACTCACGAGCAACGGCGAATGGACGGGCGTTCCGCTGTCGCTCGTGCTTCGCGAGGCCGGCGTGCGCAAAACGGCGACCTGGTTCCTGGGCGAAGGCGGCGACGCGGCAAAACTCTCGAGGAGCATTCCGATCGAGAAGGCGTGGGATGACGCGCTCCTCGTGTACGCCTTCAACGGTGAAGCGATCCGTCCCGCGAACGGCTACCCGGTTCGGCTCTTCCTGCCAGGCTACGAGGCGAACACGTGCGTGAAGTGGCTGCGCCGGATCAAGCTCGTCGACCAGCCGAACATGTCGCGCGACGAAACGGCGAAGTACACGGACCCACTTCCGAATGGCACGGCGCGTCAATTCAGCTTCGTGATGGATGCGAAATCCGTGATCACGCGACCAACCGCCCCGAATCGCATCAAACGTGGGTGGCATGAGATCTCGGGACTCGCATGGAGCGGGCGCGGAAAGATCACGCGCGTCGATGTGAGCACCGATGGTGGCCAGAATTGGACCGCCGCCGAGCTGCAGGCGCCGATCTTCTCCAAGGCACACACGCGATTCCGGTGGATGTGGGAATGGACGGGGCGACCTGCCGTGCTGATGAGCCGCGCGGTCGACGAGACGGGCTACGTGCAGCCAAGCCGCGCTGCATTCGTCGCGGCACGCGGGCCCGGCACCGATTTCCACTTCAACCACATCCGCGCATGGACGGTGAGTCGCGACGGTGACGTTCGATTCGGGGTGGACCTGTGAGCGTTCGTCGATGGTTCCAGTCGCTCGCGACAACGGCGAGCGTGGCTTCGATCTTCATGATGGGGATCGTCGGCTGCGGGCGCGACGCCGAACCGCCCGCGCGAACACCGTCCGTTGAAGCCGGCGCGGCGGTTTCTGGCGACGTACCGGTGTCGCAGCAACTACCGTCGCGCTTCCGCACGATCGGGCGGGTCGCGACCGCCAAGGAGATTCGCGCCTGGGACATCGATGCCAATGCCCAAGGGGTCGGTCTGCCGCCAGGCCGCGGCACGTACGCTCGCGGGGCGACGCTGTTCGCCGAGCGCTGCGTGGCCTGTCATGGTGCGCACGGCGAGGGCATTCCGCCGTATCCCCGGCTCATCGGCCGCGAGCCGCGGGACAGCTTCCCGTTCGGCCGCGACGCCAAGTACGTCAAGACGATCGGCAATTACTGGCCGTATGCGACGACGGTGTTCGATTACATCAACCGGGCGATGCCGCTGACGGCGCCAGGCTCGCAACGCGCGGACGACGTGTACAGCCTGGTGGCTTTCCTGCTCGCCGAGAACGACGTCATCGGCCGCGAGTCGGTGGTCGACGCCGCAAGCCTGCCGAAGATTCACATGCCCGCGCGCGACCGCTTCGTTCGCGACGACCGCACCGGCGGCGCGACTTTCCGATGACCGGACCAATCGAGGGAGGTAGCACGTGATCACGCAACGAACGAAGTACGGGGTTGGCACCGTGGTCCGCCTGGAGTACGCGACCGCCGTCGAACGCGTGAAGCAGGCGCTGGCCGACGAGGGATTCGGGATCCTGTGCGAGATCGACGTCGCCGCAACGATGCGCAAGAAGCTCGGCGTCGAGTTCCGGCCGTACGTCATCCTGGGCGCGTGCAATCCTCCGTTCGCGCATCGCGCGCTCGTCGAGGAGCACGACATCGGACTGCTCCTGCCGTGCAATGTCGTCGTGTATGCCGCCGACGAGCCCGGGCGTTCCGTGATTGCGGCGCTGGACGCGGTGGCGGCCCTCGGGTTGACAGGGAAGCCCGATCTGCGGCCGGTCGCCGATGAAGTGAACGCGAGGTTGGCCCGCGCGCTGGCGACGGTCGAGCGCGGCGCGTTCACGCACGCCACAGTCTGACGACGTACGGGGCAGTTCGGTCGGCGGTCGACTTCCTGCTGGGCGGATTGCGTCCGACCCTGACCGTGCGTGTCCGGTGGTGTGCTTAGAATGAGTGTATGGAAGCAACCGCCGGGCGCGAACCACCGCACAAATGGATCATCGCCGGGACCGTCCTCACCGGGACGATCATGGCGGTGCTCGACTCGAGCATCGTGAACGTGGCGCTGCCGGACATGTCCGGCACACTCGGGGCCACGCTCGAGGAGATCACCTGGGTCGTCACGTCGTACATCCTCGCGCAGGTGATCGTCATGCCGATCACCGGACTGCTCGCGGCCCGGTTCGGACGCAAACGGTTCTACATGGCGAGCGTGGTCCTGTTCACCGGCGCGTCCATGGCATGCGGGCTGGCGCGGAGCCTCGCGCCGATGGTGGTATTTCGCATCGTGCAGGGATTCGGCGGCGGCGTGCTGCTGACCGTCTCACAGGCAATTCTGCGCGAGAGCTTTCCCGCGGAAGAGCAGGGCATGGCCATGGGGCTTTACGGACTCGGCGCCGTGCTCGCGCCGGCGTTCGGCCCGACGCTCGGCGGCTGGCTCACCGATCAGTACTCCTGGCCGTGGATCTTCTACGTCAACGTGCCGGTCGGCGTGCTCAACATCGCCCTCGTATCCCGATTCATCGAGGATCCGCCCTACCTGGTGCGCGAGAAGGGCTACATCGACTGGCCGGGCCTCGGATTGCTGGTCGTCGGCCTGGGCGCGCTGCAGTTGATGCTCGAGGAAGGCGAGCGCAATGACTGGTTCCAGGCGGGCTTCATCGTGCGGCTTGCCGTGGTGGCTACGGTCGGGCTTCTGCTCTTCGTCTGGCGTGAGTTCCGCACCGACAAGCCGGCGGTCAACCTCCGCATCTTGAGCAATATCTCATTCAGCTCGGCGACCGCGCTCGGCGGCGTGCTCGGACTGGCGCTCATGGGCAGTCTGTTTCTGCTTCCCGTGTTTCTGCAGAACCTGCTCGGCTTCGACGCGATGCAGTCGGGCCTCATCATGATGCCGCGCAGCATCGCGATGGGCGTGCTGATGCCGATCGGCGGCAAGTTCTACAATCGGCTGGGGCCGCGCGTGATGGTGGGCGGCGGGTTACTCATCGCCGGCTACGGCTTCTACTCCATGGCGACGCTCACCACGGCCGTTGGCTTCTGGGACCTGTTCTGGCCGCAGCTGTGGCAGGGCGTGGGCTTCAGCCTGATTTTCGTGTCGCTCAGTACGGCAGCACTCTCGACGATCCCGCGCGCACGCATGACGGCGGCGACGGGTCTCTACAACGTCGTGCGCCAAGTGATGGGAAGCGTCGGGATTGCCATTGCGGCGACGACGCTGAGCGCGAGCGCCGTGCGCTATCACGCGGTCCTGTCCGAGAATGCCGGCACGTCACGCATGGGGCGGCAATGGCTGGAGGGCGTCACCGCCGGCATGATCAGCAAAGGCGCCGACGCGTTCACGGCCAAGGCGCAGGCCCTTCGGATCCTGAACGGCGTCATCGGACGCCAGGCCGCGGTGCTCGCGTACAATCATGTCTTCGTTCTCGTCTCGGTGCTGTTCGTGTTTGGCTTCCCTCTGGTGTTCCTTCTCCGAAGCGGTACGCCGAGCGGAGACGTCGATCTCGTGGCTGATTGAGCGAACGAGACCGTCGGCCGCACCGCGAGGCCGATGCTTGCCACGCGGGTCGGGTGCCCTCAAGTTGCGCTGACCCATGAGCGATCACTCCCTGGCGCCTCGCGACCGGCGTACGACCACGGGCTGGACGACGCGCGACATTCTGCGCGCCGTCGCCCTGATCACCGGGTTCCTCCTCGCGGTTCGTTTGCTATGGGTCGCGCGCGAGGTGTTCCTGACGGCGTTTCTTGGCGTCCTCTTTGGGTTGGCCGTGGGCGCGGGCGCCGAGCGACTGACGAGATTTCGTGTACGTCGCGGAATCGGCGCGGCGGTCATCGTGTTCGGGGCCATCGGCCTGCTCGTACTGACGGGCGCATGGATCGCTCCAACGCTTCAGGAGCAGGGCGCGGAGCTCCGCCAGCGCATTCCCGAAGCGGTCGATCGGCTCGAGGCATGGGTCGACGAGCGGCCGGGCCTCGCTGGGTTGTTTCTCGGGGGCAGCGCGGTCACCGCGAAGCGCGACAGCGTGGCGCGCGCCCAGGTTGGCGCGGAGGTGCGCCGGGAATCCGCCGGCGCGGCCGCCGATACCAGCGCGGCGCAACGCGTTCCGACGCTGCGCCAGCGCATCAGCGAGCAGCTCGGCGGCGTGACTCGCTACCTCTTTCCATTTCTCTCATCCACGATTGCCGTCGTGGCCGGACTGTTCCTGATTGTCGTCCTGTCGATTTACGTCGGCGCGGACCCCGGTCTGTACCATCTTGGCTTCATGGCGCTCTTTCCGCCCGAGGCGCGCCCGCTCGCCGGAATCGTGCTCTCGCGCGTCGCGACCGTGCTCCGCAAGTGGCTCGTCACGCAGCTCGTGGCGATGCTCGTGATCGGCGTCGTGACCACGATCGCGCTCTTCGCGCTCCGCATCAAAGCCGCGGTGGCGCTGGGCGTGATCGCGGGCATCCTCGAGTTCATTCCGACGATCGGACCGATACTGAGCGCCGTCCCCGGTGTGGCGATGGGATTCCTCGATTCACCACAAAAGGCGGTATCGGTCGCCGTCGCCTACCTCATCATCCAGCAGGTGGAAGGACACCTGCTGATCCCGATGCTCATGAAGGAGGGGATGGACTTGCCGCCGGCGCTGACGATCATCGCGCAGGCGGTGATGGCGCTGCTCTTCGGGTTTCTCGGGCTGATGGTGGCAGTGCCATTGCTGGCCGCGATCATCGTTCCGATCAAGCTGCTCTACGTCCAGGGCATGGCGACGGAGACCTATCCCGCGATCACGCCGCCGGAAGAGCCGCCGAAATCGGCGCTCACAGGGTCGGGCTAGCCACCTTCATGAACGCCGGAGCAGGAGGGCGCCGTGCGCCCCATGGAGTTGGAACCGTTGTAGTCGCCCGTCGCCCGTCGCCCGTCGGCCGTCGCCAGCTCACTGCCGCTCCGCGAAGATCTGCGCGAGATGCACCAGCGTCTCCGTCGTCTTCTCCAGCCCACGCCGCGAGTTGAATTCCAGTTTGCTATGGAACTCGTGACCGCCGGTGTAGATGTTGGGGCAGGGTAGCCCGCGGAAGGTGAGCTTGGATCCGTCCGTCCCGCCGCGGATCGGCTTGAGAAATGGCTCGATGCCCGCGCGGCGCGCGGCCTCGAACGCATTCTGCGTGAGCTGCGGGTGGTGCTGCAGCACCTCTTTCATGTTCTTGTAGTTGTCCTTGACGTCCACCCGCACGCTGACCCCGGAAAAACGCTCGACGGCCGCGGCGGCGAGCGCGCGCAGCAAACGCTCCTTTGACTCCAGTCCGGCCATCTCGAAGTCGCGCAGGAGGATCTTCACGCTCGACTCCTGCACGTCCGCCACGCCGGCATAGGGATGGACGAACCCGACGCGGTCTTCGGTCGTCTCGGGCAGCATGTCGTGCGGCATCTGCGTCAGGTACCACGCCATGGCGTAGATCGAGTTCACCATGACGCCTTTCGCCGTCCCGGGATGCGCGCTCTTGCCGCCGAAGGTGACCGTCGCCAGCCGCGCGCTCCACGTCTCGTCGCTGATCTCACCGAGCTCGCCGCCGTCCACCGTGTACGCGAAGTCGGCACCGAATTGCTGGACGTCGAACTTGTCGATGCCCGTACCGATCTCTTCATCCGCCGTGAACGCGATCGCGATTCTGCCGTGCGCGATCTTCGGATTCTTTACCAGCACGTCGACCATCGTCATGATCGTGGCCACGCCGGCTTTGTCGTCGGATCCGAGGAGCGTGGTGCCGTCGGTGGTGATGATGTCGTCGCCGATCAACCCGGCGAGCAGCGGATGCTGAGCGACAGTGATGACCTGCGACGGATCCTTGGGCAGCACGATGTCACCGCCCCGGTAGTTCTGGTGCACGACGGGATGCACGTCCGCGCCACTGACCGCTGGCGACGTATCGACGTGGGCGATGAACCCGATCGTCGGTAGTCCGTCGGCGTTGGGCACGGTCGCCGGAATCGTCGCGTAGACCATGCAGTGCTCACTCGTGCGCACGTCCTCGACGCCAAGCTCGCGAAGCTCGGCTACCAGCAGATTCGCGAGATTCCATTGTTTGGCCGTGCTCGGCGTCGTGCTCTGATCTTCCTGTGATTGCGTGTCGATGCGGACGTAGCGGACAAACCTATCGACGGCGCCTTCGCGCGGAGGATTTCGGAAAGGGGGCATTCTTGTTCGCGGGGACGAAGTTGGGTCCCTGCGATAATAACACGGCGCCCGCGCCGTCGGCGCTTATCCCGCCCGCCCGATGCCCCCGTGAGCCACCGGCAGATACTGCAGGAACCAGCCGCGTGCCAGCGCCGCAACGCGCTCGAGCGTGCCGGGCTCCTCGAAGAGGTGTGTCGCGCCTTGCACGATCTCGAGCCGCACGTCGCCATGCATGTGAGCGCGCGCGCGCTCGTTCAACTCGATGACGACGTCGTCCAGGCTGCCCACGATCAGCAGCGTCGGTGCCTCGACGCGAGGCAACGCCTCGCCCGCCAGATCGGGTCGTCCGCCGCGAGACACAACGGCGGCCACCTGCACCGGCCGCTCGGCCGCGGCAACCAGTGCCGCGCCGGCACCAGTGCTCGCGCCGAACAACCCGATCGAGAGCTCCGCCGTCTCCGGCTGCGACCGAAGCCAGTCGATCGTCACGATCAGGCGGTCGGCAAGCATCGCGATGTCGAAGCGATGCAGCCGCGTCACTTCGTCCACCTCCTCTTCCGCCGGCGAGAGGAGGTCGAGGAGCAGCGTAGCCAATCCAGCCTGGCGCAGTGTCGCGGCGACGTAGCGATTTCGCGGGCTGAACCGGCTGCTTCCGCTGCCGTGCGCGAACAGCACGATCCCGCTCGCGTTGGCGGGAATGCCAATGGTTCCCTCGAGCGTCACTTCACCCACCGGCACGGAGACCGTGCTCTCGATCGCTCGTTCAAACGCCGGCATGTTGCCTCCGTTGTGCGCGCTCGATCAGATCGCGCACTTCGTCATCGCTGGTTTGCGTGAAGTCGTCGTACCAGAGCCCCACGGCGTGGAAAGGGATCGGCGTTGCCACGCAGACGACGTCGTCGGCGACGCCGTGGAACGAATCGCGGACCTCAGGCGCGGCGACCGGCACCGCGACGACGACTCTCGACGGACCTTCCTGTCGCAGCGCCGCCACCGCTGCCCGCATCGTCGAGCCGGTAGCCAGTCCGTCATCGACGAGAATGGCGGTCCTCCCGCGCAGATCCGGAAACGGCCGGTCGCCGCGGTACCGACGCTCGCGACGCGCCAACTCCTGCTCTTCGATCAGCGTAACCCGCTGCACGTCCTGTTCGCTCACGTTGGCCATCGCGATCACTTGTCGGTCGAGCACGCGCACGCCGCCGCTGGCGATGGCGCCCATCGCCAACTCCTCATGATCCGGTACGCCGAGTTTTCGCACGACGAAGATGTCGAGCGGAGCGCCGAGCGCCGCGGCCACCTCGAACCCGACGGGAACGCCCCCGCGCGGAAGCGCGAGTACGAACACTTCGGGCCGAAGCGCGTACGCTGACAGCTTCGCGGCGAGCTGGCGGCCGGCGTCGTAGCGGTCGCGGAAGGGAAGGCTGGCCTGATCGCTGCTCACCGGTCGCGGCCTTTCTTGCGTGCGCCGGCTCTCGGATTTCGCCGCGCGCGCTTCGGCCGCTGCTCGTTCGCGGCGGGTTTCTCGGCTCCGGTCGTGTCGCCTCCGTGGATGTCGATCGTCGGCTCCCCGCCTGGGCCGGCGGTCAGCCCGCCGAGCAACTGACCTTCGTGCATGTACAACTCCGACCCGCCGGCGTCATTGTACCCTTCGGCGCCGCGCTCTCCCTGACCCCAGCTCGCCGGCGTTCGGATCTCGAGGTGGTGGCCTTCCGGAATACCGCCCGACATCGGGTACACACCGGTGGGGCCAACCTCGTCGCGGCGGCCAGCGCCGCCGCCGGGCTGCCCGCTCTCACGCCGCGCATCCTTCGCTGGCCGCTTGGCGGCCGATTTTCGCTTTGACGGTTTCTTCATGAGCGTCTCCTCGAGTCGCGCGGTGAACGTCGCGACGGCCCAACGCAGGTAATCGCCCGTTCATGTGAATTCGCTTCAACTCTCGTTCCGTCGAGCGCCTCCAGTGGGAGGAGCGACGAAACGTTCGACGTTGAGGCGCGCTCTACAGCCACGACCAGACGAGCGCCCCTGCGGCCGCCGTCATGAGGAGCGCCGCCAGACCGCCGAGCACGTTGAGTGCACGGCCGTTGCGGTGGGAACCCATCACGTCGCGGTTGTTGCAGACCACCAGGATGATCGCGATGAGCGGCGGCGCGAGCACTCCGTTGATCACGGCTGACCCGATCAGCAGTTTGATCGCGTTCACGTGGGCGAAATTGAGCACCATGCCGACGAGCATGGCGAGTGCCATGACGCCGTAGAACTGCCGCGCCGTGTGAACCCGCTCGTCCATGCCGGCGCGCCAGGCGGCCGCCTCGGCGACGGCGTACGCCGCCGACCCGGCGAGCACGGGGACGCCGAGCATCCCGGTGCCGACAAGCCCCGCCGTGAACAACAGCGCCGCGGCGTCGCCGGCGAGCGGCTGGAGCGCAGCCGCCGCCTGGGCGGCAGTCTCGACATTCGTCACGCCGCCGCGGTGCAGCGTCGCGGCAGCCGTGAGCACGATGAAATACATGATCGCGTTCGAGAAGAACATGCCCGCGTTCACGTCGCGCGACGCGGCGCGGAGCTCACGCTGAATCGCGCGTTGCGGCCGACCGATCAGCCGTCTGCGAAAATGAGCGTCCTGCTCCGCGTTCTGAGCGGCCTGCCAGAAGAAGAGGTACGGCGAGATCGTCGTCCCCAGAATCGCAACCAACATCAGCAAATACTCACGCGACGCGGTAATCCGGGGAACGAACGTTCCAGCGAGCACGGCGGCTGGATCCGGGCGCGCGAGGATTCCGGCGACGACATAGCTGAACAGGGCCAACGTCAGCCACTTGAGCACGCGCGTCATTCGTTCGTACGACGCGAACACGAGTAGTGCGAGGATGAGTCCCGTAAATGCGGGGACGAACCAGATCGGCGGGAGTCCGGTGAGCAGGCTGGCGGCGGCGGCCATGCCGCCCAGGTCGGCCGCGATGTTCACGGTATTGCCGAAGACGAGCAGTGAACAGGCGAGCCAGAGCAGGCTTCGCGGGTAGTGCGCGCGGAGCACGCTGGCGAGCCCGCTCCGCGCCACGATCCCCAACCTCGCGCACATCAACTGCACCGCGGCCATCAACGGCAACGTGATCAGCGCAATCCAGAGCGGCGCGTACCCAAATGCGGCCCCGGCCTGCGAGTATGTCGCGATGCCCGACGGATCGTCGTCGGCCGCGCCGGTGATCAGCCCGGGCCCCATCTCGCGCAGTCGCGCGCGCGCGCGGTCGCCCGCTCGCACGGGCCGCTCGCGATACCCGCGTGGCGTGATGCGCCGATCGGTTCGACCCGTCGCGGTCGAATCGGTCGCGTCCGTCGCGGTCGGGTTGCCGGCGAACTCTCCGGTCGAGTCGGGCGTCGGCTCCATGCGACTCACCAAAGCAGGAGCCGAGCCACATATCCCGCTCGCGGCGGGAGCGATCGTCAGTCGGCTCGCATCCTCGGGCCGGTGGGCGACACGTCGTGCGCGGCGACGATTGCCTGGCTTCGGTCGAGCAGTGACTTGGCGACGGATGGCGCGCGGCGCTGCGCCTCGCCGGCGAGTCCGGCAAGATACTCCATGAGATCGGCGGCCGAGCATCCGTGAACGCCGTCGCGCCAGAGCGTGACCACGCGCCACACGCCGCGCCAGGTACGGTGCGACAGGACCTTCACCTGCTCGTGCTCGTCGAGGACGAGACGTCCGTGCACGTGCCGGATGGCCGGCGTCATGACGTCGGTCAGATGTTCTCCGGTGAGTGCCCAGTGACGGATGCGTCCCTGGCGCGGTGGCAGCTTTTGTGCAGGAATCTCGTCCAACTCCAGGACGGCGCGCATGACGAGAATGGCGGACGCAAGTGCCGCGACACGGCTCTCTTCGGCCTCGGTGAGTTGCACCGCGTATCGGTTGATCTGTGCGCAGCGCCTCACGAGATCGGCGAGCGCCTGTGGCGTTGGGGCTTCGACGCGAGGATTCATGCGGATGATGTGGGCGATCTCGCCGGATTCCCGGGTGGGTGCAGGAAGTGAGCCGTGCGTCTGATCACGCAATCTCGAGCGGCAACTGTGACGCACGGCATTGTCGCGACCGGCCCTGTCATTGTAAAGATCCCACACACGACGCAGCGAAGTTTTTCGTCTGTGATCGAAGTCACCAATGCCGTGCCCGGCTTTTGCAATCGGGCTTACATCGAAGACCCCGCACGACAACACTCACAGGAGATCGCAGATGCGCCTTCACAGCGGATCGATGCTAGCAGGCATCGCCACCGTCGCCCTACTCAGTGGCTGTGTTACGACCGGTCGCTTCAAGCGGGTGACCGCGGAGACCAACGCCCAACTGGCCCAGCAGAAGTCGGCGCTCGACAACGAGCGGGCCGAGCGAGTCGCGAGCGATAGCTCGCTCCGCACGGACCTCGGCATGGTGCGCGGAGACGTCCAAGCGCTTCGCACCGAGCTGCAGCAGATGAAGACCGATTTCGGTGCAAAGATCACGGCGATGGAAGATGGTCTGAAGTTCGACATGCCGGTCAACTTCGCGTTCAACGACGCGACGGTTCGCCAGCAGGATTACCCGACGCTCAACCGGTTTGCCCACGTCGTTCAGCAGTACTACGGACAGTCCAAGATCACGATCGAAGGCTTTGCCGATCCGGCCGGCACGACCCGCTACAACTCGGCGCTCTCCAAGAAGCGCGCGAACGCGGTCCGTGACTACCTGACCTCGCAGGGCCTGACCACGAACCAGCTCGAGACGATCGGCTATGGCGAGACCCGCCTGGTCACGCCGCGGGCCTGGGGCAACCAGCCCGGCGCCGATCTCAATCGCCGCGTCGTGTTCGTAGTCGAGACGGCAGGTCAGCAGTCCGTTGCTCTCGCTCAGCCCAAGGAACAGCCGTAAGCTTCCCGCTGAGGCGCATGCGAGAAGAGACAATGCGGCGGTCGGAGGAATCTCCGACCGCCGCATTGTTTTGCTGACCGGCGCACGAAACCGCCTAATTAGGGTCAGACTCGATTTACAGAACTGTAAATCGAGTCTGACCCTAATTAATTCGACTTACGGACGGATCCAGGGCATCCGCCGGAAGATCTCGGCTTCCGTCGAATAGACGCCCGGTTGCCGCTGCTGCGGCTGCGACTGACGCGCCGGCTGCGGCGGGGGGGCGGGAGCAGGTTCGCTGGCCGGCTGTGCGCGTGACGGCGCGGGGTCCGGTCGGACGGCGACCGTGCGCCGCGGCGCCGGCCGCTGTACTGTGCTCCTCACCCGGTGCGGCGCGGTCGCGGGCGTGGCTCGCGGCCCACCTTCGATCGGCGATACGACCATCTGGCGCCCCGCTTTTGGCGTGAGCTCGAGGCTGGTCGCGCCCGCTTGGTCCAGATCCGAACGCAGCGACGCGTCCATCGAGGTGCGGCCATTCCCGTTCTTGCTGCATGCGGCTGCGGCGATCAGCGCGACTCCCGCGATCAGCCCGGCCCGCCAAGGCTTCTCCGTCATCTGTCCTCCTTCGGTATTCAACCCCGAAGCGACATCGATGGTCCGCCATCGGAAACGCTGAGCCGACCGATACGCCGCGTGCCGATCAGGTCGGCGGCGGTACACGATCGTCCGGCGGCACGAAGCTCGACAGGAACTGGCGCTCCTGCGGTGTGAGACTCGCCAGCCCCGACGCACTGATCTTGTCGAGGATCCGATTCACCTCGTCGCGGTTCACCTCGTGCACCGACTTGGGGTCGACGCGCTTCCAGTTGGTCAGCTTGTCGGTCGGAATCTTGGGTGCAACCTTGGCGCGGAATCTCCGCGCGCCGTGGCGCATGTCGAGCCACTTGAGGTAGAGCCAGCCGCCAACGAAGCCGCCAAGGTGGGCGAAATCTGCAACGCCGGTGCGGGAGCCGTGCAGACCGCTCCAGAGCGCCAGGCCAGCCATGAGGAACACGGCCAGTCGGGCTTCGATCGGCAATATCCCCATGATGTAGATCTGGGCCGTCGGCCAGAACATCGCGAACGCGAGCATCACGCCGAATACGGCGCCGGACGCGCCGACCACCGCCGAGAACGGCGCGAACACCGTCGAGAGCAGCGCGCCGGAAATGCCACTGACGGTGTAGAGCGTGATGAAGCGCGTGGACCCGATCCGCTCCTCGACACGCGGCCCGAAGAAGTACAGGGCCAGCATGTTGAACAGGATGTGCGTGAAGTTGGCGTGCACGAACATGTACGTCACGATCGTCCACGGCTTCAAATAGACGTACGCCGGGACGAGCGCGAGCGACTGGATGACGCCACCTCGTGTGGTCTGCTCCAGGAAGAAGACGACGATGTTGGCGATGATCAGGCGGCGGACCCACGGGGTCACCGGCGGCACTCCATTGGGGGAGAGGTGTTTAAATTACAACACTCCATCCGAGGGTCCGATCCTGCGGGGTCGGGCCCTTTTGCTGTGCACTGCTACCCGAAGCGACGCATTCCGTTGTCGATCGAGCTAAACGGCCAGCTGGAGGCCGCCGTCCGAACCCGGCGGACCTTCGCCATCATCAGCCACCCCGACGCGGGCAAGACCACCTTGACCGAGAAGCTCCTGTTGTATGGGGGAGCCATCCATCTCGCGGGGTCGGTCAAGTCGCGGCGTGCGGCCAGGCACGCGACATCGGACTGGATGAAGCTCGAGCAGGAGCGCGGCATCTCGGTAACGTCGAGCGTGATGCAGTTCCGGTACGCGGGATTCGACATCAATCTGCTGGACACGCCGGGTCACGAGGATTTCTCCGAGGACACCTACCGCACGCTCGTTGCCGCCGACAGCGCGGTCATGCTGCTCGACAACCGCAAGGGCGTCGAGGACCGGACGCGTCAGCTCTTTGCCGTCTGCAAGCGGCGGCGTATGCCGATCTTCACTTTCGTGAACAAGTGCGACCGTGTTGGGGAGGATCCGCTCAAGCTCGTGAGCGACGTCGAGGCCGACCTCGGCATGGCGTGTCACCCGGTCACCTGGCCCATCCACCGCGACGGCGCGTTCGTCGGGGTGTACGACCGGCGGCGGCGACAGGTCTTTCTGTTTGCGCGCGGCGAGGATCACGGTGCGAGCCGCGCAGCCACGCGGCTTGCTTCTCTGGACGATGACGTCCTGCGTGAGCTGCTCGGCGCCGAGTCGCGCGACAGGCTGGTGCAGGACGTGGGACTGCTCGACGAAGCCGGCCATCCATTCGACGAGGACGCGGTGCTCGCCGGCGAACTGTCCCCGGTCTTCTTTGGCAGCGCACTGACCAACTTTGGCGTCGAGCCATTCCTGCGAGAGTTTCTGGAGCTCGCGCCCGCGCCCGTTGCGCGAGAATCGACGATCGGCTCGATCGACCCGACCGACGAGCAGTTCACCGGCTTCGTGTTCAAGATCCAGGCGAATATGGATGCCAAGCACCGCGATCGCGTTGCGTTCGTGCGCGTTTGCTCGGGACAGTTCACGGCCGGGATGCAGGTCAAGCACGTGCGTTCGGGAAAGTTCATTCGCCTCGCCGCGCCGCAGCAGTTCCTCGCCCGCGAGCGGACCGCCGTCGAAGAGGCCTGGCCGGGCGACGTCATCGGGGTGATGGATCGCGGCACCCTTCGCATTGGCGACACGCTCACCGGCGGCGATGATCTGGAGTTCAGCGGGATTCCGCGCTTCGCCCCCGAGCACTTTGCGCGGATCATTCTGGGCGATCCGATGAAGCGGAAGCAGCTCGACGCGGGCCTGCGGCAGCTCACCGAAGAAGGCGCGGCCCAGGTCTTCTACACGTCGGGCACGGAGACGACGGGTCCGACGCCGATCGTCGGCGCGGTTGGGCTACTCCAGTTCGACGTGATGCTCCACCGGCTCGAGCACGAGTACGGTGCCGCCTGCCGAATCGAACGCATCTCAGCGCGCTTTCCGCGATGGGTGAGTGGGCCGCCTGACGAGATCGAGCGCGTGGCGCGTGACCGCGGCCGAATGTTGCTCTACGACGCGAAGGGCAATCCGCTCATCCTGTTCGAGGACGCGTGGGGCCTCAAGTGGGTTCTCGAGCGCGAAGACAAGGTGGTCTTCGCCGACGTGGCGCCCTGATCGTCAGCTGACGCTGTGCTCCCCGTCTGGCGAGCCGTCGCCGTCGAAGTAGTACCGGATACTCGACGATACGACTTCGCGGTACAGCGTGGCCTCACCCATCAGCTCGGATCCGTCGGCCGCGAGCGTATGACCAGGGCGGAGTCCGGCTTGAGCGAGTACTTCCTTGACGGCGAGCAACACCTGCTCGGGCGGCTGCGCCCTGTTACGGAGCTCGACCACGAGATGGCGCGCCGCGGCCTCGAGCTCTCTTCGAGAGCCTGAATTGATGACCACGGCCTGAATGGCCTTCCGGAGCCGCGCTGCGGAGCCGTCGGATCCGTCCGGAAGCCCTCGGTTACGAGAATCCATAGGTCGTAGCGTCGTCACTGGTTCGTCACGTCAACGTGTGAGTTCGCTGTACCGTCGGCGCGATCTCGCTCGCGCCTCCCGTTGTGTGCGGCAAACAAAGCAAGCGTCGGACCAGAAAGTTGTGATCGGTTGCCGTTGGATAAAGAGCCGTGGCTCACGAACCGGTTGGCCTCCCAATACACGGTCGTGGCCGCTGGTGGCGCGATTCTTCCCTATAAAAGGGGCGTATCCGTAGCCCGAGCAGAGCAGCATGCCTTCGCGAAAAACGGTGCTCCTTGTGGAAGACAACGAGGACAACCTGATCATCTATTCGACAATCCTGAGGTTTGGTGGCTATCGCGTCCTCGAGGCCCACGATGGACGAGCCGCCCTCGACGCGGCGCGCACCATGACGCCGAATCTCATCCTGATGGACGTATCCATTCCGTACGTGGATGGCCTCGAGGTCACACGCCGGCTCAAGGCCGACCCGGCGACCAGGCGCATTCCCATCATCGCGCTCACGGCGCACGCGCTGTCGGCCGATCGCGATCGCGCCTTCGAGGCGGGATGCGACGGCTACATCTCCAAGCCGGCCGAGCCGCGCGCGATTCTGGCGGCGGTCCGGCGAGAGCTCGGCGAAGCCGAAGCGGCGTGATTCACCGCGACGGACGGGCCATGGTATGGCCCGTGCGAGACGTGAGCGGTCCGACGAGTCGCGCGCGCGACTCCCGTTCGTCAACCCGCCCACACGTGGAGGCTTCACATGCCCGGCGAATCGCTGCAGGATATTTACGTCGAGCAATTGCAGGATCTCTACAGCGCCGAACAGCAGATCCTCAAGGCGCTGCCCAAGCTGGCCAACGCCGCGACGCACGACGACCTCCGCCGCGCGTTCAAGGAACACGAGGTCATGACGCGCACCCACGTCGAGCGCCTCGATCGCATCTTCACGCAGCTCGGCCAAAAGCCCGGCGGCCACAAGTGCAAAGGTATGGAAGGGTTGATCGCCGAAGGCGAAGAGCTGCTCGAGGAGCACGACGAGAGTGAAGCGCTCGACGCGGCGATGATCGCCGCGGCCCAACGCGTGGAGCACTACGAGATCGCGGGTTACGGCAGCGTTCGCACCTTCGCCAACATGCTCGGGCTCGGCGACCACGCCGATCTGCTGCAGCAAACACTCGACGAAGAGGGACAGACCGACAAGCGGCTCACGACCCTCGCCGAGACCGTCGTCAACATCGACGCGGTGAAGGAGTAGCGACTGGCGACGGCGTGGGTGGCTCTGCTCCTGGGGCGCCTGCTCACCGTCGATGGCGAGCCTGCCGAAGGCGTGCGCGTGGTCGTGCAGTGGTCGCGCGACACCGCCGCGCTCGGCGCGACCGACACGCTCCAGGCGGACGCGGTCGGCAGGTTCGCGGATCTGATTCGCGAGGCAGCCGGCGATTCGATCCGAATCGTCGTCAGCCCGTCGCGCGAATCAAACTACTACGCCGTCGCCGTCACCGTGGCGCGGGACCGTCTTGCCGAGGAGGTTCGACTGCTCCTCGTCCCGCGTCGCTGGACGATCCGCCGCGGTCGATACGGCGGTGAGACCGTCGACATCGACCCGCGCGCGGCGTTGCGTCGTTCTCCCGATCGCGCGAGCTTCGCGCGGGTTCGCGGCCGGCGCACCGTCGGCTGGAGCGCGGACAGTTATCCGATCCCCATCGTCTTTCGGCGCACGCGCGGGACCAATGTCGGCGCCGCCGACTCGATCGCATTCTGGGACACCGCGCGCGCCATGGACGATGCGATCGGCACGCCGCTCTTTCGTCCGTGGAGCGACACGAGTGCGCTGGGCCGAATCTTTCCCGTCGATGTCGGCGTGAACTCGCGGATTGGCTCGGCCGCCGTGACGTACGTGAGCTGGGACTCGGAGGGGAACGTCTTCGAGGGCAGCGTCAGCTTTCGATCGGCGCGCGAGTTACGCAGTCGATCCATCGTCGAGCATGAGCTGATGCACCTTCTCGGCTTCGGACACACGACGGCGTGGCCGTCGTCGGTCCAGCCCGCGGGTCCGCCCGACCGGACGATCACCGCTGAAGACGCCGCCTACGCGCAGTTGCTCCTCCGCGCGCACGCGCTCGAAGCCGACCCGCTCGTGATCGCGGGGCTCGCCGATGCGCGATAGCCGGTTGGGGCTTCCGCTCACCCCATGGACGCGCCACCTTCTATCGCCATGCCTGCCTCGCGTGTCTCCACACTCGCCAATGAACTTCGCGGGTCCGCGATCCTTCGCATCGCGGGCGAAGTTCGCGCATTAGCCAAGGAAGGAAAGCGGATCGCCGATCTCACCGTCGGCGACTTCAGCTCGGCGCAGTTTCGGATCCCGCGCGCGCTCGAAGACGGGATCATCGACGCGCTGCGACAGGGCGAAACGACTTACCCGCCGTCGATCGGTCTCGAGTCACTGCGGACGGCGGTGGTCCAGTTCTATCGCGACCGGCTCGGCGTCGACCTCTCGCTGCCATCGGTGCTCATTGCCTCTGGTGCGCGGCCGGCGATCTACGCGGTGTACCGCGCGCTGGTCGATCGCGGCGAGCGCGTCGTATTCGGCGTGCCGTCGTGGAACAACGACTACTACTGCGAGATCGTCGGCGCAAACGCGGTGACGATCGATTGCGACGCGCGGACGAACTTTCTTCCGACCGCGCAGCTCCTGCGGCCGTTCGTTCGCGAAGCGCGCCTCATCGCGCTCAACTCGCCGCTCAATCCCACCGGCACCGTGTTCGACGCCGGAACGCTCGCCGACATCTGCGATCTCGTGCTCGAGGAGAACGCCCGACGTGGGGAGGACGAGCGTCCGCTGTTCATGATGTACGACCAGGTCTACTGGATGTTGACGTCGGGCGGAGCGCGGCACGTCGATCCGTTGTCGTTGCGGCCGGCGATCGCGCCCTATCTCGTCGTCGTCGACGCCATCTCCAAGGCGTTCGCGTCGACCGGGCTTCGCGTGGGTTGGGCCGTCGCGGCGCCGGACGTGATCAGGCCGATGAACGACATCATCGGCCACATCGGAGCCTGGGCTCCGCGCGCCGAGCAAGTGGCGACCGCGCGCTTCCTGTGCGATACCCAAGCGGTGGACGACTATCTCGTGGTCATGCGCCGTGACGCCACGCGCCGTCTCGACGCGGTGTACGACGGACTCACGGCGCTCCGCGACGACGGCCTCCCGGTCGACTGCGTCCGGCCGCAGGGCGCCATCTACGTGAGCGCACGCTTCCCCTTGCACGGTCTCCAGACGCCGGGCGGCCGTACGCTTCGGACAGACGAAGAGATCCGCGAGTTCCTGCTGCACGAGGCAGGACTCGCCGCGGTGCCGTTCAGCGCCTTCGGAGCGCTCGGCGATCGTGGCTGGTTCCGGCTTTCGATCGGCGCCGTGTCGGTGGAGACGATCGAATCGGTGATCCCCGTGCTTCGTCGCGCGCTGAGCGAGCTGCGTGATTCGGCGGGCCGCAACTCGCACGAGAGCACGGCGTCGCGGCCGGCACGCGAATTCGATCGGACGCTCGGCGCCGATTGATCGGCGTCGACTCGGAGGCGGAGTGCGTACGGCTAGAACGCCGTGCTCCAGCCGACCGTCAACGATCCGCGTTGCACGTCGATCTGGGCGTGCTGGACCGGGCCGAGGAAGATCCGGTCGATGCGCGTCGTTGGATGCGCGTGCGAGTAGTCGACGACGCGCCAGCCATAGAACGTGCCGAGGAACGCGCCGGCGAAGATGTCGCTCGCCCAGTGCTGGCCGAGGTACATCCGCGAGAGTCCGGGCGTGAGCGCCAGCGCGTAGGCCGGCACCGCGACGTACCACACCGCGCCCGGCTCGCGGTGTTTCACTTCGGCAACGATCGCCGACGCGGCCGCGAACCCCGACGACGAGTGGATCGACGGGAATGCACGCTCCTGGAAATGCGTGAAGCCCTTGAAGAAGTGGAACTCGTACTGCGGGTCGCGCGATCGCTCAGTGTCGCGCGGTCGGGTGCGTCCGAGCGGGCCGCGAATGACCTGCGCCGTGAGGCTCGCCGCGGCGACCGATTCGGCCGTGTGAAACGCGACGTCCGCCAACGCGTCGGCCTTACCGAGCTTGGCCACCGCGTACACCGCGAGCCCGCCGACGGTGAGGGTCGTTTCGTTCACGTGCGTGAACACGTCGTCCCACTTGTCGCCGAATCTGACGTGCGCCAGGGTGGTATCGCGAAACCAGTGAGCGATGCGGGCATCGAAGACGCTCAGCCCGACGCTCGCGGCAAGGAAACCAGCCGCGATCGCGCCGTCACGCCCCGTGAAGAACGTCTTCGACGAAGACACGTCCGGCGCCTGAGCGGCGGCTCGACCGGCAATCAGCAGCGCCAGGGCCAAGGCCTGCGTCGATGCTCGGGTCACATCTTCATCCGGTATGACATGCAGTGCCGTGTTGCACCCACTATGCCGCACCGGGTACCCCGCCGAGCTCGAACGAACACGTCCCACCGCTCGTAGTCACCGCATGGATCCAAAAGACCTGACCACGTACCTCGGCCTCGCCGCCGTCTATCTGCTGGGCGTGAACGTGCTGCTCGGACTCCTCATGGGCGCGCGATACAACCCGTGGAAACGGTGGCCCCACCGTCGGATCAATTTGCTCAAGCTGCACAATTGGACCGCGTACGTCGCGCTCGGGCTCTCGGCGTTGCATCCCATTCCGCTGCTGTTCCTCGACAAGCCCCGGTTCGCGCTGGCCGACGTCCTCTTTCCGGTGAGCTCGCCCGAACAGCCCACGATCAACACCCTCGGCGCCATCGCGCTGTATTTGCTGGTGTTCACCGTGGTGACGTCCATCTACCGCGCCGAGATCGGCCGGCAGCGCTGGAAGCCGCTGCATTATCTCACGTATGTCGTCGCCGCGCTGCTCATCGTGCACGGCGCTCTCACCGACCAACACCTCGACAATTCGCCGGTGGACGTGCTGGACGCCGAAAAAGCCGGCATTATCGCGGCAGGCGTGGTCATCCTGGTGGCCACAATCGTCCGCTTCCGCTGGACAGCGAAGCACCCCAAGTTCAAACCCCCGCGCCGATCGGCTCAGCGGCCCGCTTAAGCGGGCTCTGGAGGCGGGCTGGCACCGACCGTGCGGGAGTGTATGTTCTCGGGCGTCGGCCGTGCCCGGTACGACCGGGCTGAATGCGGAGGATGTGCATTATGGGCTTTCGCACCTTTGTCGATTCGACCGGCCGTGAATGGACGGCGTTCGACGTGGTTCCGCGGAGCGACGAGCGCCGGCAGGTCGATCGGCGCTTCATGGCGCGGCTGTCGGACATGTTCGACGATCGCCGGGACCAGGATCGCCGCGTGACGGTCGGCGGCCATTCCTCGCTGGCGAGTGGGGTCAATGCGGGATGGTTGTGCTTCGAGCGCGGTGTCGACCGGCGCCGGCTCATGCCGATCCCGGAGAACTGGCAGCAGTGCTCCGATCGAGATCTCGAGAAGTACTGCCAGTCGGCGCGGCCGGTGCACCGCGGGTTCGTGAGCCCGGATCAAATCGTCGAACGGCGACGCTAGTCGCC
The DNA here is from genome assembly GCA_035493635.1 of Gemmatimonadaceae bacterium. Lineage (GTDB taxonomy): Bacteria > Gemmatimonadota > Gemmatimonadetes > Gemmatimonadales > Gemmatimonadaceae > JAQBQB01. The sequence continues at coordinate 14,380 of DATJHY010000077.1, read as the reverse complement.
TTTGGGCCCTTCGCGTGGCCCCACCAGGTCTCAGCCCGCGGCGCTTAGCAGCGTCGTTGCGCGGCGAAGCAGTCGGTCCAACGGACGCGCCACGTATTCGGTGATCGCCACGTGCTGTCGGCTTGCGCGCGCGGTGTCTGCCGCCGCGACGAGCAGCGCCCTCAGTTCACGCCTTCGGGTCTCGGCGCCGATTGCGCGCCCCGCCGGTTCATTCTCGATGTTTCCATTCGACATAAGTTGCCTGCCGTTCGCTGAAATAGCACGACGTCTCGCCGTGCCGCTGTGCCGGCTCCAAAAGCAAAGGCGATGCCGCGCAGCCGGCGCGCGACGCCAATCCGGGCGGATTAGTTTCTCCGCATGTCCTCTCGTTCATCGACCGCACCGGCTCACGCGCCTGAGACCCTCGAAGGGTGGTATGCGCTCCACCAGGTTTTCTCACGTGCTCGTGGGAGCCTGGCATCGGGTAACGCGATATCACCCCAACCGGGGCCCATTGCGTCGCCGGCTGATATGGGCTGGAGCGCAAACTTCCGCCTGATCGGCTCACGGGGCGATCTGCTGGCAGTCCATTTTCGGCCGACGCTCGAGGCCATCGGCACAGCCCAACAAGACGCGGTGCTGGCGGCGTGCGATCAAGGGATGGATCTGGCTTACTCGTTCCTGAGTGTCACCGAGGCCGGGCTGTACCACCTTACCGCCCAGTTGGCGCGAGAGGCCGAGGCGCGGGGCGGGGCGGTGGGTGACGCCACCTACACGGCGGAGCTCTCGAAGCGAATCGAAGTCGAGCGCGAAAATCCTCATGTGCAGCGGCGACTCTACCCCGCGCTTCCCGACGGGATGCCGTACGTCTGCTTTTACCCCATGTCCAAGAGGCGCCAAACGGGGCAAAACTGGTACACGCTGTCGCTGGAAGAGCGCAGCCGGCTGATGCAGGCCCACGGCGCCACGGGCCGGCGCTACGCCGGGCGTGTGCTGCAAATCATCACTGGAGCCATCGGCTTCGATGCCTGGGAATGGGGCGTCACGCTGTTCGCCCGCGATCCGCTCGATTTCAAGAAGCTGGTGAGCGAGATGCGCTTCGACGAGGCCAGTTCCAAGTATGCCGAGTTCGGGGAGTTCTTCGTCGGCAAGCTGATCCCGTGAGCTCGCCCCCAGGCGCACCCGAAACAATCTGATCGCCAGGGTCGTACGGTCCTCTGTCACGATCAACGAGGCCGTTCGACATGTGGGCCGCGATCCGGTGGCTGGTTCTTCGTCTGGCGGCGGTACGCTGGATGTTCAAGCTCGGCGGCCTCGCGCTGCTGCTCCCGCTCGCCTTCCTGCTCAAGCTCATCGGGCTGCCGCTGTTAGCGGTGCTGGCGGTGGTGGGCCTGCCGATTCTCTTCCTGCTGTTCGTGTTCGGGCTGCCCATCTTCGTGGTGCTGCTGGTCGGCGGGCTCCTGATGGGAGCACTGGGCGCCTTGCTCTCCATCGGCATCGCCGCGCTCAAGATCGGGATCTTCGTCGTTCTCCCGATCTGGTTGGTGTGGATGCTCGGCACAAAACTCTATTACTGGATCTCTGGTCGTGGTAACGGCGGCAAGCGAGACGGTGGTGAGGGTGGCACGGCCGGAACGAGCGGCGCGAGCACGCCGCCTCCGCCACCGCCCGCCGACGAATTCGACCCTGCGTGACATCGCTCATCTCTCGAGGAGTGACTGCACATGTTCGCGCTGATTCGCGCCCTCTTTTTCGGCGCACTCGGGTTGCTGATCCTGATTCCGGTTGGTATCGTGCTCGCGATCGTCGGACTTCCCATCGTGGCAGTCATTGGCGTGCTGGCGTTGCCGGTGCTGATCGTGCTGTTCATCGTCGGGCTGCCCTTCCTGCTGGTGTTCGCGGTGATCGCCGGCCTCCTCGGCGCGACGTTCGGCGTGGTGATGGCCTTCCTGTCGCTTGGCATCGTCGTGCTCAAGGTCGCGCTCCTCGTGCTCATCCCGGTGCTGTTCATCGGCTGGGTTCTGCGTCGCCTGTTCGCGCCGCCTGATCCATACCGATTGCGCGTCTGAATCGGCCATACGGTGCTTGCATGGCGGGGCGGCTCCAACTGGCGCCGCACTTTTGCGTCCGGTCCCCCCCCCCCGGACTCGCGTGCCGATCGCTGCCGGCGCAGATTCAGGGTGTGATCTCCGACTCCCCCGGTCCGCTGCGCCCGCCCGCGGGTGACGACGCCGGCGCCGAGATTGCCCGCGCGTACGATCGGTGGGCGAGCAGCTACGACGCTGACGACAACCGCACACGTGATCTCGACGCGCGCGTACTCCGTGAATCCGATCTCGCGGTGAACGGCCGCGACGTCCTCGAGCTGGGATGTGGGACCGCCAAGAATACCCTGTGGCTGGCCGAGCGGGCGCGCCGGGTCGTGGGCCTCGATTTCTCGCGGGGTATGCTCGACGTGGCGCGCTCGCGCCTCACGACCGGCAATGTCGAGCTGCTCGAGCACGACGTGCAGACGCGGTGGCCGGTGTCCGACGCCGAGGTCGACCTCGTCATCGCCGATTTGATCCTGGAGCATGTCGCGGACGTGACGCCGGTGTTTGCCGAGGCAGCCCGTGTGCTTCGTCCTGGCGGCACGATGTTCATGTGCGAGCTGCACCCGTACCGGCAGTGGCGCGGCGGGCAGGCGCATTTCATCGACGAGTGGTCGGGCGAAACGGTGTTTGCGCCCGCATTCGCGCACTCGATCGCGGAGTACGTGAACGCGGGGATCGAAGCGGGGCTTGTACTGCGCCGACTCGACGAGTGGTCGGACGAAAGCGGACAGGGTCGGGCTGAACCGGAGGCCCGCGCTCAGCGCGGCATTCCGCGGCTCGTATCCATGCGCTTCACCAAACCTGTTTCGCGGTCCTGACGGCTCGGATCCGCGTATGCTCCTGACCGAGATTCTCGCCGTCGCCTTTGCGTCGCTGCGGGCCAACGCGCTGCGGTCGCTGCTCACGATGTTGGGGATCATCATCGGCGTCGGCGCGGTGATCGCGATGATCGCACTCGGCAGCGGCGCGGAAGGCGCGGTCAAGGAGCGCATTGCCCGGTTGGGCACCACTACTCTGCAGATCAACCCGCAACGCGTCATGCAGGGTGGGATCGGCACGACTTCCATGGCCAAGCTCAGCTACGCCGACGTGCGGGCGCTCGAGGAGCGCGCGCTCAACGTGGCGGGGGTCACCCCGCAGCAGGACCGTCCACTCCAGGTCGTGTGGAGGAATCGCAACACGAACGTTCAGGTCACGGGCACCACACCGAACTTTCTCGACGTGCGCGGGTTCAGCGTCGCCGCCGGCACGATGTTCAGCGCGGGCGACGACGAAGGCCGGCAGAAAGTGGCCGTGATCGGCGCGGGCGTTTTGCCAATGCTCGAGGTGACGGACCCCAATACGATTCTCGGCGAAACCATCCGCATCGCGGCGCGACAGTTCCGGGTGATCGGAGTGCTGGCGCCCAAGGGAGCGACAGGGTTCGGCGACAACGATGAGCAGATCCTCATCCCGTTCCGGACGGGCAGGTTCACCATCTTCGGCAACGACCGCATCAACGACATCTGGGCGCGCGTCGCGCAACCCGAATCGGTGGACGTCGCAATCGCCGAGATCCAGCGTACGCTGCGGCGATCGCACCGGCTGACCGCTGGACGCGCCGACGATTTCTCAATCCGCAATCAGGCCGACATCCTCAACACGCTCAACGAGACCACGGAGACGTTCACGGTGCTCCTCGCCGGGATCGCGGCGGTGTCGCTGCTCGTCGGCGGCATCGGCATCATGAACATCATGCTCGTCTCGGTCACCGAGCGCACGCGGGAGATCGGCATTCGCAAGGCGCTTGGCGCGACGCGCCGGAACATTCTCATCCAGTTCATCGCCGAGGCAGTGACACTCTGCCTGCTGGGCGGCATTTTCGGCATCGTCGTCGGTGTTGGCGGCGCGGCGGTGTTACAGGCATCGTTCGGGTGGAGCACCGCGATCGACCTGCCCGCCGTGGTCCTGGCGTTCGGGTTCTCGGCGGCCGTCGGGCTGCTGTTCGGCGTGTGGCCCGCGCGCCGGGCCGCGACTCTCGATCCAATCGAAGCCCTTCGCCACGAGTAGGATCGACTCATGATTCTCGTCGCCGGCGGCACGGGCAATCTCGGGACGGAGGTCGTGCGCAGGCTTCGCGTTCGTCAACTCGCGGTGCGCGTGCTGACGCGGGCTCCGGAGCGTGCTCGCCACCTCGCGGGTGAAGGCGTCGAGATCGTCGTTGGTGACGTGCGTGACGGTCGCTCGCTTGCTCGTGCGATGGGAGGAGCTCGGACGGTGGTCTCGGCGATGCACGGGTTCGCCGGCATCGACGCCGCCGGCGTCAAAGCCGTTGATCGTGACGGCAATGCCAATCTGATACGTGCCGCGCGCGCGAGCGGCGTCGAACACTTCGTGCTTCTGTCGATACACGGTGCCGCATCGTCGCACGCCATGGAGCTGTTCAGAGCGAAACACGCCGCGGAGCGCGCGCTCGAGCAGAGCGGGCTCGCGTGGACGATCCTCCGGCCCACTGCCTACATGGAGACGTGGCTGATGGTGATGGGCGAGCCGCTCCAGCGCGGGGGCAAGATCGTGGTGTTCGGGCGTGGCGAGAACCCGATCAACTTCGTTTCCGTGCGCGACGTCGCGGCGTTCGTCGAGCGTGCCGTGCTGGATTCGTCGATGCGGGGACGCGCGCTCGATGTCGGCGGACCCGAGAATCTCACCTTCAACGAGTTCGCGCGTCGTATCGAGCGCGCCGCCGGCCGCGCGAACATCACGCGACATGTGCCTCGGGCCGTGATGCGAGTTGTGTCGACGCTCCTCGCGCCGGTCAAGCCGCGGCTCGCCGGCCAGATTCGCGGCGGCGTGGTGATGGACACGGCCGACATGAGCTATGACGCATCCCCGCGTTTGCGCGAGTTCCCGTCGCTACCGCTCACGAGCCTCGATCAGATCATCGCCGGGAAGATCCGCCCGGCCTGACCGGCCGCCGTCAATGGCGCGGTACGGCGCGACGCTCTCGCGACGGCAGCGACAGGGTGAACGTCGAGCCGCGCCCCACGGCACTCTCGACCGTCACGTCGCCGCCCATCAGCCGCGCGAGGCGGCGGCTGATGGCGAGTCCGAGGCCGGTTCCGCCGTGCGTTCGCGTGTACACGTGCTCCGACTGGACGAACGGCTCGAAGATCGACTCGAATTCCTCTTCGGCAATCCCGATCCCCGTGTCCTCGATGCCAAAGTACGTGTAGGAATCTCTCACCGAGCAGCGCACGGTGATGTGGCCGCCTCCCTCGGTGTACTTGATGGCGTTGGACAGGAGGTTGAGCAGAATCTGGCGCACGCGAAGTGGATCGCCGAGGTAGCGCGCGCCGTCCGCGCATTCGGAGACAACTGACAGGTTCCGGGCTGCCGCCTGGTGGCGAACGACGTTGAGGGATTCCGCGATCACGTCCGACGCCTGCGCTTCGCCCGAATCGATCGCCAATTGTCCCGCTTCGACCTTGGACCAGTCGAGAATGTCGTTGATCAGCTGCAGCAGATGCGACGTATTCCGGCGGATGCGCCCCACGTACTCCGACGCGGTGGCCATGTCAGACGAAGCGATGCCGAGCTCCAACAGGTCGGTGAAGCCGAGGATGGCGTTGATCGGCGTGCGCAGCTCGTGACTCATGGTCGCGAGGAACGACGACTTCGCCTCATTCGCGGCGTCGGCGGCTTTGCGTGCTTCGTCGAGCCGCGCGCGTCCTCGCGTGCGATCGACGGCCTGGCCGAGTTCCTTGGCGAACGTTCGGATCGCGGTGACGAAATCGGCATTGAACGTGTACGGTCGATCGTACGCGTACGTGAGCGCGCCAATGATTTCACCGCCAACTCGGATTGGCGTCGCCGCCACGGCGTGCGTGTCGGTGTCGAGGAGCGGCGACGTCGTCATGCCGTACCTGGCCACGAATTCATCCCGGGTCTCGATCAGCACGAGCTCTCCGCTCCGCACCGCGTCGCCAGCGACGGCCGCTGCCTCGAGAGGGAGCGAACGCACGCGCTGGACGAGGTCGCTCGACAGTCCGTGAGCGCCCGCCATCACCAGCGCCGCGCGATCCGGGCTGAGAAGGCGCACGGTGGCACGCTGCGCCTCGAACGCCTCGCTGCCCAGCGACAGAGCGATGTCGATGGCGTCGTTGAGGGTGAGCGACCGTGACAAGCCGACGGTGAGCTGCTGCAGCCGCGACAGCCATCGCGCGCGGGTGCTCGCTTCGGCGTAGGCGCGCTCCGCCTCGATGCGCGCGGTGACCGCCTCCTGATGGAGCGTTGCCCGCTCGATCGCCATCCCGGCGCGGCGCCCGAGCTCCTCGGCGAATGTCAGGTCGTCCTCGTCATAATGCTGGCGCGACTCCGCGAATACGAATGTCATGGCGCCGGCGACGCCATCGCTGTTGCGAAGCGGAACGATCATCGCCGACGTCAGACGCAGCTCACGGAGGACGCGAAGCCGATCGGGATCGCCGGCACTTTGCTCGAGCATCGCATCGCTGATCAGTGGATACAGCTCCGGCTCTCCCGTGCGAAGCACTTTGGGAACGCCGGTCGGCGCGGCGAAATCGACGGGGAATTCCTTGCCCAGCTCCCACGCCCAGCGCACCTTGGCGGGATCGACGTGCGCCACCGCGACGCGGCGGATCGTCGTCGACTGATCGTCGCGCAAGTCGACGGCGCACCAGTCGGCCAGCGCCGGAACGACCGAGTCGGCGAGGCGACTGAGCGTCGTCTCGTAGTCCAGCGACGAGCCCAGGATGGCGGTGACGCGCGACAACAGCTCCTCCCGCACTCGCGCCTCCTCCGCCTCGCGCAGCGCGCGCGCGAGCTCGTCGTTGGACTGCTCGAGCTCCTCGGTGAGTGCCTGCGCTTGTGCCGTCTGCTCCTCGAGCTCCTGCGCCTGATCCTGCAGGAGCTTCTGCTGATCCATGAGGAGCGTCATGTCGCGGAAGAGATTCACGACGAACATGCGCGTCCCCGATGCGTCGTCGACGGCGAACGACCGGACTTCGGTCCATCGCTCGTTGCCCGTCGCGCGCTCGCGGACGCGGAGCACTGCTTCGCCGCGGCCCGAGAGCAAGGCCTTGCGTCCCGGCAGGTCCGAGAGGGAAATGGGGAGGCCGGCTTCGTCCATGACCTCGAATTTCGTCGCGAAGTCGCCGACGGGTGCGGCGAGGAGCTCGGCGGGCGAGTTGTATCCGCTCATGCGCGCGCCAGCCTCGTTCGCGTAGACGAGTCGCCCGCTGGCATCCTGTACCGTAATGCCGTCCGCGAGGTGGGCCAGCAGCAACTCGAATTGTGCCCACGGTGCGCCGGCGTGCGAGCTGGACGCGGTGCGCTCGGGGTACGCGTTGGTCATGTGGTCGGCAGCTTCGAGGCTCACGGGGCCGTCTCGGAACGGTCGAGAATACCCGGAGCAGGGCGGGGGAGCAAGGACTGCACTCACTCGGCCACTTTGCCGCGCGCGCACGCGTAAACCGACTGCACGCTTCAGCGGAAACGTCACATGCTTCGCGAGCGTGCATTGTGACGTCGCGCACATCGGGCACGGGCACATGGCTTGCGTTCGCGTGAGGCTTCGCGATCAGCGCAACGTGCATGCAGTTCACCCGCGTGTTGTCCACTCGACGCACCGTATAGCTGGAGTTCGCCTTTGCGCGAGACGGAACGACGGTCGACGCTCGCGTCGGCGATCCACGAACTTGATGCGACAGTAGGCGCCATCCCCGCTAGCGGAGGGCCACGACCGAGAGTCGCGGGCAAGTTCCTCTTCGTCGGCGAAAAAAAATTGTGGGTTCGCGGCGTAACGTACGGCACGTTCCGCCCGAGCGATGGGTGCGATTACCCGGACCGCGCGCGTGTGAGCGCGGACTTCGCGGCGATGGCGGCAGCGGGATTCAACGCCGTGAGAGTGTACTCGGTGCCGCCCGAGTGGCTGCTCGACGAAGCGCTCCGTCACGGCCTGTGGGTTCAGGTGGGAATTCCCTGGGAGCAACACGTGGCCTTTCTCGAGGAGCGCGGACGGGCCCGCGCTATCGAGGGGCGCGTACGCGAGGCGGTCGCTCGCTGCGCGGGACATCCCGCGGTGCTCTCCTTCGCCGTGGGAAACGAAATCCCGGCGGCGATCGTGCGCTGGAGTGGCGCAACGAGAATCGAGCGCTACATCGGCCGACTCTACGACGCGGCGAAGGATGTCTATCCGGAAGGACTCGTCACCTACGTGAACTTCCCCACGACCGAGTATCTGAATCTCCCGTTCCTCGACTTTGTTTCGTACAACGTCTATCTCGAGTCCACTCGCCAGCTCAGCTCGTACATCGCTCGTCTGCAGAATCAGGCTGAGGACCGGCCGCTGATCATGGCCGAGCTCGGCCTCGATAGCCGACGAAACGGCCGTGAGCGCCAAGCGGCGCTCGTGAGGCGTCAGGTGCGCGCGTCCGTCGAGTGCGGTTGCGCGGGTTCGTTCGTGTTCGCGTGGACCGACGAGTGGTACCGTGGCGGTGAGGACGTGATCGAGTGGGAGTTCGGTCTCACCACGCGCGATCGTCGCCCCAAGCCGGCGCTCGAAGCGGTCGCTCGCGCTGCCACTGAGCCGCTCGCGTCGCCGCAAGTGTCGTGGCCGCGCGTGTCAGTCGTGATTTGTGTCTACAATGGCGCGGCGACGATCGCCGACTGCCTCCGTGGTGCGACGGCGCTCGACTACCCGAACTATGAAGTCATCGTCGTGGACGACGGGTCGACCGACGACACAGCGCGGATTGCGAGCGCCTTCGATGTACGGCTCATCCGAACCGAGAACGGTGGCCTCAGCCGCGCGCGCAACATCGGGATCGACGCAGCCACGGGAGAAATCATCGCGTTCACGGACGGAGACGCGCGACCCGACGCGGACTGGCTCACGTACCTCGCACTTGGCCTGCAAGGCGGGGAGTTCGCCGCGGTGGGCGGACCCAACATCGCGCCCGCGGGCGATGGCCTCGTCGCCCAGTGTGTGGCCAACGCGCCAGGCGGTCCGGTGTGCGTGCTCAGCACCGACCGGGAAGCGGAGCACGTGCCCGGCTGCAACATGGCATTCCAGGCTTCAGCGCTCCGCGCGATTGGCGGATTCGATGCGCGCTTCCGCACCGCCGGCGATGATGTCGATGTCTGCTGGCGAATCCAGGAGCGCGGCTGGCGCATTGGGTTCAGCCCTGCTGCCGTCGTCTGGCATCACGCGCGTTCCACCGTTGCGGCGTATTGGCGACAGCAGCGTGGCTACGGCGCCGCCGAAGCGCTGCTTGCCGCGAAGTGGCCAGAGAAGTACAACGCGGTCGGCCACGTGACGTGGGGCGGCCGGGTCTACGGACCCGGCGTCTATCCGTTTCCGTTCACACGCAGTCGCATCTACGCCGGGACCTGGGGCAACGCACCCTTCCAGCGTCGCGAAGCAATACCGCCGGGCTGGCTGTGGGAGGCGTCCGCGATGCCCGAGTGGTATCTGGCTGTGGCGGTCCTCGCCGCGCTCAGCCTGTGCGGCCTCCTGTGGACGCCGCTGCTCCTGGCGCTTCCGCTCTTCGTGATCGCACTCGGCACCACGGTGGCGCGCGGCGTCGTCGGCGGTGCGCGGGCACGCTTCACCGAGCCGGCGAAGCGGCGCGGCTACGCGGCGCGGCGACGTGCGCTCACGATGCTGCTTCACGTGCTGCAGCCGCTCGCCCGACTGCGCGGACGCTTTCTGCACGGCCTCGTGCCATGGCGCGCGCGGCTCTATGGTGCCGGCTTTGCCTGGCCGTTCACGCGGCGCTTGACGTTCTGGCGCGAAGTGGGCGAGGCGCAAGAGCTCAGGCTCGCCCGCATCGAGAAGCAGCTCGCCGAGTCAGGCGCGCCGGTTCGGCGCGACGACGGCTACCATGAGTGGGATCTGGAAGTCGAGGGCGGAGCACTCGGCGCGGCCCGCCTGCGGAGTTGCGTAGAGTGGCACGGCGGAACGCGTCAACTGGTGCGATTCGCCGTCCATCCCCAGGCCAGCCGGCTGTCTCGAGCCTTCACGTGGTGCGGCACCATTGTCTCGGCCTGGGCGCTCGCCGATCGCGCGATTGCGGCCGCTGGCCTGTTGGGTAGCGTGGTTGCCGCGGTGGCGGTGAGGTCTTTGTGGGAATGCGGGATCTCGGTCGCGGCGCTCACCGGCGCGGTTCACGAGGGCGAGGCTCAGCGAGTCGATTCCGATGGACACGGCGAGCCGGTTCCGGTTGCGACGACGCCGCCGACCGTCGGCGATACTGGCACGCACCTGCAGGCGACCGGCTGACCGTGCGCTATCTCCCTCGCGTCCTCCGCTACCTGCGCCCACACTGGCGAGCCGCGGTCGTATCCGTCGTCGTTGCGGTCGCGGTGTCGTTGCTCGCACTACTCGAGCCGTGGCCACTGAAGGTGCTGTTCGACAGCGTGCTGGGAAGTGTTCCGGCGCCGGCCGTGGTTGCTCGCGTCATGGAGCCTCTCAAGCATGACAAGGCAACGTTGCTGTTGGTCGTGGTGGTGGCGGGCTTCGCGCTCACGCTCGTTGGCAACGCGCTCAAGGTGCTGAACAGCTACTACGAGACGCGCGTCTCCCAGAGGATGACGCTGGATTTCAGGAGCGAGCTATTCCGCCACGCGCAGCGCCTGTCGCTCGACTATCACGATCGTACGCCGGGCGGCGCGCTGATCTACAACATCAACTTCCAGGCTGACGCGGCAGCGGGACTCGTCATGGCGTTGTTGCCGCTGCTGAGGAGCGCGCTCACGCTGGTCGGAATGTTCTGGGTCACCGCTCGCATCGACCGAACTCTGGCGTTCGTGTCGCTCGCCGTGGTGCCCGTGCTGTATTACGCGGCGGGACATTACGTGTCGCGGATCCAGCCGCGGTTGCGCGATGTGCGCAACATGGAAGGCGAGTCGCTCTCGATCATCCACGAGGCGATCTCGATGATTCGCGTGATCATGGCGTTCGGCCGCGAAGATCACGAGTTCCAGAAGTTCCGCAGCCAGGGACAGCGTGCCGTGGACGCCCGGGTCGACGTCACCGTGCGCCAGGTCGCGTTCTCGCTGATGGTGAACACCGCGACGGCTGGCGGCACGGCGCTCGTACTCGGGTTCGGCGCGTTCAAGATTCTGGGTGGCACGCTGACGCCGGGCGAGCTGCTGGTGGTGCTGGCGTACGTGGCCTCGCTCTACAAGCCGCTCGAGACGATCACCAACACGGTGAGCTCGTTGCAGGAGCGGTTCATCGCGCTGGAGATGGCGTTCGAGCTGCTCGACACCGAGCCGCGCGTGCGCGACCGCCCCGGTGCCGTAAAGCTTCCGCGGCCGCGTGGCGAAGTCGTGTTCGACGATGTGGCGTTCACGTACGACGGTCGCTCGCACACGCTCACCGGCATTTCGTTCGGCGCGCGCGCCGGCGAAGTGATCGGCATCGTGGGTCCGACCGGCGCCGGCAAAAGCACGCTCATGAGCCTGCTCCCTCGCTTCTACGAGCCCGCGACCGGAACGATCACGCTCGACGGCATCGACGTGCGAGGCATCGAGCTCGAGTCGCTGCGCTCGCAGATCAGCGTGGTGCTCCAGGAGTCGCTGCTCTTCTCGGGCACGATCGCGGACAACATCCGCTACGGTCGTCCCGACGCGAGCGCCGCCGAGATCGAGGCGGCGGCGCGCGCCGCAAATGCGCACGAGTTCATCGCCGCGCTCCCGCAGGGCTACGACACGACGATTGGCGAGAAGGGCGTCCGTCTATCCGGTGGCGAGCGACAGCGCATCGCGGTGGCGCGGGCTTTCCTCAAGGACGCTCCGATTCTGATTCTCGACGAGCCAACGTCATCCATCGACTCGCGCACGGAGGCGGTGATTCTGGACGCCCTCGAGCGGCTCATCGTCGGTCGTACCACTTTCATGATCGCACACCGGCTCTCGACGTTGAGGCGGCCGGACCGGATTCTCGTGGTGGACAGCGGCCGGATTGTCGAGCAGGGCCCCATCCCGGACCTGCTCGCGCAGGGTGGGCTCTTCGCGCGGTTGTGGCAGGCGCAGCGAGTCGGGGCTCCGCACGCGAACGGCGGCCACGCGGCAGATCGGACCGTGGTCCACGCGGAATCGGCCAACGGCGCGGTAACGCGGGTGGCCGTGTGATACCGGGCAAACAGCGCAGCATCGTACTGCTCGGGATGATGACCAAAATGCCGGTGCCCGGCGTCATTTGGCAGACACTGCACTATCTGCTCGGGTTTCGCCGGCTCGGGTACGACGTGTTCTACGTCGAAGCGCACGCGCGGGCGCCGGCGCCGTTCATGAACACGCCAACCGATCCCGGTACGGCGCGGGCGGCGGAGTTCCTGCGCGACCTGATGTCTCGCCATGGGTTCGCGGACCGCTGGGCATACCACGCGCTCCACGAGAGCGGCGCGTGCTTCGGCATGGGGCTGAGCGCGCTCCGGCGAGCGTACGAATCGGCGAGCGCGATCGTGAACCTGCACGGCGGCACGGCTCCCCTCGACGAGCATGTCGCCACGGGCCGGCTCATTCTCATCGCGACTGATCCCGGTTTGTTGGAGGTCGAGTTGTATGAAGGGCGACCCGAGACGCTGCGGTTCCTCGACGCGCACTGCGCCGCATTCACGTTCGGCGAGAACTACGGTCGTCCGGTGAGTGGACTGCCGTTCTCGGAGCGCTATTCGCTCCTGCCCACGCGCCAGCCGGTGGTGCCGGAGCTATGGGAGAGGGAGGCGCCGGCCGGTTCGCACTACCGCACGATCGCCAACTGGCGCCAGCGCGGCCGCGAGTTCGGCTTCGGGGGCGAGTGGTACGAGTGGAGCAAGGATTTAGAGTTTTCCAAACTCCTTGACGCGCCGAAGCGGTCGGGCCTCCGTTTCGAGCTCGCGCTCTCCAACACGACCGATGACGACGTGACGATGCTCGCGTCGCGCGGCTGGCTCGTGCGCGACGCCGGCGCCTTCGGCATGTCGACGGATCCATATCGCCGATTCATCCAGGAGTCACGCGGGGAGTTGACAGCGGCGAAGGACCAGAACGTCCGCCTTCGTACCGGATGGTTCAGCGACCGGAGCGCGACCTTCCTCGCCGCCGGCCGTCCGGTCGTGACGCAGGACACCGGCTTTGGCGAGAACCTGCCGACGGGCCGCGGACTGTTCGCGTTCACAGATCTCGAATCCGCGCTCGGCGCGCTCGAGACCATCGAGTCGGATCACGGCGCGGCTTGTCGCGCCGCCTCCGAGATCGCGCGCGAGCACTTCGACTACCGCGTCGTGCTGTCGCGCCTGCTCGCCGACGCCGGCATCGAAGGCCCGCGCGCGCCGAACGGCCCTCGAGCAAGCGTGCGCCCGCTCGACCGCGACCTGTATCTCGAGCCCGTCTCGCGTCGACCGCTTCGACTCTCCGACGAAACGGTTCGCACGCTGCTTGCGCGCCCACTGCCGGACACGATCGCGGAACGGTCGGCGCCGCGAAGCCCTCTCGATCCGACAGCCGAGCCGCCGAGCCGACGAGCCGCCGAGCCGCCGTCCGCAAGCATCATCGTCGTGACGTGGGAGAACCTCGCGCTCACTCGACTCTGTCTCGAGTCGCTGCTCGCGCACACGCGCGATGTGCCCTTCGAGTTGATCGTCGTGGACAATGCGTCCGCTGACGGAACGGACGCCTACCTGCGAGCCCTCGCCGCCGCCGAGCCGCGGGTACGGCTCATTCTGAACGAGCAGAACGACGGCTTCGCTCGCGCCTGCAACCAGGGAGCGCGCGCCGCGGTCGGCGACATCTTCGTGTTTCTGAACAACGACACCGTGCTGTCGCCCGGCTGGTTGGGTGGGCTCGTCGCCCATCTGCGGCCCTCGGACATCGGCGCGGTGAACCCGGTCACCAACCGGATCGGCACCGAAGCCGAAGTGTCCGAGCGGGCGCGCACGGCAGGTGAGTTCCTCGAACGCGCGGCGCGCCGGCGAGCGGCACACGCGGGGGAGTCGCGCACGGTCGAGATGCTCGCGTTCTTCTGTCTGGCGTTGCGCCGTGACGCTTGGATATCCGTTGGGCCGCTCGACGAGTCATTCGGGCGCGGGCTCTTCGAGGATGATGATTACTCGGCGCGTCTTCGTGCTGCCGGTTACCGCCTCGTCTGCGCGGAGGACGTCCTGGTTTACCACCTCGGAGAAGCGTCCTTCGGGCGGCTCGTTACCGACGGCACCTACCGAAGGCTGTTCGACGAGAACCGTCGACGCTTCGAGTCCAAGTGGGGGCGCGAGTGGCGACGGCCGTCGCGGAGCAGGGGGGGAGACGACCACTATCGCATGCTG
>DATJHY010000076.1:0-18160 GCA_035493635.1 Gemmatimonadaceae bacterium | reverse complement strand
CGTCCCGTGGGCCAGCTGAAGATGAAGTCGGGGTCGAAACCTTGCCCGGCCATCGCGTAGTAGCCGGCGCCGGAGGCGTGATTCACCGTGAGCACGATCTTGGGCACGCGCGCGGTGGCCATTGCCTCGACGAATCGGGCGCCGGCGCGAATGATGCCTTCCTGCTCGGCTTCCGGTCCAACCATGAAACCGGAGACGTCCTGCACGAACAGCAGCGGAATCTTCTCCCGATCGCAGCGATCGATGAAGTACGCGACCTTCTCCGCGCTCTCAGTGTAGATGATGCCGCCGAAGCGCGGCTTTTCGCCGGGGCGACCCTTGATGAGCCCACGCTGGTTCGCGATCACCCCGACAGGCATCCCGAGGATGCTCGCATCGCCGCAAATCATCTCACGCGCCAGGCCAACCTGGAACTCATCGATCGCGCCGTCGTCGACGATTGCCTTGAGCAGTGCGTGCATGTCGTAGGACATGCGATGATCGGCGGGCAACAGGTCATACAAGTGATCGGTGTCGTTCTTCCCGGCGCCGGGAATCGGAATGGTGGCGCGCTCCGCGGCCCCACCGTCGCGGATCTGAAAGCGTGGCCCCCGGAGCCGCGACACCAGATCGCGGAGCTTGGCGATGCACGCCTCGTCGTCATCCGCCGCGTAGTGGGCGACGCCGCTGATCTCGGTGTGGGTCCCGGCGCCGCCCAGCGTCTCGGAGTCGATCGTCTGGCCCGTGGCGCCCTTCACCAGATTCGGGCCGCCGAGGCCCATGAACGACGTCCCCTTGACCATCACGATCACGTCCGACAGCGCCGGGAGGTACGCGCCGCCGGCGATGCACGGTCCCATCACGGCCGCGATCTGCGGAATGCGCAGATATCGCCGCATGATGGAATTGTAATAGAACAACCGGCTCGCCCCGTACTGCCCGGGGAACACGCCACCCTGATACGGCAGGTTCACGCCCGCCGAGTCGACCAGGTAGATGATCGGGATGCGGCAGCGCATCGCGATCTCCTGCGCGCGGAGCATCTTGGTGATCGTCTCCGGCCACCACGAGCCGGCTTTCACCGTGGCGTCGTTGGCCACGATCACCACGTCACGACCGCAGACCGTGCCGATGCCCGTCACCACGCCCGCCGCGGGCGCCTGACCGTCGTAGCGATCGTATGCAACGAGCAGCCCGATCTCGAGAAAGCGCGTTCCGGGGTCGCACAGGCGCTCGATGCGCTCGCGAGCGGTCAGCTTTCCCTGCTGGTGCTGTCGAGCGATCTTCTCGGCGCCGCCTCCTTCCCGGAGCTTGGATTCGAGCGCTCGGACTTCCGCGCTCAGCTCACGGAGCCGACTCGTCACGCTTCCTGCCTGAGCTGTTCCTCTCGCTCGGCGAACCACTCGCGAATGTAGTCGATGAGCGCGGTGGTCGGCGTTCCCGGACCGAACAGTTGGCCGATGCCCCGTGTCCGGAGCGCGTCCATGTCTTCCTTGGGGATGATGCCGCCGCCGGTGATCAGGATGTCGTCACGCCCCTGCGCGTGGAGAAGCTCCTGAACGCGCGGAAAGAGCGTCATGTGCGCGCCGCTCAGGATCGACAGCCCGACGACGTCGACGTCCTCCTGCACCGCCGCCGTCGCGATCATCTCGGGCGTTTGGTGGAGGCCGGTATAGATCACTTCCATGCCGGCATCGCGGAGAGCGGCGGCGACGACTTTGGCGCCGCGGTCGTGGCCGTCGAGGCCCGGCTTGGCAACGAGAACTCGAATTGGTCGCATGGCGATCACAAGCTAGCGGAGACGGCGCGCGCCGGGCAACGGACGCGCCTTGCGGGCAACGAGCAGCATTTCGCTCGACCGGCGCGTGACTGGCCGATCGCGGAACGAATCGAAGCTCTGTTCGACGACGAGTCCCGCCTCCGCGCAGAGCTCCGCCAGACGCGTCGGCGTGTACAGGCGAATGCGGTGCTCGCGCGATCCGCGGGCGCGTTTGCCCGACCAGACCGAGCTCACGGTGAGGACTCCCGAGATCGGGTCGAACGAACGTTCCTGCGCGACGAGAGTGCCGTCGGCGGTCTGCCACCAGTCGCGCGAGAGAAACCGGGCCATCACGCCGTCGCGATCCGCGCCGTGCCACACGAGCACGCCACCCGGCGCGAGCACGCGCGCGAATTCGGCGAGCGCGCGCCGGTCGTCGGCGGGCTCGACGAAGAATCCGAACGACGTGAACAGATTGAGTACCGCGCTAAAGCGGCCCGTCCAGCGCCGCGGCATGCGGCGCATGTCGCCCCGCACGTAACTGAGCCGCGGCCCGGTGCCGCGCCGCCGTGCCTTGTCGAGCAGGTGCGGCGAGTAATCGAGCCCCGTGACATCGAACCCGGCTTCCGCCAGCAAGTGCGCGTGTCGCCCTTGCCCGCACGGGACGTCCAGGACCCTGCTGCCCGCGGGCAGGCCGAGAACCTCGATCAACCGCGCGACTTCGTGCCGATCACGCTCGAGCGAAAAGAGCGGCTCGTACTCGAGCAGGTACTGCGCGTCGAAATATGTCTTCCACCAATCGGGCGATGCGCGGCGGGAAACCATCCGCTAGAAGAACACCGGCTCTCGATACGCGCCGAACACGCTCTCCAACGCGGCGCGGATCTCGTACAGCGTGCAGTAGCGGCGCGCGCACTCGAGGATGTGCGGCATGGTATTCTCGCTCCCGCCCGCCGCTTCGCGCAGGCGATCGAGCGCGGCGTTGCATGCCGCTTGATCGCGTTCGGCGCGGAGTTTGGCCATTCGCTCGCGCTGCGACTGCTCGGCGTCCGCGCCGACCTTGAGGATCGGAATCGAAAGCTCGGGCTCGTCGGTGACGAACTCGTTGACGCCGACGATCACCCGCCGGTGCTGCTCGATCTCCCACTGCTGGCGCGCCGCCGACTCGGCGATCTTGCGCTGCAGCCATCCCGTCTCGAGACCGCGAACGACACCGCCGACCTGCGTGATCTCGGCGAACAGCGACTCCGCTTCGCGCTCGAGCTTGTCGGTGAGCGATTCGATGTAGTACGAGCCGCCGAGCGGGTCGAGGACGTTGGGGACGCCGGTCTCGTACGCGAGGACCTGTTGGGTACGCAGCGCCACCTGCACCGCTTCCTCGGTGGGAAGCGCGAGCGTCTCGTCCATCGAGTTGGTGTGCAGCGATTGCGTCCCGCCGAGGACCGCCGCGAGTGCCTGATAGGCTACGCGCACGACGTTGTTCATCGGTTGTTGCGCCGTGAGCGTCACGCCCGCCGTCTGCGAGTGGAAGCGCATGACCCACGACCGCGGGCTCTTGGCGCCGTACCGTTCCTTCATGTGCCGCGCCCAGATGCGGCGTGCCGCGCGAAGCTTGGCGATCTCCTCGAAGAAATCGTTGTGAATGTCCCAGAAGAACGAGAGCCGCGGCGCGAATTCGTCGACGTCGAGTCCGCGCGCGATGCCGCGCTCGACGTACGTGAAGCCGTCGGCCAGCGTGAAGGCGAGTTCCTGGGCGGCCGTCGCCCCCGCCTCGCGGATGTGATAGCCCGAGATGGAGATCGTGTTCCACTGCGGCGCGTGCTTTGCGCCCCACTCGAAGCAGTCGACGATGAGACGCAGCGCGGGCTCGATCGGGAAGCACCACGCGTGCTGCGCCATGTACTCCTTCAGAATGTCGTTCTGGATCGTGCCGCGCAGCTGTTCCGACGAGACGCCCTGCCTTTCCGCCGCTGCGATGTAGAACGCCCAGAGAATGATCGCGGGGCCGTTGATCGTCATCGACGTGGAGACCTTGTCGAGCGGGATGCCGTCGAAGAGCACCTCCATGTCGGCGAGGCTCGAGATCGCGACGCCGGTCTTGCCGACCTCGCCCTCCGACCGCGGATGGTCGGAGTCGTAGCCCATGAGTGTCGGAAAGTCGAACGCCGTCGAGAGTCCCGTCTGGCCGTGCTCGAGCAGGAACTTGAATCGCGCGTTGGTGTCGCGCGCGCTGCCGAAGCCGGCGAACTGGCGCATCGTCCACAGCCGGCCGCGATAGCCCGTGGGATGGATCCCTCGCGTGTACGGATAGGTGCCGGGCGCGCCCAGCTGCACCGCCGATTGCGGATCGACGTCGAGCGCCGTGTAGAGCGGGTCGACGTCGCCGCCCGAGTTCACGAACGCGAGATCGCGCAGCTCGCCGCGCTCAAAGCGGCGGCGCCACTCGGCCACCTCGGCGCGCAACCGATCGAGCTCCGCGCGCTGGTCCGTGAGCGTTTCGCTGAAGTCCCGGGTCGAGGTCATCGTTCCGTCCGCGTCAGAAGGTGTGCGCTGCGCGCGAGGAGCGCGTCGGCGACGTCGAACGGATTCGTCGCCCCGGTCTCCAGCGCCGCGAGCTGCTCGTCGAGCCAGCGGTTCGTGGCCTCGTCCCGCCACAGCCGTTCCCGGACCCGGGACTCGACGACGTCCACCACGCGCTCACGCAGCCGCGCGCGGCGCCGCTCTCCGAGCACGCCACTCGTTTCAAGATAATGAAAGTGCCGATCGAGCGCGGCTGTGAGGTCCGCCACGCCCTCACCGTGCACCGCGACCGTGCGCAGCACGGGCGGCGTCCAACGAGTCGGATCCGCTTCCTTGGCCGCCGCTCGCGCCGCGCGGCCAGGATTCATGGCGAGCTGCTCGTCGCGCGTCATCGGCCGGCTCAGGTCGACGCCGTGGTGCGCGGGCACGTTCTTGAGCGTCGCGCCGTTGCGCAGGCCGATCATCAGCTCGAGCTCGTTGCGCAGCCGGTCCGCGCCCGGGCGATCCGCCTTGTTGACCGCGAAGATATCCGCGATCTCCATCAGCCCCGCCTTGAGCGTTTGAATGGAGTCGCCCGATTCCGGCACGAGCACGACGAGACTCGTGTCCGCCGTGCGCGCGATGTCCAACTCGGTCTGACCAACGCCGACGGTCTCGATGAGGACGCGATCGACGCCGAACGCATCGAGGACGTCGGCCACCTCCCGCGTCGTCGCCGCCAGGCCGCCGAGCGAGCCGCGGGTCGCCATCGAGCGAATGAACACGCCGGGGTCGAGCGCGATCGACTCCATGCGAATCCGGTCGCCGAGGAGCGCGCCGCCCGTGAACGGCGACGTCGGATCCACGGCGACGATGCCGACCGTTAGGCCCGCGTCGCGATACATGCGGGCCAGCAGCGTGGTGAGCGTGCTCTTGCCCGCTCCCGGCGGCCCCGTGATGCCGATGCGACGCGCGCGCCCGATCCTGGGCTGCAGGCGTGCCAGCAGGCGGTCGAAACCCGGGCGATGATTCTCGACGATGCTCACCGCGCGGGCGAGCGCCGCCGACTGGCCTGCCTCGAAATCGGCGAGGAGCCGCGCCTCCCGATTGGGAATGGAAGTCGCCGTCACGTCAGGCGCTCTTGATCGGCCGTGGTGGCTCGGGCTCATCGTGCTCGTCGCGGATGTCGCCGACGAGCTCCTCGAGCAAATCCTCGAGCGTGACGAGTCCCAGGGTGCGTCCGGACGGCTCCCGCACGATCGCCAGATGCAGCCGCTCGCGGAGCATGCGGAACAGCAGCTCGTTGCACGGCGCGTCAGGCGTCGAGAACGCCACCGGGCGGAGCGACGCCGGCGTGTCGCCGTGCGCCTTGATGACGTCGAAGGCGTGCACCATTCCGAGAATGTCGTCGAGCGTTCCGTGATAGATCGGCACACGACTATAACGCGATTGCGCGATCTGACTGGCCATCGTGTGCGGATCGACGCCGTCGGGGAGCGCGAAGATCTCGGAGCGCGGCGTCATCACGTCGCGCACCACCTTTTCGCTGAACTCGACGACGCCGCTGATGATCGCGATCTCGTCGCGTTCGCCGATGCCCTCGAGCTCACCCTCGCGCAACAGATCCTGTATCGGGTCCCGCTCGGCGGTCGTCGCGGCCTGTTGGGCTTCGTGAGCCAGCGGCCGTATGATCGTTCGTCCCAGGCTCGTGATCGGCGTCGTGAGAACGTCCGTCACGCGGAGCACGGGCAGCACGAACGGGGCAACCGCCGACGGCCAGCGCCGCGCGACCGCGCGCGGGATCAACTGGCCGAACAGCACCGCGAAGCCGGCGAAGGCCAGTGACGCCCAGACGAGCGCGATGCCACCGCTCGCGCCGCCCAGCATCATGCCGGCCACGAGGAGCGTGAGCGCCACGCCGGCGCTCGCCGCGGTGAGCAGCCGGTGCGGCCGCTCGAGGTACGCGATCGCCGCCTCGGCGCCGCGCAGCTGACGCTCGGCCCAGTGTCTAAGCCAGATGCGGCTCACCGACCGAACCGCCATCGCGCCGGCGGTGAGCCAGGCGACCACGCCGAGCGCGATGAGCAGTGGAAGGCTGAGCGTCATCGGCGCTCCGAGCTCTCGACCGGCTCCAGCCGCTCGAAGTACACGCGCTCGATGCGCCGGCGCCGCACGCGCTCGACCACGATCCGGAATCCGGAACTCACGACGGTCTCGCCCGATCGCGGCACGCGGCCGAACAGCTCGTACACGAGTCCGCCCACCGTGGTGACGTCGTCCACGCCGAAGTTGGCGTCGAGCCGTTCCGAGAGCTCGTCGATCGGTACGTTCCCCGAGACCCAGTAGCGCGTCGAGCCCTGCTGCTCGATCGGCGGTTCCTCCACGTCGTACTCATCGCGAATCTCGCCGACGATCTCCTCGAGAATGTCTTCGATCGTCACGAGACCGGCCGTTCCGCCGAATTCGTCGCTCACGATCGCGATGTGCGTGCGCGTCGCCTGGAACTCGCGGAGCTGCGCGTCGATGCGCTTGGAGATCGGAATGAACGACGCTGGCCGAGCGAGCGACAGCCAACCGACCTCCGGCTCGCTGTCGATGACGATGGACGGCAAGAGGTCCTTGGCGTAGAGGATCCCGATCACGTCGTCCAGCGTTTCGCGGAACACGGGAAAGCGCGCGTGCTCGGAGCTTCGGATGCGATCGAGCACCTCCGACCACGGCGTCTCCGACTCGATGCCGACGATGTCGACACGCGGCACCATGATCTCCTGCACTTCGGTCTCGCCGAGCGAAAAAACGCCGTGGATGAGCTCTTCCTCCGCCAGGGAGACCTCCGCTTCCGCCGCCACGACTTCACGGAACTGCTCGGCCGACGTCTCCCGCTCTTCGGCGTCCGGCGCCGGCGGCGGGATGATCACGTGCAGGGTCCGGTCGATCGCGGCGCCGAGCGATACCGCGGGGCCGAGAATCGCAGCGACGAGTTGCATCACCGGCTCGAGCCGCGCGTGCACTGCCATGGGATTCGCGTATCCCATCGCGCGTCCGATGCCTTCCGTGACGAGACAAATCGCCACGCTCGCGGCGACCATGCTCGTCAGCCGGGTGAGGAGCGATGCGTTCCCGAGGTTGAGGGCCTGCCCGAGCGCCGCGCCCGCCGTGACGTACGCGAGGACGCGGCCCATCGACAACGCACGGTGGCGTCGCTCGCGGTCGACGAAGACGTTGGGCGCGGCCGTCGACGCATCGGACGCATGGAACGCGAGCAGCGCGCTGTCCGCCGTCGACAACACGGCCGCGACGAGCACGGTCACGATGGTGATCAGCCACTCGAGCGCGTGCGCGGTCATCTCTCGCCCCGCATCAGCCGCCGCACGATCCGCTCCTGCCGCTTCCACATCTCCGATTGCTCACGATCGTCGCCGTCGGGGTGATCGTAGCCGAGCACGTGCAGCGTGCCGTGTACGACGAGTCGTGTGAGCTCTTCACGCACCGGTCGTCGCCGCGCGCGGGCGTTCCTGCGCCCGACTTCCGGCGCGATGTAGACGTCCCCGACCACGGGATCGGCCGCGGAGGGTCGAGTGAACGCGAACGAGATGACGTCCGTGTCGCCGGTGTGGCCGAGATGTCGGCGGTTCAGTCGCGCGATCTCCGAGCGATCGAGCAGGGTGATCGACAACAGCGCGTTTCGAACACGCTCGCCGCGCAGCGTCGCGCGCGCGGCCTCGGCGACCGCGCAACCGCTCAGCGGCGACCGCACGCCATTCGTCGTCACATCGACGTCGAGGCTCATGCGGACGCGAACTCCGACGTGACACCGCCCGTCGCCGCCGGATAGTCGATCCGGTTGTGGAACATGCCCACGAGCACGCGCGTGAACTCGGCCTTGATCGTCTCGAGCTGACGGAGCGTCAGCGGCGCGTCGGCGAGCTGGCCCTGCTCCACCCGCTGCCTCACGATGTGTTCGACGACGTCGCGGATGCGTTGCGGTGTGGGATCATGGAGCACACGCGTCGACGCCTCGACGCCGTCGGCCAGCATCACCACCGCGGTCTCGGCGGTCTGCGGCAGCGGACCGGGATAGGCGAACTCCGTGGCGTCCGTTTCGCGCCGGTCGCCCTGCCGCGCCTTGTCGAGGAAATAGCTGATGGTCCCCGTGCCGTGATGCTCTGTGATGAACGCCCGCAAGGCACGCGGAAGCTTGTAGGCGTCGGCGAGCTCGAGCCCTTCGCGCACGTGGTTGCGGATGATCTGTGCGCTCGCGCCGGGCGTGAGCACGTCGTGCGGATTCCGGCCCTTGTCCTGGTTCTCCACGAAGTACTGCGGGCGCGCGATCTTGCCGATGTCGTGGTAGTATGCGCCGACGCGGGCGAGGAGGGCGTTGGCGCCAATCGCCCGGCACGCGGCATCCGCGAGATTTGCGATGGCGATCGTGTGCGCGTACGTCCCCGGCGCTTCGACGCTGAGCCGCTGGAGGAGTGGACGATTGAGGTCCGACCACTCGAGCAGCGTGAGATCGGTCTCGATGCCGGTGAACGCCTCCGCCATGGGCAGCAGCAGGATCGCGAGCAGCACGCAGGCGAGTGCGTTGAGAACTCCGAATCCGGCCGAGACGAGGATGGTGCGCGACGGCAGATCGAGCGTGAGGCCGATCGCGATCGCCGTGATCACGTACGCGCCGGCGATGCTCATGATCCAGCGGTACGACTGATTGCGCCGACGGATCTCGCCGACGCTCACGGCGGCAACCGCGCCGCCGACCAGATTGATGAACAGGGCGTTCGTCCCGCGGAACACGCTCTGCCCGGCGACGAGCGTGACGAGCACCATGACGGCGATGAGGCTGATCCGTTGGTCGAAGAGCGCGCTCAGGATCACCGCCGCCAGCGCCACCGGGACGAGCTCCGACAGCACCGGGTGGCCGAGCGCGACGACCGCGCCGCCGATCACGACGAGCGCCGCCGTTGCCGCGACCGTCAACAGCGAGCGGAACTCGCGGTAGACCGACGGCCGGAAATTCACCAGCGCGACGCCGAGCAACGCGACGAGCAGGAAGTCGAACAGAATCGAGCCGGCCACACGGCGCGCGCCTCGCTGCGAGCCGCGGTACCTGTCCACCGCGTCGTGGAGTGCTCGCAGCTTTTCATTCTGCTCGCGGCCAACCACTTCGTTGGCGCCGATGATCTTCTCGCCCGCTTGCACTTCGTACTTGGCGACCGGGATCGACCGGCGGACGTCTTCGCGCCGCACTTCGGTCGTGGCGCGGTCGGGGACGATCGTGGGGTGGAAGAACGTGGCGAGCAGCCGCGTGTACACCGAATCGCCCACCGCCGACGCCGGGTCCGGGTGGATGAGTCGGGCGCGGCTCACGAGCATGGTGAACGTTGCCACGCTGTCGGATGGCAGGCGGTGATCCTGCCCGCCCGAGCGGATGACGATGACGCCGCGGACAGAGTCGAGCGACCCCGCGCTGGCCACACCGGCGCTCAACCATCGATCGTACGCACGCTGGATCGCATCGAGCATCGTGTCGCGGCGGCGAGGCGTTGCGATATACTGGGCCTGTCCAGTCGTGAGCCGCACGCCCCAACTCGCGGCGGCGCGCTGCACGGCGCTCGCGGCAAACTGAGGGTCGGCATCAGCGGCGTCGCGGATCGCGGCGCCGAACGCGGACAGCGACTCCTTCGCGCTGTCCAATGCCGCGGGAACGTACACGTACACCGGT
The DNA here is from genome assembly GCA_035493635.1 of Gemmatimonadaceae bacterium. Taxonomy (GTDB): domain Bacteria; phylum Gemmatimonadota; class Gemmatimonadetes; order Gemmatimonadales; family Gemmatimonadaceae; genus JAQBQB01. The sequence goes on along the minus strand of DATJHY010000076.1, from coordinate 8,201 downwards.
TCGACGCCGCGAACGACCGCGGCCTGCTCCGTCTGCAGTTCCGCCTGGTTCTTGAGCACGCGGAAGGCGAACGGCGCGATGACGTTGTCGCTGGCAACCGAGCCGACTTCGTAAATGGGAAAGTCGATCGCCGGCGACGCCGGGAAGAGGATGAACGTGAGCACGGCGAGGGCGACTCCCACAGCGATGCGGACGCCGTGGAAAAGGAGCGCATCGCGCCCTTCCGCCGGAGCAAACGGCGATGACGACCGCGACTCGCCGGGGCTCACGCCGCGTCACTCCCCCGCGTCGGCTGCGTAGGCGCGGACGATGTCGCGGACCAATCGATGTCGCACGACGTCGGTCTCGTTGAAGTAATGGAATCCGATCCCGTCGATGCCCGGGAGGATGCGCTCGACCTGCGTCAGTCCCGAATCCTCGCGGCGCGGGAGGTCCACCTGCGTCTTGTCGCCGGTGATCACCATGCGCGAGTTCACGCCGAGGCGCGTCAGCAGCATCTTCATCTGCATCGTCGTGGCGTTCTGCGCTTCGTCGACGATCACGAACGCGTCGCCGAGGGTGCGGCCGCGCATGAACGCGAGCGGCGCGACCTCGATCACGCGCTGCTCGAGGGCGCGCTGGATCCGCTCGAACGGCATCATCTCGTCGAGCGCGTCGTAGAGCGGCCTCAGATACGGGTCGATCTTGGCCTGCATGTCGCCCGGGAGAAATCCCAGACTCTCGCCCGCTTCCACCGCCGGCCGCGCCAGCACGATACGCCGCACGCGCTTTCGCGAGAGTGCGTCGACCGCCGCGGCCACGGCGAGATACGTCTTGCCTGTGCCTGCGGGGCCGATGCCGACGACGATGTCGTTGTCCTGCATCTTTCGCAGGTATTCGGCCTGCCCCGGCGTTTTGGGCTGGATGACCTTTCGAATCCCCGGCAGCGCGATGCGCGTCGCGCCGTTGCCGCCGACGGTGTCGGTGCCGGTCGCGACCTCACCGTCATCGTACTCGCCGCGATCGACGAGATCGCCCATGCGCAGCACGTCGTCGGGCGTGAGATCGCGTTGTTGCCGCGCCGCCTCGATCATCCGCACGGCAATGCCCGCCGCGCGCTCGACGAAGTCGGGCGAGCCGGTGATTGTCATGGTGTCGCCGCGCAATGTGACGCGCACGCCGCCCAGACGCGAAAGCTCCATCAGATTGCCGTCGTTGACGCCGGCCAGCGTCAGCGGATCGGCGCCTTCGGTCGACAGTTTCTGCGTGACCGTCGGATCGCTCGCGCTCAATCGCCCACCACGGTGATGTGTAAGTCGTGCAGCTCGTCCATCGGTACGGGCGAGGGCGCGCCTTCGAACAACGCGCGGGCCGCCGTCGTCTTGGGGAATGCGATCACGTCGCGCAACGAGCCCGCGCCCGACAACTGCATCGCGATCCGGTCGAACCCAAAGGCGATTCCGCCATGCGGCGGAGCGCCCGCCCGAAGCCCCTCGAGCAAAAAGCCGAACCGTGCCGTCGCCGTGGCCTCATCGATCCCGAGCAATCCGAAGATCCTGGCTTGCAGATTCGGATCGCTGATTCGGATGCTGCCGCCGCCGAGCTCCGTGCCGTTGAACACGCAGTCGTACGCCTGTGCCCTGGCCCGCTCCGGTGCGCTGCCGAGGAGTGAAATGTCCTCGGGCAGCGGCGACGTGAACGGGTGATGCACGGCTCCCAGGGCGCCGGTCTCCGGGTCTTTCTCGAACAGCGGAAAATCCGTGACCCAGAGGAACCGATCCTCGCCCTGCGGAATCAGGTTCATCCGGCGCGCGGCTTCCTGCCGCGTGCGATCGAGCGCCGGACTCGAGACGCGATCGGGTCCCGCGACCAGTAGTGCCAGCTCGCCATCGCGCAGCCCCAGCTGATCGGCCGCGCCCTCGCCCAGGAATTTCGCCGCCGGACCCTCCAGCGCGCCGTTCACGAGCTTGAGCCGCAACAACCCCACCGCGCCGGCCTTCTTGGCTTCTGCCTCGATCTCGTCCACCTGTTTGCGCGACAGACTCGCGCCGCCGGGGATGCGCACGCCGCGCACGCGTCCACCCTGCTCGAGCGCGGCTTTCGTGATCCCGAACTCCGCGCCGCGAAAAACCTCGCTCGCGTCGAACAGCTCGAGTCCATATCTCGTATCGGGGCGGTCGGAGCCGTAGCGCTCCATCGCCTCCGCGTAACTCATGCGCGGAAAGCGAGCCGGGATTTCCGTTCCGGCTTCACGCCAGAGCGCGCCGATCAGGCCCTCGCTCAGTGTCATGATGTCGTCCTGAGCGACGAACGAGGCCTCGATGTCGATCTGCGTGAACTCCGGCTGTCGGTCCTGCCGCAGGTCTTCGTCGCGGAAGCATCGCGCGATCTGGAAATACCGGTCGAAGCCGGAGACCATCAACAACTGCTTGTAGAGCTGCGGCGATTGCGGCAGCGCGTAAAACTCGCCGGCGTGGACGCGGCTCGGCACGAGATAGTCCCGCGCGCCCTCCGGGGTCGGTTTCGTGAGGATCGGCGTTTCGATCTCGAAGAACCCGTTCCCACTCAGGAATTGCCGCGTCGCCTGCATCAGCCGGTGGCGCAGGACGATGTTCTCCTGCAACTCCGGCCGCCGCAGATCGAGAAAGCGGTGGCGAAGCCGAAGCTCCTCCGCCGGCAGGTTCTCATTTCGCGCGCGCGCGACGGGAATCGCCGGCGGCGTCGCCGGCCCGACCACACGAAGCGCGGTGGCGCGCACTTCGACGTCGCCCGTCGCGAGCTCGGGATTCCGCATCGTGTCGGGACGCGCGACGACTTCACCCTCCACGAGCACGACGGTCTCCAGACCCACGCTGGCCGCGGCGGCGCAGACATCGGCCGGGCAGGAACGCGGATCGAACGAGACCTGCACGATCCCGGCGCGATCGCGCAGATCGACGAAGCTCAGACCGCCCAGATCACGGTTGCGGTGGACCCAGCCACCGAGTCGCACGCGAGTGCCGATGTCGGAGCGACGCAAGGCGCCGCACAGGTGTGTACGTTGGGTGGTGGCGAGATGGCTCGTAGTCATCACGGAATGGGCGTCGGGCCCTCAGCTCGATACAGCGCGAAGTGGACCAGCTCGCGCGGGGGCTGAGTCAATGGCCCGTCAGCGCGTCGCGCGATCGCGACAGGCTGCGGGCCGGCGGTCCGGACAGTGCCGGAGCGGAAGCAGATTCTGCTTCGTGGGATGGTTCATTCCAGTCTTCAAATCTACCCCGGCGCGGCCAACGACGGAAGGGATTCGCTTGACCACCAGGACTTGCACCAATAAGCTCAACTTCATGTCCCGCATCATCTTCGCCGCGTTGGTCTCAGCCCTCTTCGCGGATGCTTCCGCGGCGCAGCAGGTGCCCGGGCGGGATCTGCTCGAATTCCCCCTCGGGCTGCTCGCCGAGCCGGCGGCCCTCAGCAGCCGCATGGCGGGGTCGCTTTGGAACCCTGCCTCGTCAGCCCTCGACGGCAACGGGCGCTGGCAACTGGGATTCGCCGGGCTGGCGACGCCGCAGGACCAGGGCGTGCGCCTGGAGATGATCGGAGCGGAATACCGGGCCAGTCGCGTCATCACGGCGAGCCTGTCGTTCGCGCAAGCCTCGGTGGCCGACATCATCCGTACCGAGACCGATCCGCAATCGATCGCCGGTGAGATCCCCTATGCGACCACGGTGGTCTCCGCCGGCGCCGCCGCACGTCGGGCCAATGCCGCATTCGGCATCACCGCCCGATACCGAACGGCGTCCCTCGACGCGGAGCATGCCGGGGTCCTCGCGCTCGACGCGGGCGCGATCGTCGACCGTGTCGCCGGTACGCCCGTCCGACTCGCCGCGTCCAGCTTTCTTTTCAGTCCATCGCGCCGCAAGGAGGCCGCGACGTATCTGGCCGCCGCCGACGTACCGCTCTTCAGGGTCGACACCACGCTCTCCACGCGCGCCGGCTACGCGATCACCCACACGGAAGGACGCGGCGGCGACGGGTACGCGTTCGGCACGATGCGCTACCGGCAATTCGACGCGAGCGCGGGGCTGTCGCAGGCACGGATGTTCGGTACGACCAACCGCCGGCTCCGACTCGGAGTTGGCCTGCGCTACGGCGGCTACGACATCGCGCTCGGTCGCGAGGACGGCGCCGCGGGCTTTGGCGCCAACTACCAGTTCGTGTTGACGCGGACGGTCAAGTGACGGTGCCCAAGATCAACCTGCTCGACATGATTCCCGCCGCGGCGCACGATCACCTCCGCGACTTCTTCACGCGCGCCGGCGAACCGGCGTATCGCGCGAACCAGGTGCTTCGGCGGCTCTGGCAGAACCCCGCGCCCACCTTCGAGGCGATGACGGAGCTGCCCAAGCCCCTTCGCCTCGCACTCGCCGAGTCGTTCGACCTGCCGCGCCTCGAGATCGCGGCCCGACAACGCTCCGTGGACGGAACCGAGAAGTTTCTCTTTCGCTTGCATGACAACGAGGCCATTGAGACCGTGGCTATTCCGGAGGGAGACCGCCTCACCCTCTGCATTTCGTCGCAGGCGGGATGCGCGCTCCAGTGCGCCTTCTGCGCCACCGGCGCCATGGGCTTCAGCCGCAACCTTACGGCCTTCGAGATCGCCGGCCAGGTGCGCGAGATGCGCCTGCTCGATCCGTCGATTCACGTCACGAACATCGTGTTCATGGGCATGGGCGAGCCGCTCATGAACTGGAAAGCCGTCGACCGGACACTCACGATCCTCAACGACCCGCAGGGACTCGGCATCGGTGCCCGGCACATCACCGTGTCGACGGTTGGCGTCCTGCCGGGCATCGTCGCGCTCGGCGAACGTCCCGAGCAGTTTCGGCTGGCGCTCTCCATTCACGCGCCGAGCGATGCGCTGCGGCGCGAGCTCATGCCCATCAACACCAAGTATCCGCTCGCGCAGGTGATCGACGCGGCCAAGGTGTTCGACCGCCGAGTGACGTTTGAGTATGTGATGCTGGGCGGCGTGAACGACGCGGAAGAGCACGCGATCCAGCTCGCCCAGTTGGCGCGCGAGTGCCGCGCCTTCGTGAACCTGATTCCGCTGCATCCGGGCGGAGCGCGCGGGTTCACGCCAACGCCGCCCGAGCGGATTCGCGCCTTTGCGCGCGAGTTGAGATCGGCGGGCGTCGAGGTCGCCGTTCGCAAGAGCCGCGGCGTCGACATCGCCGCGGCCTGCGGCCAACTACGGGTCGAACGGCTCGGCCGGCGGCCGCCACGTCGTCCCGAGCAGGACGGCGACATCCAGGTAGCGTGAGCTGTCGCGCCGCGTCTTGACGCGGGCCGGCGCGAACAGGCGCGACACGCGCTGTGCCCATTCCGGGTGACCGGAAAGATCGAGCACGATCGTCGTGTCGACCGGCCCTTTGATCGTTCCGGTCTCGACGACATCGAAGCCGCGGTCGCGCAGCAGCATGGTGGCACGGCGCGCGAGTCCGCGAGTGCGCGTCGCGTTCAACACCTGGACGCGAATGCGCACACTGTCCGGCGCCCTTGCGCGCCCCCCCTCGGGCGCCGCTCGCCGCACGGGCGCGGGCGCCGCGGCGTCCTGCTGCCGGGTGCGAACGACGGCGCGTGCGCCCAGGGCAACGACGATGGTGAGGACGAACCCGATAATGATGCGTGCCTTGGTCATCGTACCTCGTTCCACAGCTCCACGGTTTCGGGAAAGAGGGTGAATCCTTCGCGCAGCGCGTATTCGAGACGCGCACGCAGAACCTGACGAAACACGCCGTCGAAATCGTGTGGGACTTGCACGGCCAGGAACGCGCGGTCCCGCTTGGCAAAGTGGCGGCCTGGTTCGAGAAAGTCGGCCATGTAGAGCGCGCGGCCGGTGCGATCCCACTCCGGCGAGCCAACAGTGTGGTATCGGATCGCCGACAGCACCGACGCATTCGCTTCGCCGCGCGAGGCCAGCAGGTTGGCCACGGCCGGTCCGTGCAGCAGCTCTGTCTCACGGGCACCGTCGTCGGCAAGGGCTCGAAGCTCGTCCTCCGAGGCATCCCGCAACGCGTCGTGCAGGAGACCGGCCTGGAGCCAGTCGCGCCGCTCGTCCGCGCCAATGGCGATCTCGTCCGCCCACTGGGTGAGCAGTGTCATCACGCGCGCGATGTGCCGGCGTCGCTTGTCGCTGACGCGCGCCCAATCGGGAAGCGCGAGTTGCGCCGCCATCGAGTCGACCCGCCCGTCCGTCATTGCGCGGAGGCCGAACCGCGCATGGCGCGAAGCTCTTTCAGCTCACGCTGCCAGAACCCGCGCTGCTCGAGACCCGGGTGCGGGATGCGCAGATCCTCCGTTTCGACCGACTGCCTCTCGAAACACACGATGTCGAGGTCCAACGTGCGTGAACCCCAGCGTTCGTGGCGCGTGCGACCTTCGCGTGTCTCGATCTCTTGCAGTCGCGCGAGCAGATCGCGCGGCGTCAGCGAGGTCTCGAGCGCGACCATCTGATTCAGATAATGTGGCTGCTCGAGACCGGCCAGCGGCTCCGTTTCCTCGATCGACGACTCGGCGAGCAATCGGCTGGAGGGCAGCGCAGCAAGTGCCCTGCGGGCGCGCGACAGGTGCGCTTCCCGGTCGCCCAGATTCGAGCCGAGCGCGATGTAGGCCACGTCACGCATCCGCGCTGCGATCGACGACGACTTCGACGTACTGCAGCGGGCCGCCCAGCGGCACGTGCGGTTTGCGCACCGCGACTCGCGCCGTTCGCACTCGCGGGCTGTGCGCCAGCGCGCCTCTCGCGATCCGGTCGCCGATCTCCTCGAGAAAATCGATCGGCCCTGCCCCGAGCACGTCCTTGGCGATGGCGTACAGCGCCCGGTAGTCGACCACGCCTTCACCATCGCGCACGTGCACTGTCAGGTCGACCTCGATCGGCTGCGCGAATTCGCGCTCGTGAGGCAGGATTCCGACGAGCGCGTGAAAGCGCATCGCGCGAAGCGTGATCTCGGGCATCGCTCGCGTGGACGATCAGGCTGCGTCGATCGCCGCGCGCAGCGACCTCGCCAGAGTCGCAACGCTCTCGACACTCTCGCCGGCCGCGCGCACGATCGCGCTCCCCACGACGACGCCGTCGGCGATTCGCGCGACCGTGGCCGCGTGTTCGGGCCGCGATACGCCGAAGCCGACGCACACCGGCAGCGTCGTGGCCGACCGGAGGCGGCGCACCGTTTCCGGCAGCTCGCGCGGCAGTTCGTCGCGCACGCCGGTCACTCCGGTGCGGCTGATGAGATAGACGAAGCCGCCGCCGTGCGCGGCGATCTCGCGCATCCGCTCCTGAGGCGTCGTCGGGGCGACCAGCCTGATGAACGCCAGCGGGCTCTCGCCGATCCGGGCCTCGAGTTCGGGATCCGCGCCGACCGGGAGGTCGGTCACGAGCAATCCGCTGAACCCGGCATCGGCGGCGCGCGACAGCGCGTCGTTGCCCGCCGCGATGACGGGATTGAGATAGGTGAACAACACCAGAGGCACGCGCGGTTGTGCACGCGCCACCATGTCGAGCAGCCGGTCGAACGTCATTCCGAGCTCGAGCGCGCGCTGCGAGCTGGCCTGGATGATCGGCCCATCGGCCATTGGATCGGAGAACGGCAGACCGAGCTCGATCACGTCCGCTCCGGACTCGGCGAGCGCGGAGAGAATGTCTACGGTTCGCGCCGTGTCCGGGTATCCCGCGGTCACGTACGGCACGAGCGCGCGCCGGCCGGCGGCGCGCAGTTGCGCGAACTGCCGCGAAATCGCGTCAGACGAAGTAATCACCGATCCTGATGCCATACCGATCCGGGTCTTCGGTCTTGATGATTGTGCGGGCGAACGCGCCCTCGTCATTGCGATCCGCCAGATCCACGACCGTGCCCGGATGGAGCACGTTGCCGAGCGGATCGCTGATTATACGCACGATGGGTCGCGACAGCATGTCGGGCAACGGATTGGCCGACTGCACCACCGCGAGCTCGAACGTGTCCAGAATGACCAGCGTGCCGACCGGGTAGATGCCGGTGAGGTTGATGAACGCCTTCACGATCACCGGATCCATGCCGCGCCGCGGATTGTCGCGCATCTCGCGCAGGACGTCGGCCGGCGTGAGCGGCGTGGTCTGATACGCACGCCGCGTCGTGGCGGCGTCGAATCCGTCAGCGATCGCGACGATCTTGCTGTACATGCTCAGCGTGCGGTCGCGGATC
>DATJHY010000075.1:0-9089 GCA_035493635.1 Gemmatimonadaceae bacterium | reverse complement strand
GAGCAGAGAGCGGGTCTCCAGGAGATAGCGGCCATCGCTCCCCAGGTCACCGCTGATGTAGAGGAGGCGGATCTGAGGAGTCGGCCGCACGGGCCACACGGTGGTATCGTTGAACACGCGCGACGGCACGAGCGCCGACTCGGCGAGTCTGACGCGAGCGCGGTCGTATTGCGGCGTGCGCTCCACCTGCGAGAACCGCATTCCAACCGAGCCGAACAGTTGATCGGCGTTGGACTGTGCGACGACTGGGTTCGGTCCGAGGTCGCGGAGCGTGTCGCTGCACGCGCTCGTGCCGGCGATCACGAGGCTGCCGAGCGCGGCGGTGGCAGCGGTGCGCGACCAGGCTGACGCGAGAGAGCGCGAGTTGTGCAAGCGACTGGCTGAGAGAGAGTTATGACCGAGCGCGGCCGTGCTCGCACTGCGCCGAGACTACGGCTCGAAGGATTGATCGAGTGTAGTATGTGAAGTATAATGGTATGGTTCCGCGCGATCGGGATTGGGATCGATTGCGCGGGTTTTGGTGCCCCTTGGTGTAACTGGCAACACGCCTGACTCTGGATCAGGAGAGTCCTGGTTCGATCCCAGGAGGGGCAACTAAGCAGAACAAAGACTTACGGCCCGCTGAGCTTTTCTCGGCGGGCCGTTTTGCGTCTGGGGACCGTTCATGGACCATTCATAAGATGACTCACTGGGCCGCGATTGCTCGCCGTGGTCGACGATTCCGTGGCGCCTGCAGGCATCAGCTCCGCTCGACCGCGGCACTCAATTCATTGACGTAATCGCCCGCCCGGATCCGTTCGGGAGACATGGACAGCGGTGAATTCCTCTGAACTCGTTCGCGTACGATCAGGGTTACTCGATCAAGAGGAGCGAGATAACGAAAGAATTCCGGCGGGCTCTCGATACTCGTGCTCAAGCCGCATGTTCACATTTCTGGAATGGATGGTCGGTGATCAACCCGCCTCTTCCTGCGAAGGCCTTCATCGTTTCGTCGCACTCGACGAAAGCCGAGTCCTTCGAACTCGACTGCGGTGTCGAGAGCCGCTTCGACGCCGGCGAGAGGATCCTCTGGCTGCGAGCGCGGACTGCCTCGCGGCAGTGCGCGATCGTGTTGTCGGTCGTCCGGGCAATCTGTCCGAACCGCTCCTCAAGGTCGCCGCTAGCTCCAGGTTCTCACGATCGTCGCGTCGTCATGCTCGAACGCCGAGGCCATTCGCTCGATCTCGTCTCGGGGAATTCCGCAGTCCGCGGCGATCGAGCGCCAGTGTTCTGTTGCTGTACTCACTTCCGTCGCGATCAGACGCGCGTCGCTCTCGGTCAGAAAGAACTCCGAAGCAGCTTCCAGCGCGAGTTCGATCGAGGCGATCGGGTCACCATCGATGTTGATCGCTGTGGTGAGCTCACGCGGCTTCACGTGCGCCGGCACAGGGTTGAGATCATAGGCCGGCGATAGCCGCCATGCGACGCCGTCGTACACCACGGCGTGATTTCGTAGGTGATCGTCGAAATTCGATGCTAGGATGTTGAACGCGAGGCGACGCCAGAGCTGAGCGCCGTCCGCCTTGGGATCGCTTGCGATCTGGCGAAGCGCATCGAAGATCTCAACGTAGCTCCGGTGCTCGCCGTCAGCCGCATCCAGGAGGCTCATCGCGGATAGGAAAGGCACTCGATCCTCACCACGCCGGTCGAATCGTCGAACGATCAGCACGACCGAGTCACCGACAGCCTGAAGGCGGGCGTCGGATACCGTGATCCCGGCGCGCTCGGCCAGCGTTAGCATGACGCGCTCCCAGCGAATCACATCGATGCTATCCTCGATGTCCGGAAACTTGGCGATCGCGAGCGCTCCATCGTGATCGCGAACCGAGGCCTTGGGACGCGCACCACCGAGTGACGATCCGGGCGCGAGCAAGAGCCGCACGGCATTGTCAGCCTCGACCGAGTCAGGATCCTCCGATAGGGCGTTCGCCGCGGTCAGCAACTCCGGGAGCTCGATGAGCGGCGGCACGTGCGCTCGGCCGCCGCCTTCCGCGTCCAGCGGCGCGACGAACGGTCCGTCAGGTGTCATACGAAAGCGCAGTGCACCTTGCCGGACGATGTCGGTCACGCCGAGGAGGTAGTCGATTTCTCGAGGCGCGCGCGGTGCAGTACCGGCCGCGTGCGCGCGCCGCGCCTCGTTGCGGGTAATGAGTCTACGTCCCCAGCGATCGGGCGCGGAGTCGCCGAGTGCGCCGAAGAGCGCGCGTCCCTCGCTCGTGTGGAATGCGCCTTCGGTCGGAGGCAGCGCCGGGCCCAGGGCGTGATGAACCGGGTCGGCGAGCCAATCCCGCTCGAACTCGAACGACGCGCTCTCGCGATTTCGATCGCGACGCGTCCACAGGCGGCCGACAGCCCGCGATACTCCGTCGAGATCGATGTAGACGTAGGCCGTGGGATCGGTCATTTGTCTGGCTTCGACGGCCGAGGCGACGCGGTGTGAGCGCCACGTCGTTCGAGCGAGCCTGGTCCCGGCGGGAGCTTGCTCGTGTCGCTATCCGCGCTCCGCGGACCACTCGTAGGTCGTGATTTGCTTGAGCGCCGACGCCCTGAAGAGACTCGCTGTGGCAACCGTTCGTCTTCGAGACCAATGCCTACCAGGTCCGTCTCCGAAGCGGCGAGCCGGGACAGACGGTCTCCCAACCCGAGCACCCATAGGACGGTGGCATATACACCCAGGCTCACGGCTCCGTCTCCGCGTTCGACGCGCAACAGCGTGGGTCGGCTGATCTGAGCACGCGCGGCCACCATCGCCGTGGTGAGACGACGACGCCGGCGGGCGCGCTGCATGTCTCCGCCGAGTTGGGCGAGCGTGCGCCTGATGGCGATGGGGAGGAGCGGGGTCTTCCGTGGCACGTCTAAGGATAAATATCATTTTCTCTGTAGTCAATAGAGACAAAGATATATATCACTATTTCCAGTTAGACCGCCTCGCAACCTTGCGACCGTTTGACGAACATCGGCTGCCGGCAGGCCCCCTGGAATGGAATACCTCGGAGGGGCCTCTGAGAGCCCGACAACACGACAGGTGCTGTCGGGCTTTTTCGTTCGAAGCCAGCCGCGTGATGCCAGTGTGAATATCGCGAATGACTGGGTTGATGCGGCTCCTGTCGCGATCAGCAATGGGAAGCTGCGCGACGCGCGCGGCCGCTCTTCATCATGACGAACGAGTCGCTCGCGCCCGAAGTGCCGTGAGCAACGACGGAATGAATCCGTCGAACGCGCCATTACTCATCACGAGCACGAGGTCGCCCTCGCGCGCGTCCGACGCGACGCGATTGACGAGCGTCGATACCTCGCCTGCGGCATCCGCCTCAATGCCGCGCCCGCGAAGCGCCTCCACAACGCGCGGAATGCTGAGCTGTTCGTTGGCCGGCACCTGGTCGTGCGGCTGCGGAATTCGCAAGGACACGCGGGCGGCACCATCGAACGCCAGTGCGTACGCCTCCTGATGAATGTTCCGCCGGCTCGTGTTTGATCGCGGCTCGAACACTGCCCATAGTCGACGATCCGGGTAACGAAGCCGTATGCCGTGAATCGTCTCGCGCACAGCGGTCGGATGATGCGCGAAGTCGTCAATCACCATCACGCCATCGATCTCGCCGCGAATCTCCTGCCGCCGCTTCACTCCCTTGAAGCTGCGAAATCCATCGGCAATCTGCGCTGGCGTGAGTCCGAGTGAGATCGCGGCCGCATAGACGCCAACCGCGTTCTCGACATTGTGCATGCCCGACATGGGAAGCAGCACGTCGTGAGTCGAACCGTCGGGTCCGCGAACGATGAAGTGCGTTCCCTCCGGACGGAAGCGCACATCCCGCGCCGTCCAATCCGCCGCCACTTCGGCCGAGTAGGTCGTGACGGGTGCTGTCGCCGCGCCGCGGATCAACGCGACCGCCGACGGATATGTCGAACTCACCAACAGCATGCCATTCGCCGGTACGATGCGTGCGAGCCGCGTGAAGGCCGACTGGTAGTGCTCCAGATCGCGATAGATATCAGCGTGATCGAATTCGATGCTGGTCACGATCGTCGTGCGCGGCCGGTAGTGCAGGAACTTGGGACCTTTATCGAAGTACGCTGTGTCGTACTCGTCTCCCTCGACCACGACGAAGTTCCCAAATCCGACGCGGTAGTTCGCATCTTCGTTGAGCGTTACCCCGCCCACGAGGAATGCCGGATCCGTTCCCGCGGCGACGAGCACGTGCGCCATGAGCGCCGATGTCGTCGTCTTCCCGTGCGTGCCCGTGACCACGATGCTGTGCTTGTCGCCGAGGATGAGGGAGCCCATCGCGGCGGGAAAGCTCATTTGACGGAGGCGGCGCTCGCGCACCGCCGTGGCTTCCGGATTGACGCGCCGAATCACGTTGCCGATGATGACGAGATCAGGCTTGGCACGATCGAGATTTTCGGGCGAGTAAGGCGTCATGACATCGATGCCCCACGCGCGGAGCATGTCGCTCATCGGGGGATAGACTTTTTCATCACTGCCGGTCACTTGGTAGCCCGCCGCCTTGAGCATGCCGGCGAAGGCGCCCATGCCAGTGCCGCCCACGCCGACGAGGTGAATGCGGTGAACTGTGCGCGGGTCCACCTCGGAGACCACGTTTCCGTTGTCGGCCGGTGGTGGTGAAGGGAGCGTTGGATCGGTGCTCATCGGGTTCCGAAGATTTGGACAAGAGCGTTCCGAGTGCAAGGGTTGGTCACGGGGGCTTGCCGGCTCGAGCGTTGGTGCGCTACGCCGCGCACGTGCTCGCCAACGCAGACACACTCAGGCGGTCTGAGCTGGTTTTCGTCGTAGCCTCTGGATCAGGAGGGTCCTCGTTGGATTCCGGGGGGAGCAAACGCGGTCGTCCAAGTCGCCAGCCGGTTGGAGGGTGCAGGCGATGCGCGCCCGCGCAATTTAAGGCATTTCAGTAATCGCAAGCCGCTCGACGCGGCGGGTCGTCGGCTACATCCGCGCGGAGGCGATGCTCAACCTGGTGATGGATCGCTGGAACGAACGAGGCAGACTTGACAGCCGACTGCCGTCCTGAGGCAGAGAGCGTGATCGAGGACGCGCCGAGATCCAGCGCCGCAACCCCACCATTACGAGACCAAGCTCGGCGTCCAACTCCGGAACGCTCACTGAGAGTTCTTCTATTCTGGCTGGCGAGTTGGCGAGCTTCAATGTGTCGCCGCGCCCCAGGAAGCGAGGGTCGTGGCACCGCCCGTAGCGGATTAAGAGCCTTCTCATTCGTTACGGTGGGGCCGTCCCGACAGTCGAGAGGGCATGCTTCCCCTGCTCTATTTCGTCTTCGTGCTGTCCGGCGCCGCCGGTCTCATTTACGAATCGATCTGGACCCGCTACCTCGGCTTGTTCGTCGGACACAGCGCCTACGCGCAGGTGATTGTCCTCGTGATCTTCCTCGGCGGTATGTCGCTCGGCGCGCTGCTCATTGGGCGCCGCTCCGAGCGCGTGCGCCGACCGATCTTCTGGTACGCGATGGTCGAGCTGGCGACGGGCATGATAGGGCTCGCCTTCCATGACGTGTTCGTCGCCGCGACGAGCTTCGCATACGCGAGCATCTTTCCGTCGGTGGGATTGGGTGTCGCGCAAGCGGTAGCCAAGTGGGGCCTCGCGAGCCTCCTCATTCTGCCGCAGTCGATTCTTCTCGGAATGACCTTCCCGCTCATGAGCGCGGGGGTCGTGCGGCGCGTGCCGCGAAGAACCGGCGGCGCGCTCGCCACGCTCTATTTCGCGAACAGCCTCGGTGCAGCGGGTGGTGTGCTGCTGGCCGGCTTTTGGCTCGTCGGCGCGGTGGGGCTTCCCGGAACATTGCTCACCGCGGCAATGCTCAACATGGCCGTGGCGCTGGTCGTGAGCGTGGCGGTTCGCACGAAGCGTGGCGGCGAGACGGTGACGGCGGTCCAGGTAGCTCCCGACGACGCTACGAGCGTGCTCTCACGACCGCGGCTCTGGCGGCTGCTGCTGGCGGTGAGCTTCGGCACGGCGCTATCGAGCTTCATCTACGAGATCGGGTGGATCCGGATGCTGGCGCTCGTGTTGGGCAGCGCGACGCACTCCTTCGAGTTGATGCTGTCGGCCTTCATCCTCGGCTTGGCGCTTGGCGCGCTGTGGGTCCGCCGCCGCGCCGACGACCGGGCCGCTTCGCTGCGTTTTCTCGGTCTTGTGCAGCTCGCGATGGGATCGCTCGCCGTCGCCACGCTTCCGGTCTATGTGTGGACGTTTCAGTGGATGGCGTCATTCCTCGCCGCGTTCGCCAAAACGCCGGAAGGCTACGCGATGTTCAGCATCTCGAGTTACTTCATCTGCCTCACCGTGATGCTGCCGGCGACGTTCTGCGCCGGGATGACGCTTCCATTGATCACGCGGCTACTCGTCGGTGTCGGCGTCGGCGAGCGGGCGATCGGACACGTGTACGGCGTGAACACACTCGGCTCGATCGTCGGCGCCGGAGTCGCGGGTCTGGTGCTGATGCCGCTACTCGGCCTCAAGTGGCTCCTCGTCGCCGGCGCGTCAATCGACATCGCGATTGGTGTGGCGCTGCTCGTTACGGACTTTCGGCGGGCGACTTCCGTCGAGAGATCGCGCTGGATGCCCGGACTCTCTCTCGCTGGCGCTCTCGCCGCCGCGTTCGTGTTTATCGCCTTGCGCGCAAAGCTCGATCGCACCGTGCTGACGAGCGGCGTCTATCGATACGGTACCGTTCAGGCGCCGGGATCGCGAAAGGTCCTCTTCTATAAGGATGGCCGGACGGCGACCGTGAGCGTGCGCCGCATTCCTGACGAGAGCGGGGGTGGCCTCACGCTGGCCACGAATGGAAAGCCCGATGCATCAGTCGGCCCGGATTGGTTGAGCGCCGATGCCGAAGTGAAGCCGGGGCCGTTCACTCACGACACGCCGACCCAGCTCTTCGTGCCGCTGATCGCACTCGCGCACCTCCCCACCGCGCGAACGGCGGCGGTGATCGGCCACGGCTCCGGGATGACGGCGCACGCTCTACTCGGCTGCCCGACGCTTCAAAGTGTCGTCACGATCGAGATCGAGCCCGAGATGATTAACGCGTCACGCGTGTTCTATCCCGCCAACGCGCGCGCCTTCGACGACAAGCGATCCAAATTCGTGATCGACGACGCCAGAGCCTATTTCGCGGCGCGCGCCACGCAGTTCGACCTGATCGTCTCGGAGCCGTCCAACCCCTGGGTGTCCGGAGTCTCGGGGCTCTTCACGACCGAGTTCTACGAGCGGATCTCGCATTATCTGACGCCAGGCGGCGTGTTCGCGCAGTGGCTGCACCTCTACGAGATCGATGACGCGCTTCTCGTAAGTGTGATCGCGGCGCTCTCGCAGCACTTCCCCACCTACTCGGTGTTCCAGATGTCGCAGAAGGATATCCTCGTCGTCGCGACGACCGGCACCACGCTGCCGGCACCGGACTGGAGCATCTTCCAGTATCCCGCCATCGCGAACGATTTGCGGCGCGTCTGGCCGATCACGGCGCGCACGATGGAGACGCTCCGCGTGGCGGACAGCAAGTCGCTCATGCCGCTCGTGCGGATGGCGGGCGCGCCGAACTCAGATTTCTATCCCACGCTCGACCTCAACGCAGAGCGGACGCGGTTCATGAAGGTTGGTGCCACTGGCTTTTTCAGTCTGGCGTCGGGGCGGGTCAACTTCGCGGCGATGATTGATGGACGGCGGAACGGACGCGGTGACTCCTACGCAGTGGTGGGCGGCATCCCGCGCTTGCAGGCGATGGCGACCGCCGCTGGACTGCTGAGCGGCGATCGGCGTGCCGGTCCGGAAGTCGCGCTCATCGCCGGGCGCAAGCAAATGCTCGACGCGGAAATGTCGTCCGGGCAAGCGCCGGCTGACTGGCCGACATGGGTGCGTTCCGCCGCCTGGATCGAGGAAAGCCTTCACGGCGGCATGGCCGGAACTGTCGATGCGCCGTTCTATGCTTCGCTGTACACGTATCTCGATCGCGCGCACGCGCCGGCTCCCGCGCGCGCGGCGATCGATTTTCTCCATGGGCTGGCAACGTGGGACTATGCGCAGGCCGCGCGCGCGGCTGATCCGCTGCTCGCCGAGGCGACGCGAGGCGAGCTGTGGCTCGATCCCGACGAGCTGCGTGATGGCGCGGTGATCGCCAAGTTGAAGGTTGGCGATCGCGCTGGTGCGGCTGGTGCGTTCCGCGCTCTCATGTCACAGTCGGCGCGCAGCGCCACCGATCTCCGCACGATGCTGCTCTACGCGTACATCGCGGATACCGCGGACGCCACGAGCCTGGCGGCGCGATAGCGCGTGTGCACCGGGCACTTGGCGCGCTACCGGTAACTCGGCGATCGCTATAGTGCGCACGAGGATTATCTTTCGTGGCAGTCGATCAGGGCGTGGGTCCATGAACATTGTGGCTGTGCGGCGCTTCGTCCGGACAATCGCGATCGTGCTGCTCCCGGCCTGCGCGCGTCCCCAAACCGGCGCCGCCCCGGCCCGTTTCGCGTTGCCTGCCGGTACCGAGCTCGTGGACGGGCCGAGCGGCCGGCCCGATGCCACCAGTGCCCTGCTGGACCGCGTCGGCCAGTCTGACTACGCGCTGTTGGGCGAGGTCCACGACAACCCGATCGATCACGAAATGCGCGCGGCACTCATCAATGCGCTCGCGTCGGTTCATCCGGCGATCGTCTTCGAGCAGTTGGGAGAGTCGGACGCACCGATCCCGCCCCCCCCACCAACCGGCGACCGCCTCGAGGCGTGGCTCGACGCGCACGGCTTCGACCGGACTGGCTGGAAGTGGCCGCTACACAGGCCAGTAGTGCTGGCGGCGATCGCGCACGCCCGCAGCTTGTGGGGCGCCAATGTGTCACGCGAGGCGGTAACGCCGGTCGTGATGGCGGGGGGCAGCGAAAGTGCCGTGCCCGACAGCTTACGCCAGCTCGTAAAGCAGGCGCCACTCGGCGACGCGGCGCGGGCCGTGCTCGACAGCGAGCTTGTCGAAGGCCATTGCCATCAGCTGCCCAACGAGATGATTCCCGGCATGCGCATGGCCCAG
>DATJHY010000074.1:0-16622 GCA_035493635.1 Gemmatimonadaceae bacterium | reverse complement strand
GTTGCTGTGGTCATCGGTCCTCCGAGAGGTGCCACCCTCATCCATAGATCGCGTGCGACACGCCTCAACGTTCGCCGCCGCCGCGCGCGTCGTCTGTAGGTCAATGCCGCAAGAATGTGCGGTCTTTGCCGTTCACCCCGGTCGGCGCGTGCGCGCTTCCCTGACGTCCGCGCAGCGAATCGCGGACTGTGCGTGCTCGCGAGGTGGTGCAGCTTCCATGAGGGTTTACTGATGCAGGCGCCAGGAGGATTCATGTGGCGCATATGGGTGTACGGAACGGCGGTGCTGCTGGCACAGCCGGCCGCGCGGCTCGACGTGAACATTCCCGCCTATCGCCTCGATGCGTTCGTCGGTGATTCGCTCGTCCGCACCGTAACGCTCGCCCCGGGATCGGCGAAGTACCCGACTCCGCGGGGCTCGTTCGCGATCACGAACATCGAATGGAATCCCTGGTGGATTCCGCCCGACAGTCCGTGGGCCGCGCGCGAGCACCCCACGCCGCCCGGTCCCACCAACCCGATGGGGCGCGTGAAGCTCAATTTCTGGCCGACGTACTACCTGCACGGCACGCCCTTCGAGCGCTCGCTCGGCACGGCCGCGTCGCACGGCTGCGTTCGTATGGCGAACGGCGACGCGATGGCGATCGCCCGGTTCGTCGAGCGAGCCGGCGGCGTTCACTTGACCGACGACGAGATCGCGCGGATCGCCGAGGACACCAGCGCGACCCGGCTCATCGAGTTGCCCAATCCGGTGCCGCTGGAGATTCGATACGACCTGGCCGAGGTGTACGGTGACCGGCTGTTCGTCTATCGCGACGTGTACGGGCTCGGAACGCGCTCACGGCTCGCCGACGCATACGCCGCGCTTGCCCAGGCGGGCATCGATACCACGCTGGTCGATGATCAGCAGATGCGAAGACTCGTCACCAGGATCAAGCAGTCCGGGAACTCCGTTCCACTCGATTCGCTCGTAGCTTTCGCGCCACGCGATCAGCGTGCCGCTAAACCGGCAACGCGACGTCTTGCCGACGGACCCGCGTGCACGCTCGTTGAAGCCAGTTGGTAGTGCGCCACGCACTCGCTCTCGCGGCCGCGAACGACGCGGCGGTGCGCGAATGGACCCTTGAACGCCGTCACGATCGTACACTGGCGCTCACCATCGCTGCCGTCGAAGTACAGCACCACCCAGTCGTGCGTTCTGCCGAATCGGTGCGCCGCGGCGGTGTTCGAGAACAGCGCCGTGTACTGCCGATCGCCGCGAACCGTGTGCAGCACGGGCAGCCATCGCTCGCCGGTCGGATTGAACCGTCGCGGAGCGATGCGCGGCAGCTCACCGGCGCCGGCGCGTCTCCGGTATTCTCGGTCGACGTCGAGAATCTCGGAGATGGTGGGCAGCCGTTCCTCGACGCGGGGCCGCCGGCGCGCGCGCAACCGAGTGGCGAGCGCGTCTCGAACGGCGGCGAGCCGCTTCGTTCCGAAGCCCGGCACCGCATCGAGCCGGCCATCGTGCGCCGCCAATTCGAGGTCCTCGAGCGAATCGAGGCCCAGCTCGTCGTGAATCCGCACGGCGAACGTGTGCCCGATCCCCGGCACTGAGGCAAGGAGCGCGATCGGGTCGCTCTCCCCGCTCAGCCGTTCGAGCGTCGACAGACGCCCGGTCTCGACCAGTTCGCTCACCGCGCGCGCGAGCGCGGGACCGATTCCAGGAAGTCTATCCAAACCCTCGAGACCTTCCTGGCGTAGCAGGTCGGCCGCCGGCGTTTCCAGGCGCCGGAGGCTGGCGGCTCCGCCGCGCCATGCCTGGACGCGATACTGATTCGCGCCCTGATCCTCGAGCAGGTTCGCGACGTCGTCGAGCTGCGCAGCAATCGCGGCGTTCGTCAACTGGTGAGCATCAGGCGCCACTGTCACCGCATCGTCCATGGGTCCTCCAGGCTTCGTCGGTGGAATCGTCGCCACGCGGCAACAGCAGTGTACGGCGGGGAACATCGACCCGGTGTCAGCCTTTGGATTGCGAGCGATCAGCAAATGCCCGACCGGGGCGCAGCGCGGCATTACTTTGACAGACGTCCGTCGATCGCGGTTTTCACGGAGGATCAGATGCCAGCTCCGACCGCTCAGGCGCAGCCCCAGCCGTCGGCAACGTTGCTCGCCGGTTCGGCGAGCCGTCACCTTGCCCAGGCCGTCGGGACGCAGCTCAACGCGCCGTTCGCCTCCTGCACGGTCGAGCGGTTCCCGGACGGCGAAGTTTCCGTTCGACTCGATCAGGCCGTGCGGGGTACGGAGGCGGTCCTCCTCGCCGCAACGGCACCACCCGTCAACGATCACCTCGTAGAGCTACTCGCGCTCGCCGACGCCTGCCGCCGAGCTGACGCCGCGCGCATCGTCGCGCTCGTCCCGTATTTCGGCTACGCGCGCTCCGACCGCCGTGACGGTCGTCGAACGCCGATCATGGCGAGCCTCGTCGCCGAGCTCATGGCCCGCGCCGGAGTCGATCACGTCGTCACCATCGACGTGCACACGCCGGCGCTCGAGGGATTCTTCCGCATTCCGGTCGACAATCTCACGGCGCTGAACGTGCTTGCCGCGGCGCTCCACTCGCGTGTGCCCGAGGATGCCGTCATCGTATCGCCCGACCTTGGCGCGGTTCGGCTGGCCAATCGCTTCGCCACCAAGCTCGATCTACCAGTCGCGGTCTGTCACAAACGCCGCCTGGGCGGGACCGAGGTGAGCGTGAGTCGCGTCACGGGCGACGTGAACGGCCGCCGATGTATCATCATCGACGACATGATCAGCACCGGTGCCACGATCGTCGAGAGCGTTCGTGCGCTCGAGCATGCCGGTGCCGCGCCCGGCGCGATCGTCGCCGTGACCCACGCCGTGCTGGTGCCAGGCGCGCTCGACAAGCTCGCGAGCGCCGGCGTCCAACAGCTCTTCGTCACGGACAGCATCGAGCCGCGCGGCGAACCAGCCGCGCGGCTCGTCCCCGAGGTCGTCTCGATCGCCCCGCTCGTTGCGACGGCGGTTCGACATCTCCTCGAGGGAGGCTCGCTGCGCGAGCTCGCGTGAGCTCGCGCAACGTCGCCTCGCTTCCTGTTGGCGTTCTACGATCAGACTTCGACGAGCAGTTCGTCATCCACGTTCGTGACGCCGGGCGCGGACCACGCCGCAAGCTCGGCATCCTGCCGTTCGGACCAGGAGCGCACTTTACCGCGCAGCGTCACGCGGCCGTCGCTCGTCTCGATGGCGATCTTCTTCGCATCCAGCTCGGCGTGCCGCTTGAGTGCGTTCTCGATGTGCAGCTTCACGTCGGGAATCGACGCGCGCTTCTTCAGCTGGAGCAGATTCGTCACACCCTTCACGCCGGTGAGGTTGCGAATGGCGCGCTCGGCGGCGCCCGACTGATACTGCCAGTCGACTTCGCCCTCGAGCCACACCCAGCCATCTTCGATGCGCGCCTTCACCTTCTCGTCG
Organism: Gemmatimonadaceae bacterium; assembly: GCA_035493635.1. Classification (GTDB taxonomy): domain Bacteria; phylum Gemmatimonadota; class Gemmatimonadetes; order Gemmatimonadales; family Gemmatimonadaceae; genus JAQBQB01. Next base: position 13,149 of record DATJHY010000074.1, on the reverse strand, counting down.
GGAACCTGGACGTCCCACTTGAGCGTGCTCGCCACGACGTGGGCGAGATCGGTGTCGGTGCGCTTGAACGAGCCTGGCAGCACGACCGTAACCTCCTCGGCCACGGCACGTACGCCCGCGACGCGTTCGGCGGCGCGAACCGCGGCGTACTTCTTGGCGAAGCTCTCGACCTGTCCGCTCAGCGTGATCACGCCGTTCTTCACGGCCACGCCGATCTCGGCGGCGCCCACGCTGGGGTCCCAGCGAAGCTCGTCGATCACATCGCGCTGGAGTTGTACATCGGTCTTGATCATATCGTCTTCCCTCCCGCCAGGTTGCCTGCGTTGGCGCGACGGGGCCGAGTGGGGAAACCCGTGCTCGTGTCTCGGCGCGTTCTGGTCACAGCGCCAAGGTACGGTTGCTTCCGGGCACCGTCTGTCGGACGATGGAGGCGTCGCCGTATAGCAATCCCCGACCTGCAATGACTCGCTCGAGCACGCGTGATGCATCACTCGCATCGCTTCAGGATTTCCCGCACAGTGGTAGAGCGCGTCACCCTACTGTGCGTCGTCGGCATGCGTGCCAGCTTGAGCCCGTCGCAGTTTCGCAGGCGTTGCCAATCCGGCTCCGGGGGGCTCCGTGGCAAACGCACACGCCGATTCCGAAGCACGCAGTCCGCGCGGCGAGGCCGTTCGGCTACGACAACTGTTTGCCGACGCCTTTGGCTCGGACGTGCTGCAACACCTGCCACTCCGTCTGGAAGCATTGCGGCCGCGAAGACGCGGCCGCGCTCCCATCCGCTGGAATCGTGTCGACTCGGCACGTCGGCCATCATGATCATGATTTCGGCTTTCGAGGAGTCTCTACACGAGCCGTCTGCCCGCCGCTACTGCGCTGACTCGTCGCTCGACGAATCGATCGACGCACTGGTGCGCGACGGTCGCGCTACCGGCGCATCCCTCGACGACACGATCGACACGGTGAGCACCCTTGTACGGACCATCGCACCGCTGGATGTGGCGCCGAGTGCGAACGACTGGGAGGCTCGCTGGCGGGAGTATTTCGGGTTCTACGATCACACCGTTGCCCGGGCGATTCGCTCCTACGTCGAGCATGCCGTACAACCCGGCTGATCTCGTCGACGTCGACGTCACGCCGGTCTTGACGGGCAGGAACAGGCTGACCTGTGCCTTTCGGCCGATCCTCGCCATTCCACACATTCTGCTCGTTGGTGGCCCAATCGCCTTCGCCGGATCATGGATCGTCGGCAGTGGGGATCGCACGCGCGCCGAATGGGGCGCCGGAACCGGCGTGCTCGGCGCGGTGGCGAGCGTCGTCGCCGTCATCGCGTGGTTCGCGATCCTCTTCACCGGTCGATTCCCCGACGGTCTGTGGAGTCTGGCCGCGTTCTACCTTCGCTGGCGCGTCCGGGCGATCGCCTATCTGACGCTGCTGCGCGACGAGTATCCGCCCTTTGGCGACGAGCCATACCCCGCTGAACTGATCCTCCCGCGGCCGACCGAGCCCCGCAACAAGCTCACGGTTGCCTTCCGGATCTTTCTCGCGATCCCGCAATTCATCGCCGTCGCTTTCCTCGGCATGGCCTGGGGCATCACGACGATCATCGCGTGGTTCAGCATTCTCTTCACGGGAAACTATCCACGCGGTCTGTACGACTTCGGCGTCGGCGTCCTGCGCTGGACTACGCGCGTCGAAGCCTACGTCCTTCTGTTGCGCGACGAGTATCCGCCGTTCTCGCTGGGATAGCCGGCGGCCGAATGCAGGTTGACCGCCAACTGCCCAACTCACGGGCGCCAGAATGCTCCGTGTGCATCCAGGCCGCCGCGTCGCCTGGAGAGTTCGGGTGGTTGGAACGCGGATTTGCGCCGATGATGCGGATTTGACGGAGTGCTCCGCGCGGCGCGAAAGCTCCCCGCCCAACGCGCCGGGATTTTCTTGGTGTACCGCCGCTCGGGATGCTACCGGTAGCGTCCCGAGCGGCGGTCCCAAAGAAAAGTTCGTCCGGGCGCGTGGCGCGAGGTGTTGTCACACCCAGCCGCAGTGCTCCGTCAGATCCGCTCCCTCCGCGTCGATCCGCGTACCAACCACCCGAACTCTCCATGCCTCACGACAGGCGTCACGCCGAAAGCTCGAACGTCTCTCCAAGGAAATGCGCCCGCACCGCTTCGTTCGCGATCAGCTCGTCCGGCGTTCCCTCCGCGAGCACGCGCCCGTCGAACAGCACGTACGCGCGATCGCACAGCGTGAGGGTCTCGCGCACGTTGTGATCGGTGATCAGGATGCCGACGCCCGATGCGCGGAGCTGAACGAGGATCTTGTGAAGCGACTCGATCGTCAGTGGGTCGATGCCGGCGAACGGTTCGTCGAACAGCAGGAAATGCGGTGCGATCGCCAGACTGCGCGCCACCTCGAGCCGCCGCTGTTCGCCGCCCGATAGCTGAACCGCGCGCGTCTTTCTCACGTGTGAGAGTCCAAACTGTAGCAGGAGGGCATCGGCGCGCCGGCGTGCCTCGCGGCGTCCCATTCCGCGATCCTCGAGAATCGCCGCCACGTTGTCCTCGGCGCTGAGTCCGGTGAACACCGATCGCTCCTGCGGCAGATAGCCCAGCCCTCGCCGCGCGCGAAGGTGCACGGGCAGCTCGGTGACCTCCGAGTTGCCGATGAGCACCTGACCACTCGTCGGCTTAAGCATGCCGACGATCATCGACAGTGTGACCGTCTTGCCCGCGCCGTTCGGCCCGAGCAGCCCCACGATCTCCCCAGTGCGGACGATCAGGTTCACGCCGTCGACGATCCAACGCCCCGCCCGATGCCAGCGGAGCGACCTGGCTTCGAGTGTGTCCGGCCGGGCCGGATGGGGAAGGGATGCCGGGATCGTCATGCCCGCACGTTGCCCCAGGGCCAGCGACCCCCGCGATCAGGCGACTCGCCCGCCGAACAAAGGAAAGTCCCGACAGTCATGCTTCCATTCCACCGACAGACTCGGAAAGGTTCCGAAGGCAGCTTGCGCACATGACCACACGGCCGCCAAAGGCCGGGGAAGCGCGCTGAGCGGAGACGGGTCATGGCGACAGCTGTCGCGCCAAATGTCGTGACGAGCGATCAGGCGGTGTTCCACGCCAGAGCTCTCGAGAAGATCTACCTCATGGGCGAGATCGAGGTGCGGGCGCTCCACGGTCTCGACCTCGACCTCTTCGAGAGGGAGTTCGTGGTCATCCTCGGCCCGTCCGGCAGCGGCAAGTCGACGCTTCTCAACATCCTCGGCGGACTGGACGCCCCGACGCGGGGCGAGGTGCACTTCAGGGACCATGATCTCGTGGCCGCCGACGATCGAGCCCTGACTCGCTACCGACGCGAGCACGTGGGATTCGTATTCCAGTTCTACAATCTGATCCCGAGTCTTACCGCGCGGGAGAACGTCGCGCTCGTCACTGACATCGCCGAGCATCCCATGGATCCCGCCGAGGCGCTCCGATTGGTCGGCCTCGGCGATCGGCTCGATCATTTTCCAGCGCAACTGTCCGGCGGCGAGCAGCAGCGCGTCGCGATCGCCCGCGCCGTGGCCAAACGGCCGGACGTCCTCCTCTGCGACGAACCAACCGGCGCGCTCGACGTCGACACGGGGCGTCTCGTGCTGCAAACGCTCGTCGACGTCAATCGCGAGCTCGGCACGGCGACGGTCGTGATCACCCACAACGCCGTGATCGCGACCATCGCCGATCGCGTCCTGCACATGAGTGGTGGGCGTATCAGTGAGGTGGAGCGCAACACACAGCGCGCCACCGTCGAGGATCTGGTCTGGTAGCCGGCGATGCGCACCCTCGATCTCAAGCTGCTCCGAGAGCTTCGCCGCCATTGGGTCCAGGTGGCGTCGATCGCGCTCGTCATGGGCTGTGGCACGATGACGATCATGGGGCTGCGAAGCACGCTCACCTCGATCCGCGCCGCCCGCGACTCGTACTTCGACACCTATCGATTCGGCGACGTGTTCGCCCGCCTCCAGCGGACGCCGAGCGCAGTCGCTGGGCGCATCGCCACGATCGACGGCGTTGCCGCCACGCAGACCAGAATCGTGCGCGACGTCAAGCTCGACGTGCCGCGACTATCCGAGCCAGCGATCGGCCACATGGTCTCTGTGCCTGAGACGCAGCGGCCTATGCTCAACCAACTCAAGATCCGGCGCGGCCGCTGGATCGCGCCGGGCCGCGACGACGAAGTCATCGTGAGCGAGCGATTCGCCGAGCTGAATCGGCTGGCTCCGGGCGACAGCCTGGCGGCCGTGGTCAATGGTCGCTGGCAACGGCTTCATATCGTCGGCGTGGCCATCTCGCCCGAGTTCGTCGTCGAGTTCGCGGGCGGCGGTTTCTTCGTCGATAATCGTCGATACGGAATTCTCTGGACGAGCGCTCAGACGCTCGAGACCGCGTTCGACATGAAAGGCGCGTTCAACGACGTCGTCGTGCGACTCGCGCCCGGGGCTGACGAGCGGGCCGTGATCGGCGATCTCGATCGTCTCCTGCGCCCATGGGGGAGCGCTGGCGCCCACGGCCGCCGCGACCAGCCGGCCGCGCGCGCGCTGGCCGACGAGTTCACACAGCTCCGGGTCAATGCGACGGTCTTTCCGATGTTCTTCCTCATCGTCGCCGCGTTCCTGCTGAACGTCGTGCTCTCGCGGCTCGTCGCCTCGCAGCGCGACGAGATCGCCGCGCTCAAAGCGTTCGGTTACACCGACTGGGAGATCGGGTCCCACTATCTCGGTTTCGGCATCGCGGCGGTGGCAGTCGGCGCCGCCCTCGGGATTCCTGCTGGAATCTGGATGGGCGCAAAGTTCACGAATCTCTATCGCGACTACTTCCGCTTTCCCTCGCTGCCGTCGCTCATCGATTGGGGCGCGGCCACGTTTGCCGTTGGCGTGAGCGGCGGCTTCGCGCTGCTCGGCGCGCTCAGCGGCGTGCGCCGCGTCATGAAACTGCCGCCTGCCGAGGCGCTGCGTCCCGACTCGCCGGCTCGCTTCCGGCCGCTCCTCATCGAGCACCTCGGACTCGGCAGATTCGTGTCGTCGACCATGCGCATGATTCTCCGCAACCTCGAACGGCGGCCCGTCCGCACTGGCGCGACCGTGGTCGGCATCGCGCTCGCCGTGGCGCTCCTGGCGTCGGGGCGATTCCCGTACGACGCGTTCGACAGGCTGCTCGAGGTGGAGTTTCACCTTGCCCAGCGTTACGACGCCGTGGCGACGTTCACGGACACGCGTCCTGCGCGCGCCGCGCGAGAGCTCGAGCACGTCGACGGCGTACTGTCTGCCGTGCCGTTTCGAGCGACGCCCGTGCGCATCACCCGCGGCGTCGTTTCTCGAACGACGTCAATCACCGGTCTGGAGCCGGACGACGACCTCTATCGCCTGGTGGACGTCGACGGCAACGAATTCGACGTGCCGGCGCGAGGCTGCATCCTGGGACTGCAGCTCGCGCGCGTCCTCGGCGTTCGCGCCGGCGACACGATCGTCGTCGAGCTCCTCGAGCTCGGGGACGAAACACGCTCAGTCGTCGTTGCCGGCCTGTTCGATCCGATGCTCGGCGAAGGCCTGTACATGTCGCGCCGCTCGTTGAACGCGCTCCTTCGGGAGCAGGACGCGGCCAACGGCGCCCACCTGTCCATCGCCCCCGGGCGGGAAGACGCGGTGTTCGCCCGGCTCAAGGACTTTCCCGCGGTGGCCGGCGCCGCTTCGCGCGCCGCGACCATTCGCAACATCGACGAGCAGATTCGCCAGAGTATGACGTTCGTCCTCATGCTCATCACCGTGTCCGCCTGCATCATCGCCATCGGAGTCGTCTACAACAGCGCGCGCATCGCGTTGTCCGAGCGCGGGCGCGAGTTGGCCAGCCTCCGCGTCCTCGGCTTCACGTCCAACGAGGTCGCCGGCATGCTGCTTGGCGAGCAGCTGGCTGTTCTGATCGTCGCGCTTCCGGCCGGCGTGGGATTCGGCGCGTTGTTCAGCTACGCGCTGTCGCGCGGGTTCGAGACCGAGCGCTTTCACTTTCCATATGTCATCGCGCTGGACAGTCAGATCTTCGCGATGTCGATCGTCGTCGCCGCCGCGGTGCTTGCGAGCGTGATTGTCCGCCGGCGCGTGGGACGACTCGACATGGTGTCCGCGTTGCGAACGCGGGAGTAATCATGAGAATCACGCGAACCCGAATCATCCTCGCCGCGATCGGCCTCGCCGTGATCGCGTTGGTGGTCTATACCATGCGGCCCAAGCCGCTCGTGGTCGACACGAGCACCGTCGTGCGACGTCCGCTCGAGACGACGGTCGACGCCGACGGGCGCACGCGCGTACGCGAGCGCTACGTCATCGTGGCGCCGGTCTCGGGCCGCGTCGAGCGCATCACGCGCCTCGAGGGCTCGGCCGTTCGTGCCGGCGAAGTCGTCGCCCGACTCAGGCCGCTTCCGCTCGATTCGCTGTCGGCGGCGCAGGCCCGCGCCCGCGTCGACGCGGCGAGCGCTCTGGCGCTGGAAGCCGCGGCGCAGGTGCGCGTCGCGAACGCGGCGCTCGACCAGCGACAGCGTGAGTCGTCACGCGCGCGGCGCCTCGCCGAAGTCGGCGGCGTCGCGCCGCGTGTCGTCGAGGAGGCGCAGCTTGCGGAGCTGCAGGCACGCGAGGCGGCCCGAGCCGCGCAGCAGCGTTCCGTCGCCGCCGAGGCCGACGTCCGCCAGGCGCGGGCCGCCTTCCTCGGCCAGGAGCGCGGGACCACGGCGATCGTCATCGTGCGGACGCCGGCGAGCGGCCGGATTCTGCACGTGAACGAGCGCAGTGAGCGCATTGTCGCCGCCGGCGCGCCACTCCTCGAAGTCGGCGACCCGGCGTCGCTGGAGATCGTGATCGACGTGCTCTCGAGCGACGGCGCGACGGTCCACCCCGGCGACCGCGTGCGGCTCGCCGAGTGGGGCGCGCAGGCCGGCAGCGAGCAACAGCCGGCGTCGTGGGGCAAGGTTCGCGAGGTCGAGCCGGCGGCGTTCACTAAAGTGTCGGCGCTGGGCGTCGACGAGCAGCGCGTGAACGTCATCGTCGATCCCGATGCCGTGCCTCCCTCCGTCGGCGACGGCTTCCGCGTCGAGGCGAGCATCATCGTGTGGTCGACGCCGAGCACGACGGTCGTCCCGCGAAGCGCTCTCCTGCAGGCCAACGGTGGATCGGCCGATGGATGGATGGCGTTCGTCGTACAATCCGGTCGCGCCGTTCGGCGAGCGGTGCGCATCGGTCACCTCGGCGGCACGTCGGCCGAAATCCTCGACGGGATGGCTCCGGGAGACGAAGTCGTGATATTTCCATCGGACCAGGTCACCTCGGGGGCTCGCGTGCAATCTCGAAAGAGCTGACGAATGGAATCGGTAATTCACCCGGAACAGCACCGAACCCACCGCATCGGCTGGCTCCGCGCCGCCGTGCTCGGCGCGAATGACGGAATCGTATCCACCGCGAGCCTCGTGGTCGGCGTCGCGGCCGCCGAGCCGAATCGTACGAGCATTCTCATCGCTGGCGTCGCCGGTGTCGTCGCCGGTGCCATGTCGATGGCGGCCGGCGAGTACGTCTCGGTCAGCTCGCAATCCGATACCGAGCTGGCCGACCTTGGTCGAGAGACCCGAGAGCTCGCGCAGATGCCCGAGCGCGAGCTCAAAGAGCTTCAAGGCATCTACGTGAAGCGCGGCCTCGACCCGGATCTTGCTCTGCAGGTGGCCAGGCAGCTTACCGCCCACAATGCACTCGAGGCGCACGCGCGCGACGAGCTCGGCATCGTCGACATGCAACGCGCGCGACCGACTCAGGCTGCGCTCGCCTCCGCGGCCACGTTCACCGCGGGCGCTGGGCTGCCGCTCCTCGTCGCCGCGATCGTGCCCGTCCCATCGCTCATCTGGTTCGTCGCCGGCGCATCGCTGCTGCTGCTCGCCGTGCTCGGCGCGCTCGCCGCGCGCGCGGGAGGCGCGAATCCGTTGCGCGGCGCAATGCGCGTCGTGTTCTGGAGCACGTTGGCGATGGCGCTCACCGCGGCCGTCGGCAAACTGTTCGGCACGACCGTGTGACGCTGAACCCAACCGACGCATATCGGCGCGCGGTCGTAGACGTCGCCGGCGAGCTGGGAACCGACCTTCGACGGGGTCTTTCGGCGGCCGAAGCGTCGGCACGGCTCGATCGTTTCGGGCGTAACGAGCTTCCCGCCGAACCCACGATCCCGGCCTGGCGACGATTCCTCGCGCAGTTCCGCGACATTCTCGTCGTCCTGCTGTTGATCGCCACCGCGGTCTCGGTCGGGCTGTGGGCAGTCGAACGAGACACAGCGCTGCCATACGAGTCCATCGCCATCTTCGCCGTCGTGCTGTTGAACGCTGCCATGGGGTTCGTGCAGGAGACGCGCGCCGAGGCCGCGGTCGCGGCGCTGAGGGCCATGTCAGCCGACGCGGCCACGGTCGTTCGCGATGGTCAGCGAGCGCGTGTCGCGGCGGCGGAGCTCGTTCCCGGCGACATCGTGCTGATCGAGGAAGGCGATACCATCCCTGCCGACGCGCGAATCACGCACTCGACGGCGTTGCAGACCGCCGAGGCAGCGCTCACCGGCGAGAGCCTGCCCGTCGACAAGGACACGGCCGCGATTCCGGCCGAGGTCACCATCGGCGACCGCGGCAACATGATCTTCAGCGGCACGGCGGCGACGTACGGCCGCGGCACCGCGATCGTCACCGCCACCGGCATGTCCACCGAGATGGGCCGCATCGCTGGCATGCTCCGCGAAACGCGCTCGGAATCGACGCCGCTCCAACGCGAGCTCGATCGCACGGGCAAAGTGCTCGGCGTGATCGTCGTCGCGATCGCGATCGTCATGATCGTGACGATCATTCTCGTCGAGGACGTTCACGGCGTCGCGGCAATTCTCGACGTCCTGATCCTCGGCGTCGCGCTTGCCGTGGCCGCGGTCCCTGAAGGTCTCCCGGCCGTCGTGACCGCGGTGCTGGCGATGGGCGTCCAGCGCATGGCGCGGCGCAACGCGATCGTCCGGCATCTCTCCGCAGTCGAGACCCTCGGTTCGGCGAGCGTCATCGCGTCCGACAAGACCGGGACCCTCACGAGGAACGAGATGACCGTGCGCATCGTCGTCACGGCGAGCGGCCAGGTCTCGTTCGGCGGCTCCGGGTACGCGCCCGTGGGTGAAGTGGAGCGCGCCGATGGTGGAGCGATCGACGGCGCGCTGCGTGCCGAGCTCGATCGCGCGCTCGCCGCGGCGGACCGCGCGAACAACGCGAACATCCGCGAGCAGGATGGCCGGTGGATCGTTCAGGGCGACCCGACGGAAGGCGCGCTGCTCGTCGCTGCGAGAAAGGCTGGCCTCGAGAGCGACACGCTCAATCGGAGGCTGCCGCGCGTCGGGGAGGTCCCGTTCTCGTCCGAACGAAAGCTGATGTCGACCGTTCACCGCGACACGGAGCGCGTCCAGGAGACTGTCGTATTCACGAAGGGCGCGCCCGACATCGTCCTCGGGCGTTGCACGCGCGAGATCGTCGGCGACGACTCGCGTCCCCTCACGCCGGAGCGGCGGGCCGAGATCGAGCGCGTGAACGATGCGCTCGCCGACCAGGCGCTACGCACGCTCGGCGTTGCCATCCGGCGAATGCCGCGCGACGAGCGGAGCGACGGCGAAGGAGATGTCGGACCGGCGATCGAGCAGGATCTGGTGTTCGCGGGACTCATCGGGATGATCGACCCGCCGCGCCCGGAGGCGAGCCAGGCCGTCGAGCGCGCGAAGGCGGCAGGTATCCGCCCGATAATGATCACCGGCGACCATCCGCGCACCGCGGCGGTCATCGCGCGTGAGCTCGGCGTGTCGACCGACGATCGTGCCGTCACCGGTGCGGAGCTCGAGCGGACGAGTGAGCAAGACCTCGCGCGCATGGCTGCCGTCGTCTCCGTGTATGCGCGCGTGAATCCGGAGCACAAGCTCCGCATCGTGAAGGCACTTCAGGGGCAGGGTGCCATCGTCGCCATGACCGGCGACGGCGTGAATGACGCGCCTGCGCTCAAGACCGCCGACATCGGCGTTGCCATGGGCATCGCCGGCACCGACGTGTCCAAGCAGGCCGCCGACATGGTGCTCGCCGACGACAATTTCGCGACGATCGTTGCCGCCGTCGAGGAAGGACGGGCGATCTTCGCGAATATTCGAAAATTCCTGCGGTATCTGCTTTCGTCGAACATCGGTGAAGTGCTCACCATGTTCGTCGGCGTGGTGATCGGCGATCGGCTCGGGTTGCCGCGCGACGGCGGAGCAGTCGTGCTGCCGCTCCTCGCCACGCAGATCCTGTGGATCAATCTCGTGACCGACGGCGCACCTGCCCTCGCCCTCGGTGTCGATCCTCCAGACGAAGGGCTGATGCACCAGCCGCCGCGACCATCCTCCGAAGCGGTGGTCACGCCCACGATGTGGCGTGGCATCGCGCTCGTCGGCGTCGTGATGGCGGCCGTCACGCTGCTCGTGCTCGACGCGTCGCTCCCGGGCGGGCTGGTGCAGGGAAGCGGCACGCTCCGCTACGCGCAGACAATGGCGTTCAACACGCTGGTCCTGGCCCAACTCTTCAACGTGCTCAACGCCCGCTCGGACCGTCAGAGCGCGTTCGTTCATCTTTTCTCGAACAAATGGCTGTGGCTCGCGATCGCGCTCTCTCTCGCCCTCCAGGCGATCGTGCTCTACGTGCACCCGATGCAGCACGCGTTCGGAACGGTCGCGCTCTCCGGAGGCGACTGGGCCCGCTGCGTCGTGGCGGCAAGCGCGGTGCTGTGGGTCCGAGAGATATCGAAGCTTGTCGTTCGCCACACCGTCAGCCGTTGACCAGCCCGTCAGCCGTTGGCCAGGACCGCCAGCCGTTAGCCAAGCCGGCAGCCATCAGCCGCCAGCTCGAGCCGTTAGCCGTCAGCCATGAGCCAAGCCGAGCGCCGTTAGCCGCAAGCCGAGAAACCCCGTTGCTCAACGTCAATCGAACCCAAATGAACGTCACCTTCCACGGCGCCGCGCGCGAAGTCACCGGCTCCTGTCACCTCGTGCGCGTCGGCGGATCGGCGGTGGCGCTGGATTTCGGCATGTTCCAAGGCCGCCGCGCCGAGACGCACGAAAAGAATCTGGACTTGCCATTCAACGCCGACGAGCTGACCGCGGTGATCCTGTCGCACGCGCACATTGACCATTCGGGCCGTCTGCCGCTGCTGGGGCGCTACGGCTTCGACGTGCCCATCTACGCGACCCCCGCCACGCGCGACCTCTGCGCGATCATGCTCGCCGATTCGGCGCAGATCCAGCAGAGCGATGCCAAGTTTCTGTCACGCCACGGTCGTTCGTACGAGCCGGCGCTGTACGACCAGAACGATGTGGCGCGGCTCATGGCGCACATGATCTCCATGCCCTACGACCACCCGTTCGACGTCGCTCCAGGTATCCGCGCCCATTTCGTGGAGGCGGGCCACATCCTCGGCTCCGCGTCGGTCGTGCTGGAGTGCACGGAGGGAAGCACGAGCCGCAGGCTCGTCTTCTCGGGCGACGTCGGGCGCTGGGGACTGCCGATCATCCGCGATCCGCGCCCGCCCGAAGGCGCCGACGTCGTCATCATGGAATCGACATATGGGAATCGTGATCACCCGCCGGCGAGCCAGATGCCCGAGCGCCTGGCCGAGATCATCCGCCAGACCGCGGCACGCGGCGGACGGGTGCTCATCCCGGCCTTCGCCGTCGGCCGCACCCAGGAGCTCCTGTACGATCTCCACGGCCTGACGCGCGCCAAAGCGATCCCCGCGATCCCCATCGTCGTCGACAGCCCGCTGGCGACCGCCGCCACTTCCGTGTTCGCGACCAACCCCGACGCCTTCGATCGCAACGAGGACCTCGTCGCCGCCGTCGACGACCTGTTCGACTTCGACCGCCTCGAGTTCACGCGCGACGTGAACGCCTCCAAGGCGCTCAACGAGCGACACGGCCCGATGGTGGTCATCGCTGCGTCGGGCATGGCCGAGTCCGGGCGCATCCTCCACCATCTCGCGAACGGCGCCGCCGACCCTCGCAACACGATTCTCATCGTCGGCTTCATGGCCGAACACACGCTCGGCCGTCGCATCGTCGAGCGCCGCCCGTTGATCAAGGTGTTCGGCGAGGAAATCCCCCTCCGCGCTCGCGTCGAGATCCTCAACGGCTACAGCGCCCACGCCGACCGCGGCGAGCTCCGTCGCTGGCTCGACGCCGTCCGCGGACCGACGAGCTGGAAGATGCCCGTCCATCTCGTCCACGGCGAGCCCGAAGCCCAGGACGCCTTCGGGGCAACGCTGCGCGACGCGGGATACAAGGTCATGGCACCTTCACGTGGGGACACCGTCCAACTCGCGGGTTGAGCTCTTTTCGACCGCAACGGCAACAGCGACGGCCCAACGCAGAGGCGCGGAGGTCGCGGAGGACGCAGAGAACGGCACACCGGGCGGGCTCGTTCCGCAACGAGCCGGGATCGAACTACTCAACGCAGAGGCGCGGAGGCGCGGAGCCGCAGAGAACTGCTCCGGCCGAGGGGTCGACCCGCAACGAGCCGGGATTCTTTGATTGCACTGCCGCTCAGGATGCCACGAAGTGCGTCCCGAGCGGCGCTGCCAAAGAAAAGTTCGTCCGGGCTCGTGCGAACAGGCGCTGTAGCACCAACCGGAAACCCTCTGCGACTCTGCGTCTCCGCGCCTCTGCGTTCAAGTAGTTCCTCTGCGCCCTCCGCGTCCTCTGCGCCTCTGCGTTGGGCTGTCGCCGTTGCCGTTGCCGTCCGCTTGTGAACTACGAACCGTAGCACGTCACGCGTAATACCGGCGAATCGCCGCCGCGACGCCGTCGAGATCCGGGAACAACCGTCGCTCGTCAACGCCGACCAGGTCGAGCTGATCCCGAATCTGACCGACGCACGGTGCATCGATGACGAACTTGGTCAACGCGCCCTCTAGCGCGTGTGCACGCAGAAACTCGTCGAACGAATGCCACTTGTCCGAGCACATCGTGAACACCGCGGCTTGCGCGGCGATTCGCGCGTCCAGTGAGGGTGGCTCGACGAGACACGCGAACGGTTTGACATCCCGGCCCTGAGTGA
>DATJHY010000073.1:0-10280 GCA_035493635.1 Gemmatimonadaceae bacterium | reverse complement strand
CTCGCCGCCACGGGGCGAATGGCGCTGACCACATATCTGACGCAATCGGTCGTGTCGACGCTGGTGTTCTACGGCTACGGCTTCCGGCGCCTCGGAACGTTCGGGTTCACCGGGAACTTCGTGTTCACGATCGCGCTGTTCATCTGTCAGATGGCCTTGAGCAGCTGGTGGCTGGCGCGTTTCCGATTCGGCCCGGCGGAGTGGTTATGGCGAACGCTTACGTATGGAAGTCCGCCACGCATGCGAGTGAAGGAGGCCGCGCTGGCCGCATCGTGATGACCGACTACTGACCGCCGCCCGGATCGACTCTGTCGCTCTGGCGCCGGCGGCGGCTTGCGTCGGCTGTCACCGTCTTCGCCGCGCTCGCCGTCTCCTCGTGCCGCGTCCACGCGCGCTCCAGATCTCCCGGCGACACGTACACGGGCGACCCGGCCAGAATCCCGGTCACGTTCCGGAACGGCCGGCCGAGCTGCATCCCCTTTTCGCTGATCGTCAGCTCGCGAATGCGCTTGTCGTGCACCGAGCCACGCATCTTGAGCACGGTAATCCCTCGCTTCATCTCGCCGAACATCTCGACGTAGCGCAGAAGGATGATCGAATCGGTGAGTGTGGAGATGTGCCCTTCGGTGATCGACGATCCGCCCATGAGCGAGGACGTGGTGGACGTGAACAGGCCGGTGATCTCCTGGTGCTTGATGAACGACGTCAGGCTGATCACGAATTCGCGGAAGGCTTTCATCGTCCCGACGCGCTCCAGCGCCGAGAGACTGTCGAGGGCCACGCGCTGCGGCTTGAACTCCTCGATCGCCCGTTGAATCGCCAACAGCCGATCCTCGAGGCCTTCGACCTCCGGGTAATCGCAGGAGACGCGGAGCAGGCCGTCGTGTTCCATCTGCTCGAAGTCGACGCCCCAGCCGTGCGCGTTTCGGAACAGCTGCTCGCGACTCTCCTCGAAAGCGAGGAGCAGGCATCGCTCACCGGCGGCCGCCCCGCCTTTCATGAACTGTGTCACCGTCAGAGTCTTGCCGGTGCCCGTCGCGCCGGACACGAGGATTACCGAATCTCTGAACACGCCACCGCCGCACATGTCATCCAGCTCCTTGTTGCCGGATGAGATGCGTACGTTCGACGATTTCTGACGCAGCTGCATCCCGGACAGCGGAATCACCACGACACCAGTGTCCGGCGCGATCGTCAGTGGGAACTGGCCCTTTTGATGGTCGGTGCCGCGGAACTTCAGAATCTCGATCGTGCGACGGCGGTTCTCGTCCTCGAGCACGTTGCGCAGAATCATCACGTTGTCGGCGATGAACTCCTCCACGCCGAACCGTGCGACGGGCCCGTAGTCCGCGGTTCGCTCAGCCGTGAGCAGCGCCGTCACGCCCATGCCCTTGAGCGCCCAGGCGATGCGGAACAACTCCTTGCGCACCACCGATTGATCGGAGAACTGCGAAAACACGGCGCCGAGCGAGTCGAGCGCGACACGCCGTGCGTCGATGCGCTTGACCGCGTGCTGCACTCGCGCCAGCAGTGCGCTCAGATCGAAGCTTCCGCTTTCGACCGTGTCCACGTGCGGGTCGGGCGATGCATCGACGATGGCGAACTTCCCGGCCCGCTCCCACTCCGCCAGATCCCAGCCGAAGCTCCGCATGTTCTGCCGAATGTCGGCCGCCGATTCCTCGAACGTCACGAAGACGCCGGTCTGGCCAACGCCAATACCCGCCGCCAGGAACTGCACGGCAAAGACGGTTTTGCCGCTGCCCGCGGTACCGGAGAGCAGCGTCGTCCGGCCTTCCGGCAAGCCCCCCTTGGCGATGAGATCGAAGCTCGGGATGCCCGTGGCAAGCTTCTGCACGCGTGGTTCGTCGCCGTTGTCGGTCATGACGCGTCGGGGTTCGTGGCTGAGTGTCGCGTGGCTGGTCGGACGTCGAGTCCCAGGAGCAGCTTCTCCTTGTCGGACAGATCGCCAATCACGCGGCGGAGGGGCGGCGGAAGCTGCTTGATCAGTGTCGGCGTCGCGAGGATCTTCGCCTCCTCGGCCAACTCGGGATGCTCGATGATGTCGATCACCTCGAGCTCGTACTGGTCGCGCAATTCGGTCTCGCAAAGGCGGCGCAGATTCGCGATCGCCGCCTCGGCGCGCGCGCCTTTCCCGGCGACGTACAGTTTGAGGAGATAGATCAACGCCGACGCTCTCCGGTCCGACTGGCTCCTGGTATCGCGGCCCGCGCGGCCCCATGGGCCTCCTGCACAGGCTGGCGGACGCATCTTCTGGACCACGCGGGGCACGCTCTTTGACTACCAGTCGAGACGGGGGCCGGCGCGGAGACGGCGGTGAATCAATCATCACAAGAGGAACACGAGCCAAGCGATCGCGCGGAGGAGACGCGCCTAAGATCGATCGTCGATCAAATGGCGGATGGCGTCGTCATCGTCAACCGCGATGGCATCATTCGCTTTGCGAATCCGGCCGCCGAACGCCTGTTTGGACGTTCATGCGATGAGTTGACGAATCGAGAGCTTGGATTTCCGGTCGTCGTTTCGGGGACGGCGGAAATCGAAGTCGTGCGCCCGACTCACCAGACGGTGACGGCGGAACTCCGCGCCGTCGACATCGAATGGCACGGTGAAGCCGCCCACCTCATCTCGCTGCGCGACATCACGGACCGGAAACGAGCGGAAGAACGCGCGGCTCAGCTCGACCGCGAGCGTATTGCGCGCATCGAGGCGGAAGCCGCCAACCAGGCGAAATCGGAATTCCTCGCGCTGATGAGTCACGAGCTTCGCACGCCGTTGAATGCGGTCATCGGCTACTCGGAGTTGCTGGACCTGGGCATCGCCGGATCCCTCTCGGCCGAGCAGCGCCACAGCATCTCGCGAATCGCGGCCGGCGGCCGGCACCTGCTGGGGCTCGTGAACGAAGTGCTGGACCTCGCGAAGGTCGAAGCAGGCAAGCTATGGCTGCATGACGGCGTTGGTCATCCGCACCGTACCGTGGACGCCGCGATTGCGCTGGTGCAGCCGGCGGCCGAGGCCCGCGGCATCGAGCTCGTGGCCAAGCCGCCCGACGACGATGCCGTGGCCTACGCGGGCGACGAAGACAGGGTTCGGCAGATTCTCGTGAATCTTCTCAACAACGCGGTGAAGTTCACGCCGGCCGGCGGGCGCGTGACCGCCGAATGGGGCGTCACGAACAAGCTGGACGCCGACGCTCGCCTGTATGGCCACGGACCTTGGTGTGTGATCCGGGTCTCGGACACCGGCATTGGGATTCCGCCGGACAAGGTCCGTACGATCTTTGATCCGTTCGTGCAGGTAGAAGGTGGCCGCTCGCGCTCCAAGGAAGGCTCCGGTCTGGGGCTGACGATCAGCCGGCGGCTCGCTCGACTCATGAAGGGCGAAGTCACGGTGCACAGCACCGTCGGTTCGGGCTCGGTGTTCACGCTTTGGCTGCCAGATGCCACGGCCGCCGCGAGAGAAACGGCGAAGTGGCAAGCCGAATCGCCCGACACCGCGGCGCGTCTTCTGGGCTTGAGCGAGATCGGCAAGGTACTGATTCGCGAGCTCGATCCGCTGCTTGGCAGCTTCGTGGCGCGGTTACGTGACGAGACGATCACGGATGGCGCGCCGTCGCTTCGCTATTGTCAGCTGACGGACCACCTGGCCGCGTACGTCGCCGACGTGGCCACGATGTTCGCGGCGATCGAGGAGAGCCAGGGCCAACCATCCGCCGTCGTCGCCGACGGGACGAGGATTCATCTCGTGCTCGCCGAGTGTCACGGCGTGCAGCGATCACGGCTCGGCTGGACCAGCGACGAACTGCACCGCGAGTGGACGATCCTGCACGAGGAGATCGAGCGTGTGATTCAAATGCACGTGCGCGGCATCGCCGAGTCGGCGGTGGCCGAAGCGCGCGTGGTGCTCGAGCGCATGATCGACCAGGCGCGGGCCGCGAGCTGTGGGGCACTGATTCGCGCGTCGGGAACCGAGCAGACGCCGCCGCTGATCCGCGAGCAATCGCGGCCGTCGGCGCACGCGTGGCACGGCGTTGGCAGCAGCCCGGCGGCGGAGATGCGATGAACAGGAGAGGGCAATGATCCGGAAACTCAAGGACGGCCGGTATCGCCTCTATTCCAGGAAAAAGAATGCAAAGACTGGGAAGCGGCGTAACCTGGGGACGTTCAAATCACGAGCGGCCGCCGAGAAGCACGAGCGGGCGGTGCAGTTCTTCAAGCACGGCTGAACGGTCGTCGCGGGAGGGTCGGGGCCGCGCTGTCACTCCGCGGCGCTGAGCGACTTGATGCGATCGAGCAGCTTGAGCTCGAAGTGGCCGGTCGAGCCGCATTCCTTGGGGTAGCGGTACGGCCCCGCCGGATCGCGCGCGCTCGCGATCGACGCCAAGCCAAGTCGCGTGCCACCCCCGGGCCGCGCTTCGATGTACGCGACGATCGCTATCTCCAGGCGATAGGAGTCGGCGAATGCGCCGGTCGGGCCTTCGCCGCAATTGTACGCTCTCGAGAGCAGCTCCCCGCCGAGCGAGCGTGAGCGGGTGAAGCGCTCGCTGGCGATGATGCCAAGGTTGCCGGCGGTGTTGCCGACCGGGATGTCGAGCGCGGCGAACGCCTTGAGCGTCGCGTCGTACACCTTCGTCGGCGGAATGTCCAGGTCGTGGTTCTGGCGCAGCGTGTCCATCAACACCGGCTCGCGCCAGGGCTCCATGTTGATTCGCACGCCTTGGGCGCCGATCGTGGGCGCGCAGCACGCGACGAGCAGGAATGGCAGGCTGGATCGCACGGCGGACCTCGGCCGATGAGGAGATTCTTATTGTGCCGGCCGGGTCGCGATCGCGCAAGACGTGGCGCTGGCCGTTCGCGGCGCCTCGGTCATGTGCCGAGCCGCAACTTCAGGTCTTCGTCACGCCGATAGACGTCGTCGGTGAAGTGAACCACGCCGTCGCGAGCGTACGCCGTGAAGTACACGATGTACACCGGAAGGCGCGCGCTCAGGGCGACGGTGCGGTTGTCCGGCCCGCTTTCCATTGCCGCTCTCACGCTGTCCGTCGGCCAGCCGAGTACGTACGCCGCCAGTTTTTCGGGCTGATCGAGCCGGATGCACCCATGGCTCGCCGCGCGAATGGTCTTCGCGAACAACGATTTGTCGTTGGTGTCGTGCAGATAGACGTTGTAATCGTTTGGAAACAGAAACTTCACCAACCCGAGCGAATTGTGCTCGCCGGGCCGCTGGCGCAGCACGCGCGCGCCACCCTCGCGAGTGAATTCCATGTCGTTGCGCGCGAGGTAGCCGGGGTCCGACGCCAGGCGAGGAAGGATCTCCTTCTTGATCATGTTGTCGGTGGGTCTCCAGTAAGGTCGAAAGACCACCCACCGCATGGAATCGCTGAACACCGGCGTCGCACGGCCGTCATACTCCGCGCCAACCACCACCTTCATCGACAGCACGCGCTGGCCGGAGTCGTAGGCATCGAGTCGGAACGCGGGCACGTTTACGTACACGTAGCGCTGTCCCAGCGCTCGCGGGAGCCAGCGATGCCGCTCCAGGTTCGTCGCGATCTGCTTGGCGCGCTCCGCCGCTGGCACGTTGAGCGCCGCAAACGTGAGCTTCCCGAGCTTGCCCGTCGGCGCGAGAGCGTGACGCTCCTGCCATCGCGCGAGGACCGCGAACACCGAATCGAGCGCCGGCACGCTATCGCCCTCGATCGCCAGCCGCTCGGCCAGCTGCTCCCGATTGAGGCCAGGCTGAACGATCGGCCAACCGCCGCGAGCGACGATGTCGCGATAGCGTGCGTACTCTCGTTTGAGCACGACATAGTCCGAGTCGCGCGGCGCCATCTGCGCGAGGCCCTGAGCCATCGACGAATCCTCGAGCGTGGCGGCGAGCGCGGAATCCACTGAGGCCTGACGTGCCGGGATGTACCACGATTGCGACACGCTCGTCGGATCGACCTGGCCCACGAGCATGTCCGCCGCATAACCGACGTAGGCCGCGGTGAGGAGCACGTCGGCGTTGGCGATGTCGCTCGCGGTCGCGCCGCTGTCGATTTTCCGCGTGTCCACGACGCGACGGATCGAGTCCAGCGGGTAGCGATCGGTCCGCAATCCGTGCAGCGGCGCCGAATCGAGCGCCGCGAGGAGCGCGGCGGCGCGATCCATCACGCCGCCCGCTTCTATCCAGAGCGGCGAGCTGTTGTAGGTCCAATAGAGTATGCGGACGTGCTTCCATTGATCCGGCGTCACCCAAGCCGGCGGCCCGGCAAGTTGAACACGCGCCGTAATCGCGGCGCGGACCGTCGCGGCGCTCACGCCCAGAACCGCATGAACCTCCCGCGGCTTGTATCGGCTCGCGTGCGAGTCGTGACAGACGGACGGAACGGAAACCAGCAGCGCGAGCGTCGCCAAGCGCGAAGCTTGGGCCCGTGCACGGGTGAAACGCATTGTCGAGGGCGAGCCGATCGATCGGTGAGGCGAGCGAAGCGCGGAGAGAGGCACCGTCCGCACTCAACTTGTCGATTGGAGAGCCCGTCAGGTCACAGATGCGCGCGCAAGCCGCGAGATCGAGCGTCGCATGGTGACCAGCGTCACGCGGTCAGCCGCGGGAGACGTCGACGGAATCGCTTGTGGCTCGCCGGGCCGCCGGCTACACGCGCACGAGTCTCCGCCGTTCAGCCAGCTCGGCGATGGCGGTCTCGCACGCGTGCAGGCAGCGTCGCAGTGCCTCGACCGAGTGGTCACCCATGTGCCCGATTCGCACGGTCATATCCTTCAACTGACCGTAGCCGCTTCCGATCGTGAAGCCTCGCACCTTCACGGCCTCGGTCACCTCCGGGCCCTTGATGCCAGGAGGCAGCGAGATCACGGTCACGGTTGGAGATCGCGCGCCGTCCGGCGCGACGACGTCGAGATCGATTCCGCGCCGCGCGGCGACCGCTTCTACCCAGGCGATCGTGGCGTCACGCATCGCCAGGTGGCGCTCCCACCGCCGCTCGATCCCCTCGCGGCCGATGTCGCCCATCTGCGCCTCGAGGGCGTAGAGGAGCGACGTGGCCGGTGTGCTCGGCGTCTGATTCTTTTCAGCGTATTTGTCGTACTGCAGCACGTCGAAGTAGAAGCCGCGATCGCGAACCGAACGCGCGCGCTCGACGTACTCCGGCGACGCAACGGCAAAGGCGAGACCGGCCGGCAGCGCCAGCGCCTTTTGTGATCCCGTGAAAACGAAGTCGAGGCCCCAGCCATCGACGGTGATTTCCGCGCCGCCGGCGCCCGAGACGCTATCGACCAGCGCCATCGAACCGTGCCGATGCGCCAGGTCGGCGACGGCTCGGACGTCGGTGATCACACCGGTCGATGTCTCCGAGTGCGCCACGGTGACGGCGGCAAACGGCATAGCGTCGAGCGCGCTCTCGACGACGTTCATGTCGAAGGTCCCGCCCCACGGCACCACGACACGCTCGACGCGCCGGTTGCACGCCTCGGCCACCTGGGCAAAGCGCTCGGAGAATCCGCCGTTCACGAGCGACAGGATGGGGCCTTCGGGCGCGTTGCGAACGGCCATCTCCATGAAGCCCGTGGCCGAGGTCGCGCCGATGTAGACCGGCCGCGCGGTGAGCAGCACGTCGCGCAGTCCCGCCTCGATCCGCGCAAACATCGCCTCGAACGCGCGGCCGCGGTGTCCCATCATCGGCCGAGTCATTTGCTCGAGAATTTCCGGGCGCACTTCGGTGGGCCCTGGGACGAAGAAGGTCCCGAACGACGAATCGGACATGAGCTCAAATGTAGTGGCCAACTCAGCGCCCCCGCCCCCGCCCCCGCCCCCGCCTCAGCGCTCGACCAGCGGTTGCGCCGGTGTACGTCCCGCCATCTACGGTCAAGACGCCGTTTACGAGGAGATACCGGACACCGACCGCGGGGATGGTCGCCTGTTCGTAGGTTGACCGGTCGGCGAATGTGGCCGGGTCGAACGCGACGATGTCGGCAAACGCGCCAGGTGCAACCACGCCCCGGTCTTTCAGGTGCAGAATCTTCGCCGCTTCGGCGCTGCTGTGCTGAACGGCGCGCTCGAGCGTGAGCACGTGCCTTTGCGCGACGTATTCGTGAAAGAGCTTGGGGAACGTGCCGTACTTGCGCGGGTGACCGTCGCTGCCGTCGGAGCAGGTGACGATGAAATCCTGCTTCATGAAGTTCTCGATATCCTTCTCGTTCATGTTGAACGAGGCGACGGCGGCGTCGCCGGCGAGGATGATCTGCATCGCGGCTTCGATTGGCGTCGTGTTGCGAGCGCGCGCGACTTCGTCGAGCCGCTTGCCGCGAATCGTGCTGTCGCGGCCACCAACGATGAGCAGCGTGTTGGGCCCGCCGCGACGGCGCATGTTCTCGGTCATCTCGACGACGAGCCGCTGGTGCGTCGGCGGATCCTTGATGCGCCACGCAAGCGAGTCGCGACCATCGACCTCAGCCCATCGCGGCAGCAGCGACGCACCCACACTCGTACCCGACGCGGTATACGGATAGACGCACGCCGAGATGTCGACGCCGTCGGCCCGGGCCCTTTTCATCATCGAGATGACGCTGTCGCTCGCTCCCCACACGTCGATGCCCAGCGCCTTGATGTGCGAGATGTGCACGGGCATGTGCGCCTCGCGGCCGATGCGGATCACCTCGTCCACCGAGGCGATGAGGCCGACCGTGTAGGAGCTCTCGTCGCGGATGTGCGAGTCGTAGATGCCGCCGTTGGCCGCGGCGACCTTGGCGAGCTCGATCACTTCTTCGGTGGACGAGTAGCTGCCCGGCGCGTAGTACAGGCCGGTCGACATGCCGATCGCGCCGTCGTCCATGCCGCGGGCAACGAGCGTGCGCATGGAGTCGAGCTGCACGGCCGAAGGTTTTGCGTCGGACATGCCCATGACGGCGCCGCGCACCGAGCCCTGGCCGATGAACACCGCGGCATTGGTGCCGATGCCGTTCTTTGTCCAGCCGTCGAGGAGGCGTCCGATCTGGATCGATCCGCCACCGTCGTTGTTGGTGATGACGGTGGTGACGCCCTGCATGACGTACGCGAGGTTCGCCTTGCGATTCGCGTTGGATAGATCGCCGGCGGTGTGCGTGTGTGGATCGATGAACCCGGGCGCAACGACGAGATTGGTCGCATCGATGGTCCTGGCGGCGGTCACGCGAGCGGTCGCGGCATCACCGACGAAGGTGATTCGGTCGCCGGTGACGCCGACGTCCGCGCGCCGGCGCGGTGAGCCCGTGCCGTCGACGAGCGTGCCGCCACTGATCAGGACGTCGACCGTTTGTTGGGCGAAGAGCGGCGCCGTGTGGGTGAACAGCGCGAGGGCGAACAGAGCGCGGACGGTGCCGCGCACAGAGCAACGAGGCATACTCAAGAATGGCGTGCGGTCACGATGACCGCGAGGGGCTCGCAACGGCCGGCTGGGCGTCGATCTCGACTTGTGTCGGCGCGGCGCGCATCACAACTTCTTGAACCGATCGCGGTATGCCTGGTCCCCGCAGCCGAATGGAAACCGGTCCGATGCGTCGTGGCGTGCAAGCTCTGGTTGCGATGCTGATCGCGATCTCCACGGGGGGCGCTTTCGCCACGGTTCGTGCGCAAGCGTTTCCGTCGGCCACGAAGCGCGCCTACTCCGGCCTCGCCGGCGCCGTTCGCGACAGCCTCGGCCATCCGGTTCGCCTCGCCAACGTGCTCGTGGACCGGAGCAGGTTGGCGGCGGTCACCGATGATTCAGGGCATTTCGATTTGCGCGGCTTGCCGCCGGGCCGCAACGGATTCACGATCACCAAGATCGGATACGCGCCGGTGTCGTTCGAGACGTCGCTGCCGGCGGATTCGGTGGTCGTGATCGCGATTCTGATGCACGCCGTGCAGGTGATGAACACGGTGAACGTCACAGCCGAGCGAGTCACAGCGTATCTCGCGCGTACGGGGTTCCTCGAGCGACGCCGCCTCGGCCTGGGGAAGTTCATCGCGCCGGGACAAATCGACTCGATGGCACCAGGCATTTCGACGCCGGCCGAATTCTTCCGCACGGTGCCGGGGATCGACGTGCGCTGTCAGCTCTCGAGCTGCGTCGTTCGCTCGCGATGGCAGCCGGGCTGCTTGTGGCTGTTCGTCGACGGCGTGCCGCATGGCACGGAGCAGATCGACAGTCTCGGCATCTCGCCGGGTGGAGTCGCCGCGATCGAGGTGTACGATCGACCATCGATCGTCCCCATCGAGTTTCAGGGATCGCCGCCACCGAAACAGGG
>DATJHY010000072.1:0-2755 GCA_035493635.1 Gemmatimonadaceae bacterium | reverse complement strand
CTGGCGGCGCGCCGCCGCGACGCTCACCATCGCGCTGGTCTGGCCGATGAGCGCCATCCAGCTCGCGCCGACTCGCGACGTGCTCACCAGGTTGATGAACGATGCGAGCTGGGAGCTCCGCGCGTATGCGGTCCTCGGCCTGGCGCAGCGCCCGGACAGCGTGGCGGTCGCGCGCAAGGCCGCGGAGCTCGATCCCAGCCCGCGCGTGCGGGCCTGGGCGAGATACGCGCTGGGTGAGCGCCCTCGCCCCGTGATGTTCGACGGACTCGTCGAGCGACCCTGAACCCGACTGGCCCGTGCCCACACTCTTCGATCGGCTACGAGAGAGAAAATTTTATCTATACGGAATCGCCGTGCTCGTATTGGCGGGCGGCTACGCCGATCTCGTGCGCGGCGGGACGACCGTGTCGGCGTTTCTGCTGTCGATCGCTTACTGCGCGCTGATTCCGTTGGCGATCTGGAGCTCGCGTCCCGTCGCGGACAAGGAGCCGGCGGATCCGACGCCGCCGTCGTATGGCGCCGCCACGCTCGTCGCGACGCTCGTGCTCGCGCTCTATCTCGTGACGCTCGCGCCGTCGACCGCGATGTGGGATACGAGCGAGTACATCGCCGCGGCGTACACTTTCGGTCTGCCGCACCCGCCGGGCAATCCGCTGTTCGTGATCGCCGGCCGAATGTTCGCGATTCTGCCGATCGCGCCGACGGTCGCGCAGCGCATCAACATACTCGCGGCGCTGTCGAGCGCGGCGTCGGCGGGCCTGTGGTTTCTCGTCACCGAGCAGATCCTGGGCGCGTGGCTGGGCGAGCGATGGCTTCGTGTCGCCGGAGCGGTCGTCGCCGCCGTCGTTGGCGCGACATCGTTCACCGTCTGGAATCAGTCAGTGGTGAACGAGAAGGTTTACACCGTCTCGCTCGTCGGCATCGCGCTCGTGTCGTGGCTGGCGATCCGGTGGTCCAACCGCCCGAGCGGACCGCGCGCCGATCGTCTGCTCGTCCTGATGGCGTATCTCTGCGGCCTGGGATACGCCAACCACATGGCGGGCATGCTCCCCGCACCGGCGATCCTGCTCGCGGTGCTGCTGCGCCGGCCCGCGGCACTCGTGCAGCCCAAGCTCGTGATCGCCTGTCTCGCCGCGTTGATCGTCGGCCTGAGCCCGTTCGCGACCCAGCCGATCCGCGCCGCCTACTTTCCCGCGCTCAACGAAGGCGAGCCGACGGCGTGCCGCACGACCCTCGCGCTGTCGTGCACGATGTCCGCGGACACGTACCACGCGTTCATGTACAACTTCAATCGCGGACAGTACGGCAAGCCGGCGCTTGCCGATCGGCAGGCGAGCTTCCCGCAACAGGTCGGCATGTGGTGGTTGTACTTCAAGTGGCAGTGGCTGCGCGATCCCGATCAAACCGCTGCGTTCATGCAGGCGCTCCTGGCGGCGTCGTTCCTCGTACTCGGCCTGATCGGCGGCTGGGTGCACTACTCGCGCGATCGCAAGACGTTCTGGTACTTCGGCGCGTTGATGTTCACGACGACGCTGCTGCTCATCTACTATCTGAACTTCAAGCTCGGCGCCTCGCAGGATCCCGCATCGCCGCAGGAGCACGAGGTGCGCGATCGGGATTATTTCTTCATCTGGAGCTTCTCGGCGTGGGGCGTGTGGGTGGCGCTCGGTCTCACCCATGTGTGGGAATCGATTGCCGCCCTCGTGGGGACGCGGCAGCGCCGTGTGGGCAAGGACACGATCGTCGAACCGACGCGTCGGGCGTGGCTGACTGCTTCGCCCGTGCTGCTCCTGGCGGCGGTGCCGGCATTCGGCAACTGGAGATCGGCGTCGCGCGCGCACCACACGGCCACGCGTAACGTGGCAGCGGATCTGTTGAATTCCGTCGAGCCGTACGGGGTGCTGATCACCGTGGGCGACAACGACACGTTTCCGCTCTGGTACGCGCAGGAGGTCGAAGGCATTCGGCGCGACGTCGTGGTCGCGAACACGTCGCTGCTCAACACCGATTGGTACGTTCGACAACTCATCCGCCGGCCCGTTTACGACTACGACGAGGCGAACGGGCCGGACGTGTACAGGAACCACCGTTGGCGGAAGCCGGCGCAGGCGCCGCTCCACATGACGATGGCCGACGCCGACGCCGTGCCGGCGTACTACGAGCTGCACGGTCCGATGCAGTTCAACAGCGGCCCGTTTCACGCTACGATCGACCCGGGAAATCTGCAGTACGGCGTGCTGCAGCGCGCCGACGCATTCGTGCTGCGCATGATCCAGGATGCATGGACGGAACGGCCGATCTACTTCGCGCGATCCGCCGGCGGATATCCGCGCTCACTTGGTCTCGGCGACGACGTGCTCACGCAGGGGCTCGCGTCCAAGCTCTTCGTGCCGCCCCCGTCGGCGACACGCGACACGATCTACGTGCAAGGCGACGGCTGGCTCGACGTGGCGCGCACGAAGGCGCTGTGGGACCACGTGTTCACGGGCTATCAGTCCGTGATCAAAGAGGGGCAGTGGATCGATCGACCATCGGCGAGCATGCCGGCGCTGTACATCTTCGCGGGCGCGGAGCTGGCCGATGCGCTGCGTGTGCGGGGCGAGGCGGCCGCCGCCAACCGGATCCTTGCCACGACACGGCAGGTCGCGACGACGGTGCACCTGGACGACCTCGCGCGGGCGCTCGAGCAATCGACGACCGCGGCTCCAGCGACAGGCGATTCGACCGGCGTCACGCTGCACGTCGATCGCAACGC
>DATJHY010000071.1:0-5914 GCA_035493635.1 Gemmatimonadaceae bacterium | reverse complement strand
AGCCAGCGTCGCGAGGAGGTACCGATGGGTCATCGTTCGTTCGAGCTGGCGTTCGATAAGGGGAGCTGCGTTCTGCCGGTGGTCGTGAACAGGCCGGTATCGTGCGCGAGCTGGGCGAGCGCGGTTCGCCACTCCCAGCGTGCCTGGATGTCTTCGGCGCGCGCCGTCGCGAGCGCGCTGCGAGCGAGCAGCAGGTCAACGATCGTGCCGACGCCTTCGCGGTACCGGCCTAACGCGACATCGGCCGACTGCTGTGCAGCCACGAGGAGGTCGCGAGCCGCGCGCACGCGATCGTTCGCGGTGGTCAACGCGGAATACGCGGCGAAGACCTGCCCGGTCACCTGCTGTCGAGTCGACGCGAGGCGAGCCAGGCCGGCGTCGTACTGCTCGCGCGCGGCGCGCGTGTCGTACTGACGCGAGAAGCCGTTGAAGATCGGGATCTGCACGCCAAGAAAGAGCTGGGCGTTCCGTGGGCTGACGCCGACCTGTGTCGACTGGATCGAGCTCGTGGTGGTGCTCAGCGTCAACGCGGGATACCCGGCCGACCGCGCGACGCGAACCGCGGCGGCCAGCGATGCGGCTTCGGCACGCACCTCGGCGACATCCGGACGCGCCGCGATCGCGGCATTGATCAGCGAGTCGACCGACGCGGTGACGTGCGCGACCGTGTCGCTGACCTGGACATCGCCGACGTCGAAGCGTGCGTTCGCTGGCAGCCCCATCGCCGTCGCCAGGTTTCCCTTCGTGGTGATCTCCTGGCCCTGCAGCGTGGCGAGCTGCAGGCGGCCCTGCGCGAGCTGCGTTCGAGCCTGCAGCACCTCCGCGAGCGTCGCGACGCCGACGTGCATGCGTTCGGCTGCGGCGGCCGTGTCGGCGACCGCCTCCTGCACGGACACCTCCTGCGCTTCGCGGAGCGATCTGGTCGCGAGATACGAGAACAGTGCGGACTCGACTTGCAGGATGACGTCGTGGACGGTGGCGTTGTGGGTGAGGTCAGCGGCGATCGCGCGCTGCTTGGCTTCCTCGATCGATCCGCTGCGACCGCCGACGTCGAAGAGCAGATAGGACAGCGTGGCGGACGTCGTGAGCTGTGAGCGGGTGCCCGTCGCGGCATTCCGCGTGCCGACCTCGCTCCCGGGCACGGTGCCTAACGATGCAATCGATCCGGGCGCGGCGCTCGCGCGACCGGCGCTGACACTCGCATCGAGACTCGGCAGCAGGGCACCTCGGCTCGACCCATATGCGTCGGCCGCGGCGCGGGCGTTGAGCCAGGATGCGCGGGTGGTGGGGTTTGTTCGGAGAGCGAGGTCGACGACGTCGTCGAGCTCGAGACGGTGGCCCTCGAAATCCGTCGTGTCTCCCCGTAGCGCCTGGGTCGCCTCGGGGGACGTGGGTATGGTGGCGGGCGGCGGCGGCTCCTTGACCGCCTGCGGCGCCGGCCATAATGCCGACGGCGCTGGGGGTGCGGCGGGAGCGCCGTCGATTCGCGGCCTTGCCGGCACGCATGCCCCCAGCGTCGCGAGCAGGCACAGCCCGATCGAAAATCCACGACGTTCCATGATGCGCCTACGCGAGTCCTGTTGAGAGCGTTGTGGCTGGGCGCGTTGTTATCTGGCGTTGAGGTTGGTGGCGTTAGGCAGGTTGGACCATCCGGACAGGCGGCCGGCGGCCGGCGACTGCTGGGGACGGGGCGGAGAGCCAGCGAGGGGGACGGTCGCCGGCCGCCGGCCGCCAGTCGCCTGCTCTTTACAAACCTTCCAAAGCCATAGATTGTCTATGCCCTAGTCTCCAGCCGAGTCGCTCATGCGCGAACTGCTTGCCCGCCTTTACGATTGGCTTCGTCGAGATCGGCTCGACGCCGAGCTCGCGGACGAGCTCCGATTCCATCGCGACCAGCTCGCGCGCGACGAACGGGCACGAGGCGCGCGAGAGGAGGACGCCGCGCGTGCCGCGCGCCGGCGGCTCGGGAATGTCACGCGGGTTCGAGAAAGCGCCCGCGACGAGTGGTCGATCCCCTGGCTGGACCATCTCCAACAGGACATTCGCTACGCGATCCGCGGCCTCCGCCGCGAACCGGGCTTCGCTGCGGCCGTCATTCTCACGCTCGGCCTCGGTATCGGCGCCAACGCCGCGATGTTCAACGTGATCGACCAGCTCATGTTCCGGTCGTTCGCCTACCTGCGAGACCCGTCGCGCGTGCATCGGGTCTACCTGCGCCTGCCGGGAGCGGAGCGCTTCCTCACGAGCGAGTCGTTCCCGTACGCGAGGTACCTCGACCTCACCAACTGGACCACGTCGTTCTCGCAGTCCGCCGCGTTTTACCCAACAGTCGTGGCCGTGGGATCGGGAACGACCTCCCGCGAGCGGCCGATCGCCGCCGTCAGCGCCAGCTACTTCGATTTCTTCGACGCTCGCCCAATGCTCGGCCGCTATTTCACGGCGGCCGAGGATACGACGCCGAGCGGGGCGAACGTCGCGGTGCTGAGCCATGCGTTCTGGACGGCGGAGCTCGGATCCCGCGATGTGCTCGGCCAGTCGATCCAGATCGACAACATCATCTGTACGATCATCGGCGTAGCGGCGCCGGGCTTCACTGGCGTCGCCGATGGGAACTCGCCGGTCGCCTACCTCCCGATCACGACGTTCGGCGCGCACCAGTCCGGCGGATCGTCGGTGGGCTACTGGCAGCGATACGTGTGGGACTGGACGGAGATGATGGTCCGTCGAAAGCCCGGCGTATCGATCGAGCAGGCGAACGCGGACCTCACCCAGGCATTCGTTCGGAGTCGCGCGGCCGCACGAGCCATTCACCCGTTCTTGCGACGCGCGGAGACCGAACGGCCGATAGCCGTCGCCGGCGCACTCAAGACCGCGGCCGGCCCGTACCCCGGGCTCGAGGCGCGGACGCTCGTGTGGGTGATGGGAGTTGCCGTCGCCGTCCTGCTCATCGCGTGCGCGAACGTCGCGAACCTGTTTCTCGCCCGTTCACTCCGACGCCAGCGCGAAGTGGCGATCCGCCTCGCGCTCGGCGTTAGGCGTGGGCGGCTTGTCGCGCAGTCGCTCACGGAAAGCCTCGTGTTGTCGCTCGCCGGGTGCGTGGCCGGGCTCGCGATCGCGCAGTGGGGCGGCGCGGCACTCCGACGGCTGGTTCTTCCGTCCGCTGGCGTGGTCGGCGTCGCGGCCGACGCGCGCACGTTAGGCATCGCGCTCGTGGCCGCGCTCGTGGCGGGCACGCTCACCGGGTTCTCGCCGCTCCTGCTCGCGCGCGGCGCGGACATCGCGCGGACGCTCAAGGCCGGCGTGCGAGAAGGGACGAATCAGCGGCCGGCCATGCGTGGCGCGCTGCTCGTCGTCCAGGTCGTGCTGTCGGTGGTGCTGCTCGTCGGCGCGGGGCTGTTCGTGCGGAGTCTCGATCGACTGCGCGATGTGCGACTGGGCTATGACGTCGATCCGGTACTGCTCGTGCAGTGGCACCGCCGCGGCGAGTCGATGACCATGGAGCAGCGCGTCCCGCTCCGACAGCGCGTGCTCGAGGCGGCGACGGCGATTCCAGGCGTCACGCACGCCGCGTGGGCGAGCAACATGCCGCTCCAGGGAACATCCACGGCGTCGCTATTCGTACCGGGCATCGACTCGGTGGGGCGGCTCGGGCGCTTCACGTATCAATCGGCCGGCGCGGACTACTTCGCGACGGTGGGCACGCGGATTCTTCGCGGGCGCGCGTTCACCGTGGCGGATCGACTCGGCTCACCGACGGTCGCGGTCGTGAGCACCTCGATGGCGCAGGTACTGTGGCCCGGGCAGGACGCGTTAGGCCGATGTATCCGGTTCAATGCCGATACCGTCCCGTGCACGACCGTGGTTGGCGTGGCGGAAGACGCGGTGCACGACCCGCTCGCGGATCAACCGCTTCGATATTACCTGCCGATGGACCAGTTCCCCAGCGAGGGCGGGTCGTATCTGCTGCTGCGCGTACGGGGCGATCCAGCCGAGATGGCGGAGGGCGTGCGGCGCGCGCTGCAGCCGCTGATGCCTGGCCAGCAGTACGTGACCACGCAACCGTTGAGCGACCTGCTCGATGCGCAGCGGCATTCGTGGCGCGCGGGTGCGGCGATGTTCGTGGCGTTCGGCTGTCTCGCGCTGATCGTCGCCGCGGTCGGGCTCTACGGAGTGATTGCGTACGACGTCGGCCAGCGGATGCACGAGCTGGGCGTGCGGATCGCGCTCGGCGCGCGTGGGTCGGACGTCGTTAGGCTCGTGGTCGCGCGAGGGGTGCGCCTCGCGGTCGGCGGCATTGCCATTGGCAGTGCGGTCGCGATCGGGGCGGGCCGGTGGATCGAGCCGTTGCTGTTCCACCAGTCGGCGACGGATCCGACGGTGTTGGGCCTGGTCGCGCTGGTTCTCGTTGCGGTCGCGGTGGCGGCGTGCGCGGCGCCGGCGGCGAGGGCGTTGCGAGCGGATCCGAATACGGTTCTGCGTTCAGACTGATTGGCGACTGGCGACTCGCGACTGGCGGCCGGCGGCAGGAAAGGCGCGTGTCCTTCCGAGCGAGCGGCAGCGAGTCGAGGAATGACAACGTGCCGCCCGGCATGACACGCTCCGTCGTCCGTCGTCCGTCCCTGGCCGTCGCCGATCGCCTGCCGCCGGTTTCTACTCTCCCGTATCCTCCATCGGCGCCGCCACCGGTTTCGACTGCGGCGAACCTTTCTGCCGGAACCAGATCGTCAGCAGAGCGAGCACTCCGACGGAGAAAAATTCGCTCTGCCAGTTCTGGAACGACTCGAACCAGAACTCGCTCGTGCCGACATAGCCGATGGTCGAGACGGTAGGTTCGTTGTGCGCGCGCTGGTTTTCGTTGTACTTGGCGGCGCCGCCGGCGGCGTGCAGCCAGAGCGACAGCGCGAACATGAGGAGCAGGACGCCGCTGAGCGAGTTCCGGTAGAGCGCGAGCCACATGCCGCCGCGTCGCACCGGCCACGGCGCGTTCGGGTCGTTGCGCGCATCGCTCGGATCCTCGTCGACCGCCTCGGCGCCCTCGATGCTCTTGGATTCGGATGAGCCACGCTGATAGAGATAGCGCGTGAGCAGCACGAACACGCCCATCTGCAGGAAAGCGGATTCCCAGTTCTCGCCGATCGCTTCCGTGAAGTGGCCGCTCGTGAGATAGCCGGGGACACTGACGGTCGGTTGGCCGTGCTGGCGCTGATCCTCGTTGTACGCGCTGTGGCCAGCCATCACGAGGCCGAGCATCGAGACGAGGAAGAACGCCAAGGCGACGATCGTGAGCGCGTTCTCGAATATGAAACGCTCGAGGCCGGTGAGACGCTGAAGCTCCTCGACGCGCTTCGTTGCCGCTCGCATCGCTGACGGGGAATGCGTGCGCTCCCGGTCATCACGCGCGGCCTCCCTGGTCGCGTCCTCGACAACTTTACTGGCCTGTGAGCTCTTGGTTGTCATGTCGCCTCCTCTACTCGCGAGCTTGGAGGCAAATCATGTTCCGGCTCAGGCTGGCGGCTGGCGGCTGGCGACGGGCGACTGGCGACTGGCGACGGGCGACCGCCGGGAACGGGGAACAGAGGCACTCTACTGGACGACAGCGATTCCTCGACTCACTGCCGCTCGCTCGGAATGACACGCGCCTTTCCTGCCGCCGGCCGCCGGCCGCCAGTCGCCGGTCGCCAGTCGCCAGTCGCCAGTCGCATGTAACTTGTCTCCACCGTGCGGAGTCTCTTCACAACCGTGTAAGTCACCCTGGCGGCACAACAACCAATGCATCGGGTCCGCATTCTTTCCGCGCTCTGCGCAGTCGCTGCGATTGGCGTAGTCGCACTCCGCGTCGGGAAGACGCCAAACGTCCGCGCACACACGACGGTCACTACCACACCGGCGATCGCGCACGACGTGTCGGGTCCAC
>DATJHY010000070.1:0-2264 GCA_035493635.1 Gemmatimonadaceae bacterium | reverse complement strand
ACGCATGAGCAAATACACGCTGAACGTGAACGGCAAGACTCACTCCGTCGACGTGTCGCCGGACACGCCGATGCTGTGGGTCCTTCGCGACGCGTTGGGTCTCGTCGGAACGAAATACGGCTGCGGGATCGGCGAGTGCGGCGCCTGCACGATCCATCTCGATGGCTCTCCTGAGCGAGCGTGCCAGACGCAGGTCTCGACGGTGGGCAAAAAGGCGGTGACCACGATCGAGGGTCTCGATCCGGCCGGCAAGCATCCGCTGCAGAGGGCCTGGTGCGAGCTCGATGTTCCGCAGTGCGGGTACTGCCAGGCCGGCCAGCTCATGGCGGCGGCAGCGCTGCTCAAGAGCAACCCGCATCCGAACGACGCCGACATCGATCGCGCAATGGGCGGCAACCTGTGTCGCTGCGCGTCGTACTTCCGGATTCGCGCCGGAATCAAGCGCGCGTCGGAGCTCGCCTCGGGTCGCACCGTCGGGGAAGGAGGCTCGCAATGAAACGCCTGCTCGATTCTTCAGCGGCCGCGATGGATCGGCGCCAGTTCGTCAAACTCAGTGCGCTCGCCGGCGGCGGCTTACTGGTCAGTACATACGTGCATTTGGGTGCGCTCGATGCGGAGTCAGGAGCTGCTGCCGCCGACTTCACACCGAACGCGTTCATTCGCATCACGCCGAGCGGCGCGATATCGATCATCGCGCCGAATTCCGAGATGGGGCAGGGGGTCAAGACGTCGCTCCCCATGATCGTCGCCGAGGAGCTCGATGTCGCGTGGGAGCAGGTGACGATCACGCAGGGCGATCTGAACCCGGAGTACGGCCGACAGATGTCGGTCGGCAGTCAGTCGACCCCGACGAATTACGCTCCGCTGCGCCGCGCCGGCGCGACCGCGCGTGCCGTGCTTGTGCAAGCGGCCGCGGAGACGTGGAGTGTACCGGCAAGCGAATGCACGACGGAGAGCGGAGCTGTCGTTCATCGCGCGTCAAATCGGCGCGCCACCTACGGCGAGCTTGCGACGAAGGCGGCGTCGATCACGCCGCCGGCCAACGTTCAAACGAAGGATCCCAGAACCTTCAAGCTGCTCGGCACGCGCGTGCCCGGCGTCGACAATCCGAAAATCGTGACCGGCGCGCCGCTCTTCGGCATCGACGTGCAACTGCCGGGAATGCTCTACGCGACGTACACGAAATGCCCGGCGTTCGGCGGAAAAGTGGTCAGCGCCAACCTCGACGCCGTGAAGGCACGGCCGGGCGTTCGCGATGCCTTCGTGCTCGACGGTATCGAGGGATTGCCCTCGGGCGTTGCGATCGTCGCTGACTCGACGTGGAATGCCTTCAGCGCAACGAAGGCACTTCAGGTAAAATGGGAAGAAGGCGCCGTGGTCAGTCAGAACAGCACTGACATGGCGAAGACGGCGGACCAGCTCGCGGCGGGAACACCGGCGCCACCGGCACCCGAAGGCGCCAAGGTTCTCAAAGCCACATACCACTATCCGTTCCTCGCGCACGCGACGCTCGAGCCGCAGAACTGCACGGCCGTCTATAAGAACGGTGTGATGGAGATGTGGGCGCCGTCGCAGATCCCATCCGTCGGACAAGGATTGGTGTCGCGCGGGCTCGGGATTGAGCCGGGCAAGATCACCGTGCACATCACGCGACTCGGCGGCGGGTTCGGGCGGCGCGGCAGCAACGAGTTCTCGATCGAAGTCGCCGCGATCGCGAAGAAGCTCGAGGGCACGCCGGTGAAGCTGATGTGGCCTCGCGAATACGACTTCGCCCACGACAACTATCGCTCGAACGGCTGGCACTACTTCACCGCGGGGATCGACTCCGGCGGCAAGGTCGTGAGCCTGCACGACGCGTTCGTGAAGATGCAGGGTGGTCCCGGCGACATGAACGCCGCGGGTTTCCCGTTCATCGCGGTTCCCGGCTCATCGGTGAACTCGAGCAAGCTCCCGGGCGGTATTCCGACCGGCTATTGGCGTGCACCCGGTGACAACGGAAACGTCTGGGCCACACAATGCTTCGTGGATGAGCTCGCGCACGCCGCCGGCCGCGAGCCGCTCGCGTTCACGATCGACCTGATCAACAGCCCCTCCGTGCAGCCAGGGTTCGGCGCGCGGCGAATGCTCCAAGTGCTCAAGCTGGCGACAGACAAGGCCGGGTGGGGTCAGCAGCTCCCGCGCGGCGAAGGGCAGGGATTCGCCATCACACGCACCATGGGAGCGTGGGTCGCCGTGGTTGCGGACGTTGCGGTGAGTCGTGACGG
>DATJHY010000069.1:0-12766 GCA_035493635.1 Gemmatimonadaceae bacterium | reverse complement strand
TGATGCAGGTGTATCCCAAGATCTGGCTCAAGGAGCTCAGCCACAAATTCGGGCGCGATCTGGCAGCCGATTCGACCAACCTGAAGTACGGCGTCTATATCCTGAGCCAGTACATCAAGAGCGACTCGGGCAAGGTGACGGCGCGCGACGTCAGCTCGGGGCTTTTGCGCTATAACGGCTGTGTGCGCGGCACCAACACGCCGAATTGCCGCACCTACCCGTCCAAGGTCAAGAAGTACGTGGAGAAGCAGGGGAATTCGATCTGCGGCGACAAGACGTTCTACCAGTGCATCGCCGAACCGTTCATCGCCGGGTTGTTCGGCAGGCGCGCCGCGGCCGCCGCGCCCGCGCAGTCGCAATAGCGCGATCAGTGCACGCGCAGAACGATCTTTCCGAACGTTGCGTTGCTCGCCAGTCGCTCGTGCGCCGCGCCGATCTGCTCGAGGTCGAACACCTGGTCGATTACCGGACGTAGAGCCGCGGTTTCGAAGAGCGGCACGACGTCGCGCGCGAACGCTCGAGTGACGGCCCGCTTCTCGTCGAGGGAGCGCGACCGCAGCGCCGTCCCGCGAAGTGTCAATCGTTTGCGCAGCACCATCCCGATCGGGACCGTGGCCGTGGCGCCGGCGACCGTGCCAACGATCATGATGCGGCCGCGCGTCGCCGCGGCGCGCACGTCGGCGGGCACGTACGCCCCGCCCACGAGGTCGAGGGTCACGTCGATCCCCTTGCCGTCGGTCCAGCGCTCGACGTGCGGCACGAAGGCCTCGGGATCGTCGGCGAGCACCGCGCCGTCGTGCAGGCCGTACTCGTGTGCTCGCTCGATCTTGTCCGCCGTGCGCGCGGTGCCATAGGGCGTAGCGCTCCATGCGCGCGCGAGCTGAGTGCCCGCGAGTCCGACGCCGCTGCCGACGGCGTGAATGAGCACCGTCTCGCCGCGCTGTATCTGCGCCTGTGTGACGAGCGAGTCATACGCTGTCATGAACGCTTCGGGCACGGAGGCGGCTTCGGTCCACGACAAGGTCTCGGGCACACGCGCGACCGTTCCCGCGTCCGCTACGAGATACTCGGCGTTTCCACCACCGCCAGTGATACCGAACACACGGTCGCCCTCGCGCCAACCGTGCGCGTCTTCGCCAACCGCCTCGATTTCCCCCGCGAACTCGAGTCCCGGGATGTCGGCTGGGAATCCAGGCGGCGCCGGGTAGTGGCCTTGCCGCTGCGCCAGATCGGCGCGATTGAGCGCCGACGCACGCACGCGGACCAGCACCTCGCTCGCGCGCGGAATCGGTGTGGGACGCTGCTCGACTTCGAGCACCTCGGGGCCACCGGGGCGCGTAATGACGGCCGCGCGCATCACGGAATGACGGGTGGCGAGGCGACAACGATCGCGGGAACGTTCAGTTCGCGCATCAGCGAATTGAACGCTGCGAGGTCCGTGCCTTCGATCGCGCGGAGACGCGCCAACTGCGCATCGAGCTTGGGCGCGATGTCGCGGTAGATGGCACCCTCCTGTTCCGTGGGGGCGGCGTCGGCGCTCTGCACCATGCCGGCGAGCGACAGCAGCATGTTGTAGTAGCGGATTGGATAGTGAAGCGTGATCTCGTCGGCGTGCGAGTGGATCTCGACCAGCGAATCGCGGACTGCCTCGAGCTTGTCGTGGAGCGGCTTGACTGCGTCGGTCACACGCTTGGCGTACGACTGCCCTTTGGCAGGACTGGCCCGCTCGTCGAGTGCGCGCTCGATCTCGACGATTCGCTTGACGGCGTCCGACAGCTCGTTCGTCTTCCCTTGCACCTGCAACGCGAGCGCGAGCTGGGCGTCGTAATCCGCCTGCGTCGTCTCCAGACGCGGATCGCCGCGAACGACGAATGGTTGCGAGAGCGTCCTGCCGGCTGCAACGAGCCGAACGGTGTACCGGCCGGGGGCCGCAACGGGACCCCGCGTCGAGCCCTCGTCGTTGATGACGTCCTTTACCTGGCGCGTATCGGGATAGTGCAGGTCCCACACGAACCGATTGAGTCCCGCGCGGTTCGTGACGACCGAATCGCTGGGCGTGAAGGCCAGCGTGTCGTCCTCGAGCTCCCGCGTGCCGCGAGGCTTGTTCGCCATCGTGTCGCTGGGTTGTTTGCCCGGACTCTTTCCCGCCCCGCCGCCGGAATCCGGCGCAGCCATGCGCGCGAACGCCGCCGATTTCACCGAGTCGGCTGGCGGCGCGCTCGAGAAATGCCGGATCACCTTGCCGCTCGCATCCAGGAACTCGAGTCGCAGCGTGTCCTTGTCGCCGAGTTGCGACTTGAGCCAGTAGTCGACGATCACGCCGTCGGGCGGATTCTCTCCGGCGCTCGCCGTCGACGCGTGCCCACCGGCGAATCTCACCACCGTGTC
This sequence comes from Gemmatimonadaceae bacterium, assembly GCA_035493635.1. Taxonomy (GTDB): domain Bacteria; phylum Gemmatimonadota; class Gemmatimonadetes; order Gemmatimonadales; family Gemmatimonadaceae; genus JAQBQB01. Next base: position 10,378 of record DATJHY010000069.1, on the reverse strand, counting down.
CGGTGCGAACAGGTGCACCGACGCGCTCCGCACGCTGTCCGCCAGTTCGCGAAGCGGCGAGATGTCATCGAGCACCCACAGGGCGCGGCCGTGGGTCGCGGCGATGAGGTCGGTGCCGCGCACGGCGAGGTCGCGTACCGACGCCCGCGGCAGGTTGAGCTGAAGCGGCTGCCACCGCGCGCCATCGTCCGTCGAGTAGTAGACGCCGGTCTCCGTACCGGCGTACAGCAGGCCGCGCCGCACGGGATCTTCCCGGATCGACCGCGTGTACGCGCCGTCCGGAATTCCGGCGGTGACCGCCGTCCACGTCTTGCCGTAATCAGAGGTCTTGAACAAGTACGGTTTGAAATCGTCGAGCTGATAGCGGTTGGCCGCGACGTACGCCGTTCCCACGTCGAAGTGAGACGGCTCGATAATCGAAATCCGCGTGTACTTCGCGACCTGTGGCGGCGTGACGTTCGTCCACGATTTGCCGCCGTCACGCGTGAGGTGCACCAGTCCATCGTCGGACCCCGCCCACAGCACGTCTCCATTCCTTGGCGATTCGGCGAACGCAAAGATCGTCGCGTACCACTCCGTGCCGGTCATGTCGTACGTGATCGGGCCGCCGGCCGGTCCAAGCGTTTTGGGATCGTGGAGTGTGAGATCGGGACTGATCGGCTGCCAGCTATCGCCGTCGTTCGTCGAGTGGAATACGCGATTGGCGGTGGTGTACAGCCCTCGCGGGTCGTGCCTCGAGTACACGATCGGATACGTCCACTGGAAGCGATTCGGCACGTCGCGCGCCGCCCACCCGTCATAGTTGTTCAGCCAGACGGAGATGTCCTTGCTCTGCTTGGTGCGCACGTCGTACCGCGTCATCGTCCCGGTGTACGTGCCGGCGATCACGATGTTCGGATTGCCCGGCTTGGGTGCGATGTAGCCCGACTCGCCGCCGCCGACCGGGTACCAGTCGTCCGTCGTGATCACACCGTTGTCGGAGCGGCTGCGGATCGAGACCGTGGTGTTGTCCTGTTGCGCGCCGTAGATCCGGTATGGCCACTGATCGTCGGTCGTCACGTGGTAGAACTGCGCCGTGGGCTGATTCATGATCGACGACCACGTCGCGCCGCCGTCGAAGCTGATCGTCGCTCCGCCGTCGTTGCCGCTGATCATGCGGCGCGAGTCTTTGGGATCGACCCACAGCTCGTGGGTATCGCCGTGCGGGACGCGCAATCGAGCGAAGGTCCGGCCGCCGTCGGTCGACTTCCACGTGGCGAGGTTCATCACGTACACGGTGTTGGTGTCCGCCGGATCGGCGGTCACGACGTTGTAGTACCATGGGCGCACCATCCAGCGCTGATCGCCGTTCGTGCGCTGCCAACTCGCGCCGCCGTCGTCCGAGCGAAAGATGCCGCCGGTCGAATCTTCCGGCGGGCATTCGATGTTCGCGTAGATCCGCAGCGGATTGGCCGGCGAGACCGAAATGCCGATCTTGCCGAGCGGGTTCTTGGGGATTCCGGGATTCCCGGTCAGGTCGCGCCAAGTGGCGCCGCCGTCCGTGCTCTTCCACAGGCTTCCGTTGCCCGCGGTAAAGCCCCACGGAGTCCGTTGCATGTGCCACAGCGCCGCGTAGAGAATGCGCGGGTTGCTCGGGTCCATCGCCACGTCGACGGCGCCGGTCGAATCGTTGGCGTACAGCACGCGCTGCCAGCTCTTGCCTCCGTCGATGGAACGAAACACTCCCCGCGTCGTGTTTCGGCCGCTGGCGTGTCCGAGCGCCGCAACGAGCACCCGATCCGGATCGCGGGGATCGACGACGATGCGCGCGATGTGTCGCGCGTCGTCGAGGCCGAGGTGTGTCCATGTTCGGCCCGCGTCGGTAGAGCGGTAGATGCCGTCGCCGTAGGTCCAGTCCTCGCGCAGGTCCGCCTCGCCGCCGCCAACATAAATGACGTTCGGGTCGGACGGCGCGACGGCAATCGCACCCACGGATGCGATGTTGGACACGCCGTCGGTGACGTTTCGCCAATTCGTGCCGCCGTTGGTCGTCTTCCACACGCCGCCGTCGACGGAGCCGAAGTAGAACACATTCCGGTTCGCCGGATCGCCGACGACGGCGACCGCGCGACCACCGCGAAACGGACCGACGAGCCGCCACCGGAGCCCGCGCAGATCGTGCGCGCTGCGCGCGTATCTCGTGGAGTCGAGGGCTGCGGGCTGCGGTTCACGAACCGCTGTGCGTGACGGAGCACGTTGCGCCGCGAGGATTGCGGGTATGACGGCGAACGTGCCGGCGATGGTGAGTCGGCGTAGCATGTGGAGTCGGGTTCTCGAGGGATGAGACGTGCCGGAATAAACTTGGCACGGCTCGGCGACGCGCAGCTACTGGCTGTTCAACCGCCAGGCGCGACGAGAGCCGGCGTGCTCGCCATTCCGGTGACGCTGATCGCGGTGACCGCGATCTCGTCGGCCTCCGGCACGCTGAACGAGTCCGGAGCGCCGGCCCGCTGATTCGCCGGACGCAGCGCCGACGTCCACACGCCGTTGGACGAATGCGATTGAACGAGCCACCAGCGAACCGACACGCTGTCGCCGGGCGAGATGGTCACGCTCGGCGGCCCGTCGCCGGCACTCACCGATACCACGGGCGCAGCCGGCGTTTGCGCGCCGAGCCACGGGAATGGCGGTACGAGGGCGCGCTCGACGTACGACGGGGCAAGCTCGCCGGCGAGACGGTCATTGTCGGCGAACAGCGCGCTCAAACGAAAGTGCACGTGGCCTGGAACGTCGGTCGTGCCTTCGCGAGACGCTCGGATGGTCGCGATCTGCGTCTTGATCTCCGTATCGGGCCACGCGTCGGCGCCGCCGAAGACGTGCGACGTGTACAGCCCGGGCCATATGTACCGGCCGCGGGGATTCTCGCCACGCCACCAGGCATCGAGCGCGCGGAAGCGATTCTGCTCGCCGTTCACTTCCCAGTAGAGCTGCGGAGCGATGTAGTCGATCCAACCTTCGGCCAGCCAGCGCCGCGCATCCGCGTAGATCTCGCTGTATGCATCGAGGCCCGTGACACCGCTCGGCGTTCCGGACCGCCAGATGCCGAACGGGCTGATGCCGACCAGCGTCGCCGGCCTGGTCGCCTTCACTTTCTGATAGAGCTGCCGCACGAAGTCGTCGATGTTCGCGCGGCGCCAGGCGTCGCGATCGCTCCATCCCTGCTGCGCGCCGTACTTCTTCCAGGTCTTGCCGTCGGCGAACTGAATGACGCGTCGCTCGCGAATCCGCCGGCGACGTACGCGGCGCACGACCGTGCGCGTCTCCTGATACGGATAGAAGTAGTCGTCGAGATGGACACCATCGACGTCGTAGCGGCGCACGACGTCGAGGATCGTCTCGAGCACGTACTTTCGCGCCGCGGGGTTGCCCGGATCGATCCAGGTTTGTGTACCGTACTTCACGACCCAGTCGGGATGCAGCCGCGTGACGTGCGACGGCGCGGCGCGGCCGGCGAAGATCGGAAGCATCGCGCGGAACGGATTGAACCAGGCATGGAGCTGCAGCCCGCGCGCGTGGGCCTCGCGCACCGCGAACTCGAGCGGGTCGTACGACGGCGAAGGTCCGACGCCCGACTGGCCGCTCAGGAACGCCGACCACGGCGCATATTGCGTTGGGTAGAGAGCGTCGCCGGCCAATCGTACGTGCAGGATGACCGCATTGAGACCCACCGCCGCGGCGTGATCGAGGAGCGCCCGCAGCTCGGCGCGCTGCGAGTCAGGCGTGAGTCCGGCCGACGAGGGCCAGTCACGAAATCCGCGGTCCCAGATCGGTGTCACCCACGCAGCACGAAACTCACGCGGCACCGGAGGTGGTGGCGCGAGCAGTTCGGGCGAGGCCGGCGGGGCCGGCACCTGTGCGAGACCCGATGTGGAGCGGGTGCCGAATGCGAGCGCAATCGCGGTCGCGGCGAGCATCCGACGGGCGAGGACGTGCGACATGCTGCCGCCATGATAAAAGCCGGACCGCCGTTGTGCTACGTCTCCGTATCCTCTTCCGCCTCGTCGCCATGCCGGACGATGTCGCCGGACTTGAACAGGATCCCGCGGAGCGTGTCGCGCCACTTGGGCTTTTGGCGCAGCAGGAACTCGAGGTCCATTCCGAAGTGCTTCATCTCCTCGTGCTGCGCGTTCTCCATGATCGCAGTCGCGACGCGGTCCTTCTCGACGGCGAGCCGCTGCTCGTACCAGCCGATCGCTTCGGCTTCTTCGATCAGCGACATGATCATCCGCGCGAAGGTTCGCGTCGCCTGGTCGAGCTCGTCGGGAGGCTCGTGGTATTGCTCGAATGACATGGCAGTGCGTGGTAAAAGACGCGCCCGCCAGGTGCAATGTTTGTGCGATGATGGCGACCGTGGCACGAACACTGCTAATCCAAAATGCCGGCGATACCGCGAAAGGGAGGGCCGCTCAGGCGGCTGAAGGTGGGGCGCGGATCGCCAGGTGGGGGAGAGAAGCGTACGGGGAGTCCGCCATTGTGCGGCTCCCCGTTACGCGTTCTGGCGGGCGGCTCGACCGCTGACGCCGCTACGGAGCCGACGCGAGTGGCGGCGTGCTCGCTGGCTCACGACGCCATTTGGTCGTTTGCTCGAAGCCGTACGCCAGCTTGATCAAGCGCGGCTCGTCGAACGCGCGACCGAAAAAGGTCATCCCCGCCGGGAGCGCGTTCTGTCGCGTGTAGCCCATGGGGACCGTGATTGCCGGCATCCCCGTCGTGGGCGAGAACACCTGGCTGTTGTCGCCCGCTGGCGTGTTCAAGTCGCCGATGAGCCGTGGCGGGTTGCTCCACGTCGGATATACGAGCGCATCGAGCTGGAGCCGATCCATCGTGTGCGTCACGGCGTCGCGGAGTCCAGCGCGCGTTCGTTGGCGCGCCCCGCAACCGGGCGCCGAGTCGGGCGACTGCTCATAGCGTAAGGCCCGCTCGAGCCGTGCCTGAACGGACGGATGATATCGCCCGGATCGATAGATGGAGTCGATGGTGTTGACCGGCACGCGGTCGCCTTGTTCGGCGAGCCACTGATTGAACTCGTACTTGAATGGATTGCAGTCGCCCCGCCCGGCGCGCCGAATCGAGTCCATCTCAGTTATGATGACGGTGTCGAGCACCGTCGCACCGGCACGTCGCAGATCGGCGAGCGCCTTGTCGAACACTGCGCGTACTTCGGGATCGACCGTTGGAGCCTCGAACGCCTGGCGAAGCACACCGATACGCGCGCCCTTGAGGCCATCGCGCACGAGCGAGGCGGCGTAATTGGGAATGGGCTTTCCCTGCACCGCTTGGGTCACGGGATCATCCGGATCGTAGCCCGCGATCACCTGCAGCACGGCGGTGGCGTCGGCGACGGTGCGCGCCATCGGCCCGGCGATGTCCGCGAACAGACTGAGCGGCGCGATCCCGGCGCGGCTCGTGAGTCCCATCGTCGAGCGAATGCCGACGAGCGCGTTGTGTGAGCTCGGCCCACGAATCGAGTTGCCGGTGTCGGTGCCGAGTCCCACCTCGCCAAGGTCGGACGCGACAGCCGCCGCCGTGCCACCCGATGATCCGGCCGTGACACGATCGAGCGCGTACGGATTCTTCGTGTAGCCGGGCAGCACCGAGTTCACGGTCTCGTACGGACTGAACGCGAACTCGGCCATGTTCGATTTCGCGAGGACGATGGCGCCGGCCTCCTTCACGCGCTTCACCTGGAACGCGTCCTTTGACGGCTCGTACCCCTTGAGCGCGAGATTCCCCGCCGCCGTCTGCAGCCCGATCGTCTGGAAGTTGTCCTTGACGATCATCGGAATGCAGTGCAGCGGACCCACCATCTGGCGAGTCGCCGCGAACCGCTTGTCGAGCGAGTCCGCGATGGCAAGCGCGTCGGGGTTCACGACGGTAATCGCATTGATCGCCGGCCCAAGCTTGTCGTACGCGTCGATGCGGCGCAGATACGCCTGCACCAGTGCACGACAGGTAAGCGATCCCGCGCGCATGGCGGCATGCACGTCGGCGATGGTCGTCTCGTCGACGCGAAAGGAGGTTTGTGCGGCCGCGGCGCGGGTGAGCGAGACGGAGAGCAGTGCGAGAGCGAGTGGACGCATGGGGCGTTGTCTGGAGGAGAGATGATTGTACGCGCCTCCGGCCTGAATGAGAACGCCTGGTGGGGAGCGCAAGGCGCGGCTCCCCACCGCCCTACTAGTCTCGCGCCAACTCTCTCAGCGCCCGCTGCGCTTCGAGCGTCACCGGCGATGGCATCGCGATACTCTGCAGCGCGTTCACCAACGGCGAATCGCGATCGTACAGATCGTTCCCGAAGTGCAGCTCGCCGCCTTCGACGAACGTCGTGAAGTACACGATGTACACCGGGATCTTCGCCGGCAGCTTCACTTGACGGTTGTTCGGGCCGTCGTGCATCGCGTCTTGCACTTTGTCCGCCGGCCACCCCAGCGCCCATTCCGCGAGCTCTGAGGGCTTCTCCACTCGAATGCAGCCGTGGCTGAACGCGCGCACGTCCTTCGTGAACAGTTCGCCGTTCGGCGTGTCGTGCAGGTAGATGTTGAAGTCGTTCGGGAACATGAATTTCACGAGCCCGAGCGAATTCTTCGGTCCGGGAAGCTGACGAACGGCGCGCCGCCCGTGGTCGTTGTAGACCTCCATGTTGTTCGCGGCGAGATATCCCGGTTGTGCTTCCTCCTTGGGAAAGATTTCCTTTGCCGCGATGTCGGGTGTCACGTTCCAGTACGGCCGGAACACCACGTACTCCATAGAGTCACTGAAGACCGGCGTCGCCTTGTCCTCGTACTCCTGCCCGACGATCACTTTCATGTCGAGCGCCTCCTGGCCGTTGTCGACTGCATGCAGGTAGAACTGCGGGACATTTACGATGATGTAACGCGCTCCCAGACTGCGCGGCATCCACCGGTACCGCTCGAGATTGGCCGCTATCTGACCGAGCCGATATTGGGCTGGAAGGTTCAACGACTCGAGCGTCTCGCCGCCAAGCATGCTGTCAATGGCGATGCTGTGATCGGCCTGGAAGCGCGCGACGGCGCCGGCGAGCTCGTGATCGTACACCGAGCGCTGTGTGGAGGGGGAGGCCGCCGTGTCGGTTCGCGCCGTAGTGTCCGCGAGATAGCCCTCGGCGGCGAGGCGCGCGCGAAGGGGGGCGAGGCGAGCGGGTGATGCACTCTTCCCCGGCTTGAGCTGAGGCCCGGCGGGAATCGACTGCCATCCACCCCGCGTGACCACGTCCCGATAGCGTACGAATTCGGTGCGCAGCGAGTCGTACATCGGGTCCTGCGGCCGCATACGCACGAGTCCCGCGGCGAAGTCGTCCTCGCGCACGGTGAGCGTGAGCGCGCTGTCGATCTTTTCTTCCTGTCGGCTGATGTGCCAGCTCTGGTTGAATTGGCGCGGATCGAGCTGGCCGGTTAGCATGTTCTCGCCGTAAGTGACATACGCGGATGAGAGCAGAACGTCCGCCTCGGCGAGCTGTTCGGCGGTGGGCCGCTTGGCGCCGTCGAGCGTCGCGAGCGACCGGTAGAGATCGGCAAGCGGAAGGGCGTCGAGGCGCAGCGCGTCGCTGTCCGCGCCGGCGACCGCCGTGAGCAGTGCGCGAACGCGAGGATGATGTGCACCCTTGTCGTCGAGCCAGAGCAGGTTGTCGCCAAACCGCGTGTACAGGCTCTTGACATGCTTCCACGCGTCCGCCTGCACCGGAGCGGGCGCATGGCTCGCCAGACGCGATCGGACCGCGGCCTGCGCGTCGGCGGCGGGCACGCCCATGTACGCGTCCAGCCGGACCGGAGTCCAATTCCGGCTGACTTCACCACCCGCCTGACTGGCATTCTTGCAGCCGGGGGCCGCCGCAAACGCTGCGAACGCTACCGCCGACATCAATCTGGTACAACTCAACCGTTTCATCCCTGGACTCACTGCCCGGCTCCTCAGGTTTGTACACTTGGCAAAGGCGAATTGCGGGCCAGCCGAGTGCGGTTCTGGGTGATTCGTCTGGCGAGCGCGACCTTGGCGCATTTGGCGTCGAGCGGCGACATTTCGACGCCCATGACTGTCCTCACTCTCGCGCTGCTCGTGGCCTGCGGCTCGTTCGCGGCTGGTCTGCTCGGCGCGCTTACCGGCTTGGGCGGCGGGATCGTCGTCGTGCCGATGCTGACCTTGTTCTTTCACGTGGACATCAGGTACGCGATCGGCGCATCCCTCGTCTCGGTAATCGCCACTTCGTCGGGCGCTGCTGCCGCCTACGTGCGCGAGGGCTACACCAACGTGCGCGTCGGCATCCTGCTCGAGGTCGCGACGACCGTCGGCGCCCTGTTCGGTGCCGCGCTCGCCGGAGTCACGCCCACGAGCATCCTGGCAATCCTGTTCGGCGTGGTGCTCATGTTCACGGCATACCGCTCGCTCCTGCCCCGCCCCGAACACGAGATTCTCACCACGCCCGACCGCTGGTCGGAACATTTCCGCCTCGATTCGACTTATCCCACCGCGGAGGGCAAGCAGGCCTACTCGGTCCAGCACGTTCCGGCGGGATTTTCCATCATGCTCGTCGCAGGAACGCTGTCGGCGCTTCTTGGCATCGGCTCGGGCATCGTGAAGGTCCTGGCCATGGATCAGACGATGCGCCTGCCGTTCAAGGTTTCCACCACCACGAGCAACTTCATGATCGGCGTGACCGCCGCGGCCAGCGCCGGCGTCTATCTGCACCGCGGGTACATCGACCCGGCGATCGCGTTTCCCGTCATGCTCGGCGTGCTGGCGGGCGCGATGCTCGGCGCGCGCATTCTTTCGCGCGCGCAAACACGATGGCTTCGGCAGCTCTTCACCGGCGTCGTCGTGGTCATGGCGGTTCAGATGCTGTACAAAGGAGTACGGGGTCTGCCATGACGGGTGTCGAGCCGCGGATCAGCGATCACGAGGTGGAGCAGATTGTCGGCCGGCTCCTTCAGCTCGGCGTGCTGCTCGCGGCGTTCGTGACCCTCGTGGGCGGGATCATGGTCCTCGTTCATCACGGCGCCACGCCGGCAGCCTATTCGGTGTTTCAGGGAGAGCCCGCGCAGCTGCGATCGCTCACCGGAATAATCCGCGGCGCGTTTCGCGGTGACGCGAGATCGATCGTTCAACTGGGCCTGCTGTTACTCATCGCCACGCCCGTGGCGCGTGTGGCCTTCACGCTCGTCGCCTTCGCGCTGCAGCGCGATCGCATGTACGTTCTCATCACGACAATCGTTCTCGGGCTGCTGCTGTACGGCCTGCTCTTTGGTGGAGCATGAAGCGCCATCACCCCGTCGTCCGGATCACTCACTGGATCAACGTCGTCGCGCTCACGATCATGATCGGGAGCGGACTGCGGATCTTCAACGCCTATCCCGCATTCGCGCGGAAGGGCGAGACGTTCTGCTGCTATCCGTTCGAGCACACGCCCATTCCCGACAAGCTCACGTTTGGCGGCTGGCTCGCGGGTGCGAGAAACTGGCATTTCGCGATGATGTGGCTGCTGGTGGTGAACGGTCTCGTGTACCTCGGCTTCATCTACCTGCACGGCGAATGGCGCGATCTGGTGCCGCGCCGCGGCATCGCCCGCGATGCGTGGGAGATGGTCAAGTTCTACGTCGCCGTCCGCAAGGACCATCCGCGGCAGGGCAAGCACAACGCGCTGCAGCGGCTCGCCTACTTCGGCATGCCGATCGTGGGCATCATGGCCGTCGTCACGGGTCTCGCGATCTGGAAGCCCGTGCAGCTCGCGTGGCTCACCAACCTGATGGGCGGCTACGTGTGGGCGCGGTACTGGCACTTCTGGTCGATGTTGCTGCTGGTCGCGCTGTCAGTCGGCCACATCTTCATGGTGTTCACCGTGGATCCGTACTCGATCCCGGCAATGCTCACTGGACGGTATCGGGAAGAGCTGTCGCCCGAGGCGCGAAATGCGCGCCCGTTGATCAACCTTTTGCCCAAGACACATGAGCCGCCGGCGAGCTGACTCCGAGCCGGGACGCCTCGAGCGATCGCCATCGTTGTCGCATGCGGCTGAGCGACTTGGGCTCGACCGCCGGCGTTTTCTCGCGGCGAGCGGCGGCGCGCTCGGCGCGATGGTCCTCGCGGCCTGCGATTCGATGGGACCAAAGTCGGCGAAGCCGCTGCTCGAGCTTGCGGAGCGGACGAACGAGCGTATCGAGCGAGGCCTGCTGAGTCACCGTTCCATGGATGTACCGCGCAGTGGCGTATCGGCCACCGGCCAGCGATTCCCCAGCTACTTCATCTCCGACAGCGTCCCGGTGTGGGACGAAGCCGCGAGCGGGGTGTGGCGGCTCGAGGTCGGCGGGATGGTACGCACGCCGCTCTCACT
>DATJHY010000068.1:0-4519 GCA_035493635.1 Gemmatimonadaceae bacterium | reverse complement strand
CCAGGTCGACGCGTACCTCCGGATCGCCGCCGGCGTCACGATCGATCTCGGATGGTTCGGCGAGGTGACGATCTCGATCAGCCTCGGCGCGCGCATCGACGTGGCGGGCCCCGACTTCCACGGGAAGGCCACGTTCGACGTAGGGCCGATTTCGCTGACCGTCTCGTTCGGCGGTTCGGACAAAGCGCAGCTGCAACCGATCAGCCCGGACGCATTCATCGACAAGTATCTGGCTCCGGCCGAAGGCGGCGGCGGCGCGGAGGCGCACGCGCTGATGACGTCGTTCGGCGCGCTGCCGGCCAAGGGAGAGAAATCCACACCCGACGGCTCGGCCGCGCGGCCGTTCGTCGTCGTCGTGGAATTCGGGCTGACGTTCACTACGGTCGTGCCCGCGACGAAGGTGACGCGCCAGAGCGCACCGTCGCCGACGACGAACCATACTCCGAGCCGCGCGCTCGGTGTTGCGCCGATGCTCGAATCGAACGTCACGCCCGCGATCACGCTCAAGTGGATGCGCGACGGCGCGGTGCAATCCTTCCCGTTCGTCGCGACCGCGAGGCCGTTCGGGCAATTCCCGGTGGGCGTGTGGGGGCTGCCACAGGACTCGAACAATCAGAAGGTGCCAAAGGGCGAGATGATCGAGGCGCTCAACGGGCTCGATCTCGCCGCGCACGCAACGCCGTCGCCGGGCGGACCGGAGATTCCGTACTACCAGGTGGAAATCGGCAAACGCAAGCCGCTGCCGTTCTCGCGACGAACGGTGGACACGACCACACTGAAGGTCGAGGCGAACGCCGTGACCGCGCTCGTCACCGAGCCGACGACGGTGCCGGCCGCGTTCGCCGCGGCGGGTGCATATCTCAAGAGCACGGCGACCCCGACCGCGCTGGCTGCCCTTCGCGGCGAGCGGCAGTCCCCGCCACTTCTTGGCACGCTCGCCGAGCGGCTCGACGCGACTGAGAATACTGTAATACCCGGTATTGGGGTGAGCCCGCCGCCGAAGGCGTACGACCACTTCGTCGACCCGCCGATCGCCGTCGGCATGATGTCGGGCGCGACGATGGGCATCCGCGTCTCGCAGCCTGCGCGCACGACGGTGAAGGACTCGGCCCGCGCGTGGCGCGTGGCGCCGCCGACGCTCGCGTCGGTCGAGGCGCATCGCAGCGCGTCGATCGCGGCGCGACTCGTCGTGATGGAGCCGAGCGCGGTGAGCACCGGGCGTGCCGGCACCGTGATCGGCGCCGTCGATGTTCCGCCGACCGCGGCCGCGCACGCGGCACCCGCCGTCGTTGCGCGCACCGGGGCGCCGAACAGCGACCAGCTCGAACGATTCAGCTCTGGACTCCTTGCCGGGTCGAAGATCATGGGCCGCGCCAACCGCCTGGCAGCTCGCGCCACGGTGGCCGCCGGCGCGACTCTCCTGCCCGGCGCGATCGCCGTGCTCAAGATGCCGAACGCGCACGCCGACGCCGCGCTCGACGGCGATCGTCCGCGCCTGGGCGTGGCTGGCGCGCCGGCGCGCATCGTCGTTCTCGCTCACGGCGGAAAGGTGATGGCGGATACGGTCACGGGCGGTGGCGGAACCGTCGACATCGTGCAGGGCACGGAGCGAATCATCGCGGTCGGGCAGGGAGCGACGGATCTCGACGTCGACACCGCGCTCGCCGGATGGCATTCGGGAATGCAGTTGCCGTACGCGGGCTGGTCGACGGCCGTGGGACCTGGGTGTGTCGTTCGATCGAGCGGCAGTCGGCTGCGGCGACATCGTGAGCGGCTCGACGCCGGTTGGGTCGGAGGCTCGGAGCTCGCCGCGGGCGTCGGCACTGTGACGACGACGTTCAGTGATGCACCGACGACGGTGGTCATCGTGCTCGACGATCCCGCGGCGTTTGGCAACTCGGTCGACGGTCGTCAACTGTTGCTCGGGCTCGATGGCGCAACGCGAGTGCGTGACGCGCGCGGACGGGAGCAGCCGCCGGTGCTGTTGACGATGGAAAACCGCAGCGTGCTCGCCTACGACGTCAAGCCGACGGGCGACCGTCCGGTGGTGGTGACGATTGCGAGCGAAGAGGGCTGGTCGCTGGTTGGTGTGATGGGATCGGCGCGCCTCACGGCCGCCGGCGCGATTGCGCTCATCTCGGCGCGCGGGCTCGATGCGTCCACCCGTCCGCTCGCCGCGCGGTCACTGAATCAGACGGCGCCGAGTCGACTGGTCTGGCTCGGACCGACGCGCACGCCGGCCGAGCGGGCAACGGCGAAGCTGCGCGCGAGCGGTCGGACGCTGGAGCCGCTGAAGCCACTCAAGCCGACGCCAACGAGGCCGTCGCGAGCAAAGCGCCCACAAGCAAGACCGGCGGCCAAACCGACGAAGGCGGCCGCAAAATTGGCGGCGGTCGGTGCGAGAAAGAAGAGGACGGCGAGCGCGAAGAAAGCTTCTGCGAAGAAAGCTTCTGCGAAGAAAGCGCCTGCAAAGAAGACGGCTGCGAGGAAGACGGCTGCAAAGAAGAAGACCGCGAAGAAATCGACCGCGAAAAGGACGACGACGAAGAAGAGACGCCGCTGATGCCAAAGACCGGATACTTCGTGCTGCACTCCAACTTCCTGCCCACAGTCACCGCCGGTCAATACGACCTCGTGACGACGCAGGACGGACTGCCGTTTACCGTCGCCGAAGAGCACACGCACGTGACGGTGGCGGCGCCGCGATTCGTGATGCCGACCGACCAGATTCTCTCGAGCTTCCCACCGGCCAACGCCGAAGGCGCCTTCGGTGACCGGCTGCCACAGATCGTTCTCAAACGCCGCACGCTGCCGTGGGAGCGCAATCCCGCCGAGCAGATTCCCGTTTCGCCCATCCCGTGGCTCGCGCTCGTGGTCGTCGCCGAGGGCGAAGCGTCGCTATCCACCGCGACGCCGGTCGCGCAGTGCGTGACTCCCGGCACGACACTGCTCGACCTCGCGACGGACAAAGATGTCGAGCAAGGGTTGTATCTCGCCGTCACCGAGACGGTGGTGAAGAAGATCTTCCCGTGCAAGGACGACCTCGAGCTCCTCGTGCACGTACGCGAGGTCGACGTCAACGACACGGAGCTGGCAAACGGAGACGACGACGGGTGGCTCGCGGTGGTGCTGGCGAATCGACTTCCGGTGTTCGACAAGGCCGCGAACAAGCCCGTCCGCTACATGGCGTGTCTGGTCAACGTCGAGGGACAGCTCGATGCGCTGCCGCCGCCGGTGCCGCCGAAGGATCACTTCTCGTGGGAGCTCGCGCAGGATTGGACGGTGCTCGGATCGATCGATCCCAAGATCGGCCCTGATCCGCGGGTGATGGGCGGTTTCGAGCTTGGCGGCGTCTCGCTGCCGGTCGCCGGCGGCATGCCCGCGGGTGTGCACGCGTTGGCGAGAGCGCGCGCGCTCGCACCGATGACCACGCAGTCCCAGACGTCGCCTCGCATCGGTGCCTCCATCGACGGCGCCGCGACGATGCAGGAACCGTCGATCGGCACGCAGTGGAAGTCGGCGACGGAGAAGGTCGCGTCGGTCGCGCTGGATCCTGACGCCAAGCGGCTCGTGCGCGACACCATGGCGTCCGGCTTCCGCTACCCAATCGAAGCGTTTGCCGTCGAGAAGGTTTTGCGCTTTCCCGTCCTGGCGCACTGGTCGTTCACAACCAGTGAAGGAGCCACGTTCGAAACGCTCATGCAGGACCTCGACGTCGGTCTCCTCGGCACGGTGCCGGCGCCTGCCGCGGACGCGCCGCCTCCGGCTCGACCGGCGCCCGAAGTCGTCGAGACGGGCCACATCGGCCTCGGCCTTCGCGCTCGTCGTGGCGACGCGATGCGCGCGTGGTATCGCGGGCCATTCGTGCCATTCCCCACGTTGCGCGATCCCAGCGGCACGCCGCTGCTCGCGCACTCGGCCGATCAACTGCGGCGCGTGGTACCCGACGGACGGGAGGATCTCTCGCTCGCGGCCGCATTCGAGATCGGCCGACTGCTCGGTCTTTCGCAACTCTCGATCGTCGCGGCGCTCCTTCGTTTTCGCACCGCGCAGTTTGGCGCCGGGCGCGTGCGCGAGCTGCTCGCGACGCTCACGCCCTTCAAGATGCCGCCACTCGTCGATGCCACAATCGATCTCGGCCGTTTCGTCGCCGCGCAGATGGTCGGCGAGATCATCAAGCGCCCGGCGGACACGATTGGGCCACGGCGGCCCGTCGCCGACCCGGGTCGGGAGCTCCTCGTGAAAGGAGATCTCGACCAGGTCATCGCCACTGGCCTGGGACTCGATCTCGCCACCGTCCGAAAGACGAGCGACCAGATCGGCATCGTCGCCGCGGTGGCGCAAGCGACGGTGCCGATCGGGAACGCAAGCGGTACGATCGAGCTCGATGCGCCGACGATCGCGGGAATGCGCGGCGCGTTGATGACTGAACTCTCACACACGCTCGGCGTCGCGGCGCCGCAGATCGTCCAGAAGTTCGCGACGACCAAGGCACCGCGGGCTGCGCGTCGCGCGCCCG
>DATJHY010000067.1:0-2385 GCA_035493635.1 Gemmatimonadaceae bacterium | reverse complement strand
TGTTCACGCTCGGCAACTCGACCGACGCGTTCTTGCTGCTGCGCGCGCGGCAGCTCGGTGTGCCCGTTGCGCTGGCGCCTATTCTCTGGGCGCTGCTGAATGGCGTGAAGAGTGTATCGAACGTGCCCGGCGGCGCGCTCTCGGATCGCATCGGCCGGCGCCCGACGCTCGTCGCGGGTTGGCTCGTTTACGCGCTCGTGTACTTCCTGTTCGCGCGCGCGACGCACACGTGGGAAGCGTGGGCGTTATTCGCCGGTTATGGGATCTTTTTCGGGTTGTCTGAGGGAACCGAGCTCGCACTCGTCGCCGACGTGGTCCCCTCCGATCGGCGAGGCGCGGCGTACGGTTGGTATTACCTGGCGATTGGCGTCGGCGCGCTGCCGGCGTCGCTGATGTTCGGCGTACTGTGGGATCGATTCGGATCGCCGGTCGCGTTCAGCGTCGGTGCCGGCCTCGCGCTCGCGGCGGCGCTGGCACTGCTCGCGTTACCCTCGACGAGAAACCGCTAACGAACGTGCGGGATGACCCAGGACAGAACGTCGACAATCACGACCGCCGCCAGTGCGACGAGCATGAGGCGCTCACGTCGCGTGTTGTCCTTCGCGGCAGGCTGAACGATGATCGCATGTTTCGGCATAATCGCCGAGGCAGCGCGCATCCGCGACGCGCGCGACGACGAGGATGATTCCCGCCGAACACGGTGCGACTTCCCGCTCGACGGCACGGCGGAAGTTGCCCGATGGGTGTGTGATCGATGTCGGTGCGAAGAGCTCATGAGGCCACTCGTCCAGAAACGTCACGGCAATAGTAGAACAAGAATGGGCTCCTGACCAGTCCCGGACGAAAGAATTTGTTGCTCAACAACAACGCGCGCCTGGTTTGCTATATCGGTCAACTTGTCGCTGACGGATGAACTCGTCACGCGACATCGGCCGCGTGCCCGGATGGCGGGCCTCGAGGTGGGCGACGTAGCGATCGTAATCCGGCACCCCGATCACTCGCCGCACCACGTTTGCGGCGTCGCGGCAAAAGGCCCGTATCGATTGAACGGTCATTGATCAGTCCCCCGCGACCACGACATGGGCATCGAATGGCACCTCGGACGAAACAGCGGGCTTCCGGCCGCCGAGCACGGCCGACCACTCTCGAAGACTGTCCGCGAGGATCACGACGACAGACACCATGAAGAACCCGGCGACGGCTGCGTCGAGGTAGTCGTTGAAGATCACGCGACGCGCGTCGGCGATCGTCTTGATCGCGGCTGGAAGTGCGTTGCCGGCCACCTGTCCCTCGACCAGGTGAGCGTGCGAGAGGAATCCCAACCGCACGTCCGGAGAGAAGAGCTTCTCCCAGCCGGCCGACATCGTCACGATGGTGAGCCAGGCGAGCGGCAACATCGTAACCCAGGCATACCGCGCCTTGCCCATCTTGATGATGATGGTCGTCCCGACACACAGCGCGACCGTGGCGAGCAGCTGATTGGAGATTCCAAAGAGCGGCCACAGGGAATTGATTCCGCCGAGCGGATCGATGACGCCTTGGTAGAGGAAGTGACCCCACATGGCCACGATCAGCGCGCTCGATAGTACCACGGCGGGATACCACGAGACCCGGCCGAACGGCGCCCACAGGTGCCGCCCGAGATCTTGCAGCATGAATCGCCCGACTCGCGTGCCGGCGTCGAGCGTCGTAAGAATGAACAGAGCCTCGAACATGATGGCGAAGTGGTACCAGATCGCCATTGCCGCGCCGCCGCCGAGGACGTTCGAGAACAGATGCGCCATCCCGAGCGCGAGGCTTGGAGCGCCGCCGGTGCGCGACAACAGCGACGTTTCTCCTACCTGCTGCGCAAGTCGCTGCATCTCGGCGGGATCGAGCACGAAGCCCCAATTCCGCACAGCTTCTGCCGCGCTTGCCGCCGTCGCACCGATGGCGCCCGCCGGAGCGTTGATCGCGAAGTAGACGCCCGGTGTCAGAGCGCACGCGGCGATCAGCGCCATCACGGCGACGAACGATTCCATCAGCATGCTGCCGTAGCCGACCATCCGGGCGTCAGGCTCTTTCTCCAGCATCTTCGGCGTTGTCCCCGACGCGACCAGGGCGTGGAATCCGGAGATCGCGCCGCAGGCAATGGTGATGAAGGCGAACGGGAACACCTTGCCGGCGAAGACTGGTCCCGAGCCATCGGTGAACTGTGTCAGCGCCGGCATTTGGAGCGGCGGCAGTGAGACAATGATGCCAACAGCGAGGGCCAACACGACGCCGATCTTCACGAACGCCGAGAGATAGTCTCGCGGCGCGAGCAGCAGCCACACCGGAGCAACCGACGCGGCGAAGCTGTACACCATGATCGCGATCGACAGGGCGGTCCCGCTCAGCGTGAAC
>DATJHY010000066.1:0-3284 GCA_035493635.1 Gemmatimonadaceae bacterium | reverse complement strand
CGTCCGCGGGCACGGTGATTTGCGCGCGCGGCCCCACGGCTTCGATCCTGTCGCCCCGAACGAGCACGGCCCAGCCGTCGTGCGGCGCGTCGTCGACGGCGTTCCACACGCGATCGGGTACGAGTAGCACGGGTGGAACGGCGGGCGCCGCTGCATTCCCGCGACCCCCGCGCCCCTGGGCGAGCGCCGCGTTGGAGAACACGCTCGAGGCGAGAACGATGAGAGAGATCGTACGCATGTTGGTCGCGCTGTGTGGGTCAGGAGGAGTGAGACGGATCGCGTTCGATTGGCAAGCCTGCCGCTTCCCAGGCCCGATAGCCGCCGCTGACGTTGGCGACGTCGGTAAAGCCGTTGGCTTGGAGGATGCTCGCCGCGATCGACGCGCGCGTCGATCCCTGGCAGTGAAGGGCGATCGGAGTGTCGTGCGGCAGATCCTCGGTGCCCGTGGCGAGGTCGCCCAGGTAGACGTGTCGAGCACCGGGAACATGTCCTTCGGCCCACTCGGAGCTTCTTCGCACGTCGATGACGACGCGGTGCTCGGCGGCGATCGTCTCAGGCGCAACCTGCCGCACGCGCGACAGCGGCCCGACCTCGGCTTCCCAGGTGAGTCGCGCCGATTCGCCCGCCCAGGCGACGACTCGATCGAGCCCGATCAGCGCCAGCACGCGCTGCGAGGCACGGAGTCGCGCCGCGTCGTCGGCAAGGAGTACGATGTCGCGCCCTTCGTCGATCAGCGTGCCGGCCCAGGTGGCGAGCGAATCGCCCATCGGCATGCTCAGCGTGCCCGGAATGTGGCTCCTGGCGAAATCGGCGCTCGGCCGCACGTCGATGACGGCGTGGCCGGTCGCGAGCGCGCGGCGAATGCCCGGTGCATGGAGCTCGGCGCGCGACTCCATCTCGGGCCACGGCGGCGGGCCGGCGCGATTCACCGTCTTCATGCGCGCGAAGTACCCGGGCGGCTCGGGTTGCCCGGCCAGGACCTCGTGCACGAACGACTCCTCATCATCGATCTGAAAAGCCCAGTTGGCCACGCGCTCGAAGCCGAGGGTCGTCGATGGCAGCGAGCCCAGGGACTTGCCGCACGCCGAGCCGGCGCCGTGGCCGGGCCAGATCTGGAGATAATCCGGAAGCTCGCCGAGCGCGCGCAACGAGCGAAAGAGATGGCGCGCCATCGTCTCCATCGTCCCTTGCACCTTCGCCGCGCGCTCGAGGAGATCCGGACGGCCCACGTCGCCCACGAACAGGAAGTCGCCCGTCAGCATGCCGACCGGATGGTCACTCATCGTCCAGTCGGTGACGAGAAAGCACACATGCTCGGGGGTGTGTCCCGGCGTGTGCCGTACGTCGAAGCGTATCGTGCCCACGTCGAACCGATCGCCGTCGTGGAGCAGCCTGGCTCCATCGGCGCCGGCAAATCGATACTGCCAGTCCGGCCCGCCCTCGCCTGAGAGGTAGAGGCGCGCGCCGGTGCGACGGGCCAGCTCTCGCGCGCCGGATACGAAATCGGCGTGAATGTGCGTCTCGGTGACGTCGGTGATCGTCACGCCTTCGTCGCTGGCCACCTCGAGATACCGCTCGACGTCGCGATTCGGGTCGACGACGATCGCGTGCGCCGTCTCGTCGCAGGCGATGAGGTAGGACGCCTGGGCCAGCGCGTCCTCGTAGATCCGTTTCAAGCGCATGAAGGAGAATGCCTTGTCAGCGCGCGGTGCGCAACGCAGGATTCAGCGATGCGACATCTCGGCCTGGTCGGCGCCACGCTCGCGCTGTGCGTGTTTGCTCATCGCGCGATGGCGCAGTCGATCGAGACGCCGGTCGCGTTCGACAGTGCGCAGCGTCTGGTGATCATCACGCCGGCGCTCGTGGAACGACTGGGCTTGACGCAGCCGGTGTGGCCGATCACCGGCGAGTACCGCGATGTGAGGCTGTATCGGATCGATCCGACCGGCGGCTTCGTGCTCGTCGCGTCGCGTGTCGACGGTGCGTTCGAGCGGTTCCCATTGCGCGACGATCAGGTAGCGGCACTTCGAGCGGCGATCAACGCTGCCGTGGCGCTGGCTGGACGACCAGTCGGGGAGTTGGCCAGCGCCGGATCGGAACCGGCGGGAAATACTTTCGCCCGCCATCTGACGCTCCTCTCGGGCCTCGTCTACGCGCCCGTGGCTGCGTCGCTGGCTTCGACTCCGAGCGGCGCGGGCGCGCTCTATCTCGCCGTGACGGGCGGCACGTTCTTCATCTCGTACAGCGCGGCGCAGTCGGAGCGGATCACGCGGGCGCGAAGCGACCTCGCGGTCAATCTCGGGGTGGCGACAGGGCTGGCCGGGTGGGGCGCGGGATACGCCGCGACCGGAAATTCCGACAGGGGCGTGCGCGCGGTGGCGCTCGGGTCGGCGATTGTCGGTACAGTCGCCGGAGCTTCGCTCGGCCGCGGTATGACCGACGCCGAGGCGCAGGGAGCGATGGCCGGCATGGAAACCGTCGCGGCCGCGGCGTGGGCGGCGTCGAGCGCGGCTGGCGCCGGAATTCGCGCGGCGGCTGGTTTCGCGGCGGCGAGCGAAGTTGTCGGATTTCCACTCGGCGTGTCGTATCCGCGTCACGCGAAATACCGCGTGACGGCCGGGGACGTGAATGCGCTGCAAACCACCGCCCTCATCGGCACACTGTACGGCGCGGCGGTCACGCGCAAGGACGCGCGGGCGCGGGAGCTTGGGATCGCGCTCGGCTCTACCTATGCGGCCGGTGCCCTGCTCGGTGACCTCGTGATCGCGCGACCCTTCGACCTGACGACCTCGGAGGCGAACATCGGCACCGTCGGCGCGATCGCGGGCGGCTTGATCGGGCTTGCGATTCCAGTGCTCGCCCGGTCGGACGACAATACCCTGGTCTTTGGCGCCGCGGCCGCCGGTGCCACGTTGGGTTTTTCCGCCGCGCTGGGGATCGCGAATCCGCTCCACGCGCCGCGCATGCGGCTCTCGGAAATGCCCGTCACGGCCAGGCAGCGCTCGGCGACGGCGGAACAGCAGTCTCGCCTGCAACTGCGTGTCACGACGGCTTGCCTCGTCGGACTGATCCAGCGTCGACCCGGCGCGTACCCGCTCGTTCGGATCACGTTCTAGTCCCCAGCGGCACGGGGTCCAACGGCGCGTCCGGCGGCTTCGTACTTCTACATCCGACGTGCCGCGCCACGCGGCGCGTCCGCTCTCAAACCAAAGACGTCTCCATGCACATGAAACGGCTCGGCATCACGCTGCTCGTCGCCGTCGCGGCGCCGCTCGGTGCCCAAG
>DATJHY010000065.1:0-5766 GCA_035493635.1 Gemmatimonadaceae bacterium | reverse complement strand
GTGATCGATGGTCTCACTCTCCTCGCGGATGGCGCGGTATACGCCAACAACTTCGCGAGCGGAAAGCTCTATCGCGTTCCAGTGAACGCCGACGGCAGCCCCGGCGCAGTCGTTCCGATCGAGACGTCGATGCCACTCGTCCGGCCCGATGGTTTACGAACTGCGGGCCCGCGGACGTTGATCCAAGCCGAGGGGCAGGGGCGACTCACTGAGCTGACGATCGACGGGAATCGTGCGGAAGTGCGCGTTGTGCAGGACAGTCTCCCGGGAGCCACCGGTGTGACAATTGTTGGCGACTCCGCATTTGTCCTCATCGGCCGAGTGAAAGCTGTCGTGGTGCCGTATCGCAGAACTCCGGACGCGTTCGAGAAAAAACGAGTCGACAAGAACGCACCCTGAGCAGTTCGACGTTAGCAAACACTCAAGGGCAGGCACCGGCGACGCCGACAACGATTCTCAATCTTTGGCCGGGGACCCGCCCGGGTCAGAGCAATACCCATCCGCCCAAGTAGCTACTCCGCTCTCATTGCCTCCATGACGTCGACGCGAGCCGCCCGCAACGCCGGCCCCGCACACGCCACGACGGCCACAAGGACCAGCACGACGGCGACGCCAACATAGGTCGCCGGATCGAGTGGCGTTACGCCATATAGAAGGGACTGGAGGGCACCGGTTGCCATCGCTGCGCCGGCCAACCCGATCACCACGCCGGCAATGGCGAGCACGAGTCCCTGTCGCAGCACGAGCCCGAGAATGTCCGACGGCGCCGCACCGAGCGCGGATCGCACACCGAGCTCCCGCACGCGCTCTGTGACGCTGCCTGACAACACGCCGTAGATCCCAACTGCCGCGAGCACGAGCGCGATCGCCGCGAACGCGCCAAAGATCGCCAGCGCAAACCGCTGCTGCGCCGCCGACGCCGCGACCAGGCCCTCCATCGTCGCGATGCGCGTGATTGGCTCGTTAGCGTCCACTGACCAGATCGCGCGCTTGAGCGCGGGAACGAGAGCCGCCGCGTCGCCACGCGTGCGCACCACCAGCGACTGCACGTTGTCCATCCATTGCCAGCGTCCGTCCACGACGTAGAACGCGTCGGCGTCGGTCGACGCAAGCGATGCTTGTTTCACGTCCGCAACCACGCCCACCACGACGTCCCAGGGATGCGGCGCCCCGCCGCCGCTGAGCGCACCCGTCTCCGGTCCGAAGCGGGCGCGTTGGCCGATCGGATTGTTGCTGCCGAAGTAACTTCGAGCGAACGATTCGCTCACGACGACGGCTTCTTCGCCTTCGCGCCGGTCCGCATCGCTGAGCAGACGCCCGCGCCTCAACGGGATGCGCATCGTCGCGAAGTAATCCGGCGACACCACGTACCGCAGCGCCGAGCCGTGATCGCTCGGCTGGCCCACGTCGAGCTCCGTCTGTGCGCCATAACCGTCGAGATCTCCGCTCAGCGGTAGCTGCGACGTGAACGCGGCGGACACTACACCGGGCACGGCCCGTACCGCGTCGACGACGCGCGTGAAATACTGATCCCGCATGCTGTCCAAGCAGGTCATGCGACATCCGGCCGCGCGGAAGCGCACGCCCACCTCCTCGACCTGCAGCGACACGACCGACGTCGGATCGAAGCCAGGCGCGATCGACAGCAGCCGCTGAGCGCTCCGCATCAACAGGCCCGCGCCGATCAGCAGCATGAGCGCCAGCGAAACCTCGGCGACGACCAGCACGCGCCGTGTCGCGTGGCGTCCTCCCGCGGTGCGGGATGAAAAGCTCTGCAGCGTCGTTTGCGGTTCGCGTCGGGCGACGTCGAGGGCCGGAATCAGCCCCACCACCACGCCAACGAGTGTCGCCAGCCCCGCCGCGAACAACAACGCCATCCCGTCGAGATGAATCGCGTGCACGCGCGGCAACGCGTCGGGCGCGAGCGCCACGAGCGCGCGAATGCCTGGCGCTGCGATCAACAGTCCGGCCGCGCCGCCCAGAGCGCTCAACACCAAGCTCTCCGTGAGCAGCTGACGAACGAGTCGCCGGCCGCCGGCGCCGAGCGCGGACCGCATCGCGAACTCGCCGCGACGTTGCGCCGCTCGTGCCAGCGACAGGTTCGCGATGTTCACGCATGCGATGAGCAGTAGCAACGACACCGCGCCGGCGAGCGCCAGCAGCGCTGGGCGCATGGCGCGAGTGACATCGTCCTGGAGCGTGTGTACGATCAGACCGTTCGTCAGTGCCGCCCACGTCGGCCGCGGAAACTCTGGCATCGGCGCGTTGCCGAGTCGGGCGAGCTCTCTCTGGGCCTGCGAGAGCGAGACGCCCGCGCGCAGACGGCCGAACATCGTCGAGTGATGTCCCCACTCGCGCGTCACGAACGGCGCGTTCGGCCGGTATTGCTCGGTCGACCACACTTCAGCCGCCGGCAACGGTACGTTCTCGAACGAGGCCGGCATCACGCCGATTACAGTATACTCAACGCCGTCCAGCGTCACGCGTCGTCCCACGATCCCTCGGTCTCCACCAAAGCGGCGCGCGAGGAGTCCGTAACTCAGGATCGCGACGCGCGGACCGCTCGGCCGATCGTCGGCCGCTTCGAAGTCTCTGCCGGCAAACGGCTCGATGCCGAGAGTGCGGAAATAATCGGCCGTCACTTGCTGCGCCTGAAGACGCTCTGGCTCTGCGCCGGGCGCGGTCAGGGCCGGCTGCCAGTTGTCCGACAGCGCCAGATGCTCGAACGAGCGTGACCGCTGGGCAACCTCATAAAAGTTTCCTGATGCCACGGCGATCGGTTTGCCGTTCACGTCGGCATCCATGAGACTCACCAGACGATCGGCTTTCGGGTAGGGCAGCGCCTCGATGAGAATGGGATGAATGGCGCTGAAGATCACCGTGGCGGCGCCGATGCCAAGCCCGAGCGTGAGCGCGGCAACGGAGGTGAATCCGCGGGCCCGGGCTAGGCGCCGAAGCGAGTACCGCACGTCGGCGAAGAACGTTTCCACCACGTCTTCCCAGCCCGATGAGCGCACCTGCTCGTGAACGACAGTCATGTTTCCTCCGGCGACCAGCGCGGCGCGGCGCGCGGCGTGGGGCGGCAATCCGCCGCGTTCATATTCGGCCGCGTTGCGGTCGAAGTAGTCCTGGATCTCGTCGGCGAGGTCCTGATCGGTCGAGCGCCGGTGCGTCAACGCGCGCACTCCTCGGACGAGCGCTCTCCAGATCGCCACCTACGCCTCCGCTTTGAGCAGGCGAGCGACCGCGCCGGCGCGTCGGGTCCAGTCCTCGGTCTCGCTATCGAGTTGCTTTCGTCCGGCACGCGTGAGGCTGTAATACTTCGCGCGCCTCGAGTTGTCGGAGATCCGCCACTCGCTGTCGAGCCATCCGGCGCGCTCGAGACGCTGGAGCGCCGTGAGCAGGGAACCGGGGTTGACCTTGAACACACCGCGCGAGACCTGCTCGACGCGTCGCGCGATGCCGAAGCCGTGCATGGGCTGGAGGCTCAACGTCTTGAGGATGAGCAGGTCCAGAGTGCCGGGGATGACGTCGGTGTTCGGTTGTTGGTCCATGAGGAAAGAAATAGTGCTGCTCATGTTGATTGTCAAGATGTGACAATCAAGACTCGCCGCGATCGATGCCGGCCATTAACGTTGCTCGACTCTGACCATCCACTGTATGAGCTCATCCAACACCTACAATCCTGTCGACGGCGCCAGGTGTGTCGCCCCCTCGCACGCCGCGGATCTCGACGTTCTGGTCCCACACCTCCGAGCCGTGCGTGAAGACGCACAGCGCCTGGCGGCCGGGTTGTCCGACGCACAGTTCAATTGGCGGCCGGCACCTGACCGCTGGTCGGTCGCGCAGTGCATGAAGCACCTCGTCCTGACGGGTACCGCCGCTGCCAACGGGCAAGCCGCCGCGATCGCTCGGCTCCGGCAGCAAGGCAAGCTGTCGGACGGCCCGTACGCGTATCGCGGCATTCCGTCCAAGATGGGTACCATGCTCATGAGCGGAGTCGAGCCGCCGGTGAAGAAGCGGTTCAAGACGGCGAAGAAGGTGGTTCCCGCAGCGCACCACGATCGCGACGCGCTGCTCGCCGAGTTTCTCGGGGTGTATACGCGCCTTGAGGAGCTTGCTCTCGACGCGAAGGGCGTTGATCTCGGCGCGGCAAGCGTGGCGCTGCCGGTCCCCCTCTTCTCCATGCGTCTGGGTCAGAGCATTCCATTTGAGATTGCTCATGCCCGGCGCCATCTGTGGCAGGCGCGACAGGTGCGCGAGCACTCGGCGTTCCCGAGGTAGGTCGACCAAGCGACGTCCTGATTCGTGACGGCACCACGTCCGGCGGTCCTCGAACGTCGATTCGATCGCTCGATCGTCGACGGCCCGCTCGCGCGAGCCGTGTGGAAGCTGTCGTGGCCCAGCGTGCTGACGAATACGATCGGCGGACTTCAGGGGATGATCGATCACGCGTTGGTCGGCAATCTCGTCGGGTACACGGCGAACGCGGCGATCGGCGTGAGCTGGCAGATCTTTCTCGTGGTGATCGTGTTCTTGTCGTCGATGTTCATGGGGATGAGTGTTCTCGTTTCGCGCTACGTGGGCGCGGGAAACGGCGACATGGCCGACCGCACGGTGTATCAAGCCTTCCTCGCCGTGATGGTGCTGTCCTTCGGCGTCCTCGCTCCCCTCGGCTACATCTTCGCGCCGACGCTGCTGTCGCTCGTGAACGCGTCCGCCGCCGTGCAACACGAAGCGCTGCCGTTCCTACGGATCATCTTCGTGTTCAGCGGCGGGATGATGATCTTCTTCATGGTCGGCGGCGCTCTCCGAGCGGCCGGCGACGCGCGCACGCCGATGGTTCTCGGGATCACGATGACGGTGCTCAACGTCGCGCTCAACGTGATGCTGATCCGCGGGCTCGGGCCGATCCCGGCGTACGGCACGCGCGGCGCGGCGATCGGTACGTCGATCGCCACCGGGATCATCGGTGTCTATTCGCTGTGGAAGCTGACGCGCGGCGGATGGGTCGTCTCATTCGCGCACCGCGGCGGCTGGGGTCCTGACTGGCCGATCATTCGCGCGCTATTCCGCTTCGGTCTACCCACCGGCATTCAGGGCATCGCGATGAACGTCGGCGGCGTGTTCTTGCTCGCCTTCATCGGGTCGCTCGCGCAGAGCGCGGCAGCCCAGGGCGCGTTCGCGGTTTCATATACCGAGCTGTTCTCGCTGGTGACGTGGACGTCGCAGGGACTCCTAGGTGCCGCCGCGGCGATCGCCGGACAGAACCTCGGCGCCGGTCAACCGGAGCGCAGTGTGCAGGGAGTGCACGTGTCCGCGCGATTTGGGATCATCGGGGCGGCGTTCATCGGTTTGTTGTTCTGGTTCATCCCGCGACAGTTGCTTGCCCTGTTTGGCATGCATGACCCGATTGTCGTGGGTATTGGCGTCGAGTTGCTACGCGTGCTCAGCGTGAGCGGCTTGTTTGTCAGCGTTGCGCTCACGTACACAGGCGGGTTGCAAGGGACGGGGGATACGAAAAGTCCGTTGTACATCTCCATCCTGTCGCAGCTCGTCATCCCACTCGGCACGTGCTTTGTATTCTCGCGATTCGGCGTGCTGCAGCCGATGACGATTTGGCTCGCGATCCTCGCCGGCCATGCGACGCGCTGCGGTCTGAGCGTCGCCCGATTCAATCAGGGGAAGTGGCGGAGCATCGTGGTCGTCTGACGGTCGTCGCGTTCGTCCGCGACACCATTGTTTCCGCTCAGGGAAATCCGCGTG
>DATJHY010000064.1:0-7292 GCA_035493635.1 Gemmatimonadaceae bacterium | reverse complement strand
CGTGTCGTAGAAGTCCTTCACCGCCACCGGAACGCCGTGCAGCGGCCCGCGCCACTGGCCCGCGCGGATCTCGCGCTCCGCGTCGCGCGCCTGCTGCTGTGCCAGCTCGGTGGTCACGGTGATGAACGCGTTCAACGCCGGTTCGAGCGCAGCAATGCGCTCGAGACATCGCTCTGTCATTTCGACGGGCGAAATGCGCCCCTCTCGAACCGATGCGCCGATGTCGGCTATCGACGCAAAGCACAGGTCATCGGTGCCCGGCATCGGCGTACGCGCGTCGCCGGTCATCGTTGATGCCGCGGGCGTGGCGTCGCGGACACGCGTCAGTTCTGCGCGGAGGGAAGTGCGTTGCCTAACGGTTCAGGGAATGTTTTCTTGTTAACAAACACAAGACCTCACCAACCATTGGCGCCCGTACTCGCCTCCGCGTCGACCGATCACTTTCGTTATCCGTGGTTTCACTTTTGTTATCCTTTTGAGCCGTTGCGTTTTCCTCAACTCAGAGGCGGTCTACTAGACGGCGGCGGCACTCGGCACAGCGTAGTGCAGCGCGACCATGCCACTCGGATAAACGTGCGAATGTTTGAGCGCGAGCGTCGTACGGCCCGTCATCGGCGCGAGCATCGGTACCCCACCGCCGAGCAATACCGGAACGACCGCCACCTCGACGGCGTCCACCTGGTTGCCGGCAAGCAGCTCCGCGAACACTTGACCACCGCCGAACAGCCAGATCTCGCCGTCGCCGCTCTCGCGCCTGAGCGATGAGGCAATCGCCACCGGATCGCCCGACACGATGGTCACGTCGCCGCGCGATTCCGGCGCGAGCGTTCGCGACACGACGAATACGCGGGTGCCGGGCTTCCAGGGCGACTCGCCTTGCGCGCGAACGAGGTCATATGTGCGCCGCCCGAGAATGATCGTATCGACTCGCGCGAACATCCCCGCGAAGTCGATGGTGTCGTCGTGGAGAATCCAGTCGAACGCATCGTGCGCATCGGCGATGTAGCCATCGAGGCTCATGGCAACGCTGTAGCGTAAACGGCGCATGCGTTCGCACTGATGCGAAATCCGAGCCGTCAGCTCGCTACATCGGCAACCGGCGCGGCAAAGGCCTCAGGAATGCGGCCGTGCTTGAACAGCTCGAACCACATCGCGCGCTCGTCGTCGTTGGCGATACCCAACTCCGCGAAGATCGCACGCGCGAAGTCGACTGCCGCCACGCCGCTCGCGGTGATCACGTGGCGATCGGCGACAACCGGAACGTCGACATAGTAGTCTCCGCCCGCGTATCCATCCACGCGCCCCGGCAGGTAGCTCCGGGCATTGCTCGTGTGGCGATGGTCGTCGAGAACGCCCGCGCGGCCGAGCGCGAGCGTGCCGGCACAAATCGCCGCGACGGGACTGCCGGCATCCACGAGCTTCGTTAGGAGCGTCTCGAGCGGCGCTCGCGGATAGCGGTCACTTTCCCACAGCGTTCCGCCGGGGATGATGAACAACTCGACGTCCGCCGGATTCACGGCGGCGATGTCGACGTCCGGCGTGACTCGCAGTCCACCCATCGACGTCACCGGCGCGAGGTTGAACCCGACGCTGCGAACAATACGCTTCCCCCATCGGCGCAGCTCGGCGAGCGCGTGCGCCGGCTCCCAGTCGGCGAATCCTTCGACGACCATCACATGAACGGCTGTGTTGCCCGGCATGGATCCCTCCCGAGGCGCCTGCTGCCTAACGCGCGAATCTGAGATGCACGACGCCGGGCGCGCCCACGACGTCCACGAGCGACAGCCCGTGCAAGTTGTCGCCCACGTTGTCGAAGAGCCGCTCGCCGCCGCCCAACAGGATCGGCGCGATGCTCAAGTCCATTTCATCGACCAGGCCTGCATCCAGGTACTGTTGCGCGGCACTCGCGCCTCCGGCCAGCGCCACATCCTTCCCGTTCGCCGCGCTCCGCGCCTGGTCCAACGCCGATTCGATGCCGTCGGTGACGAACGTGAAGGTCGTCCCCTTCAAGTGGAGCGGCGCGCGCGAGTGATGCGTGAGCACGAACACTGGATGATGAAAGGGCGGCTCCTCGCCCCACCACCCTTTCCATGGATGTTCCGATTTCCACGCGCCCGGATGCCCGCCGAACATGTTGCGGCCCATGACCGTGGCACCGATGTTGGCAAGCCGGCGCTCGACGACAGCGGAGCTCTCGTTCACCGCGCCTCCCGTTAGGCCGTGTGGGGCGCGCCACGCGGCGAGCGCGAATGCCCAATCGTGGAGGTGCTCGCCGCCGACCCCCAACGGATCCTCGAGCGTCTGGTTGGGTCCGGCCACGTAGCCGTCGAGCGACATCGAGATGATGAAACGGAGTTTGGACACCGCCTAACCTCCCGCGATTGGGTGCGGTCCGTTCCACGCCGAAGGGCGTGGGCCAAATCGGAATCAGATGCGGATGCAAGAACCGGTCGCGGTTGGTCGAAGCGGCACCGAATGTCGCCGCTACTCGAGCAACTCGGACTGGTACTTGCGATAGATCGCCGACTCGTCCGTCGTGCGCGGCGTTTGCTGCAGCTCGGCGATCAATGCAACGAGCCGCGGTGTGAGGACGACGAGATACCGCGCGTCGAGCGCTTCGTACGTGTGCGGCACGCCCGCCGGTACGAACACCGTTCCGCCCGCCCCGACATCCACCTGCCGATCCGTGAAGCGGAATCGTAACACCCCATCGAGCACGTGCCACGCTTCATCATCCGCGTGATGTCGGTGCATCTTCGCAGGACCACTCCCCCGCCACTCGCGGATGGCGAACGAGTGTCCGGTCGCGACGAAACGCGACGCGGGATCGGTAGTCGAAACACTCGCTTCAGGCATGGCGCTCCTCCTCGAGATGTGTGCCTCGGGCGAATCTCTGGTCGCGGCGAGTATGTGCCATCACGAGGCACGTGCACAATGTCAGTATGGTAAGTCGTCCGGATCCTGCCCAACGAAATCGGGCGGCGGATCCTCGGCGAACTGCACGACATTGACAGTGGCGCGTCCCTCGAACAGTGCTTTCGCGACGCGGTGCCGGCCGTCCATGACGGCGCCGTCGGCCGCGAGGATGATCGGATACGCGAGATCGGCCGCGTTCATCATCACTGCGTGATTGACGAAGGCTCGCCACGTGATCGGGCGTCCGTCGTCGTCGGTGACCTTGACCTCATCGAGCTCCCGGATGTCGCTCAGCGGTACGGCGCGAACGGGGAATGAGCGCGTCAGGTCGACAAGGCGATCGACATCCCACGCGAGCAATCCATCCGGAGAACTTCGAAAGAAGTACTGTTTGCGCATGCTTCATCATCCGCGTGATGTACGAGCATCTTCGCAGGACGGTTCCCGCGCCACTCGCGGATGGCGAACGACTATCCAGTCGCGGTGAAGCGCGACACGAGATCGCTGGTCGAAACAGTCGCGTCAGGCATGGTGTTTCCTCATCGAGACGCGTGATTCCGCTGAATCCACGACCATGTCGAACGATTCCGGCGGTCGGATCGCGCTAAAGTAATAGTCTTCGGCTGCGTCCCAGCGTTCGTGCCACGCTTCGAGAAACTCTGGCGCCTCGCGCAGTGCGAGTCGCGCGCGGCGCGATGCTGCCGGTGTTTCCACGAGCATCGCGCAGCCGACGAGATCCCCAAGCTCCGGTCTCGACGAGTATGCACCGTCGAGTATGATCACCGGCGCGGGTTCGCATCGAACCGATTCGGATGAGATCGCATACGATCCATCCGCGCGCTCGCCGGCTCCGAAGTCGAACGGATGCCAAATGGCAGGTTGCCCCGCACGCAGCGGTTCGAGAACGAGACGGCGAAGACGACGCCAGTCGATCGCGTCGCGCGCTCGCTCGCGCGGCGATCGCGCATCCCAATCCGCCGCAGTGAGCTCGGCCGCAAAGAAGTCATCTGTCGGAATGACCGTGGCCGGCATGACGGCTGCGAGCTGCACCGCGATGGTGGACTTCCCGGCCCCGCTCCGGCCGTCGATCGCGACGACGAGAGGCGCGCCGTGCGCATGGAGCGTGCGCCCGAGATATCTGCGAAGCACGTCGATCAATACTGTTTGCGCATGACGCCGTCCGGCGTCGTGCCGGCAGCCGTTAGTTAGGCGCGGCGCGTGTGCCCAGCGCCGCTGGCGCCGGTGCGCGCGGAGCAGGCCCGAGGTCTTCCCGGCTTACTGAGATGCCGTCGCCGTGCTGTCGTGGACGCAACGGAACTGCATCACCCAATAATGCTGGTTGCGCACCACGGTTGTCGAGGAGTTCGACGTGTTCGTCTCCGCCGACGAGTTCGCATCCGTCGTCGTGCTGCGCCGGCGATACGTGGTCTTCGCCTGCGCGATGGAGTCCGTCGTCGTCTTCGTGTTCGAGTAGTGCGAGATCTCCTTGCCGTCGATGCTCTCGCCCTCGTCCACGATCGCGTACTTGCCGCCACACGCCTGGTACATCTGCTTGTAGGCGTCCTGACGGCGCTTCTCCCGCAGCAGGTCGTCGTCGCGGAACTTGATCACGCCAACGCGATCCGCGTCGTTCACCGGTGCGTACACGCCTCCCTTGCCCGGCGCGTTGACCATGGTCGCGCCGCAAGCCGACACCGCGAGCGCGGCGGCGAGCGCGAGAAGAGTGGAACGAGCAGGCATGACGGTCCCCAAGTGACTGGTTTGCAGGCTGTTAGGCGCGAGCGACTCCCCTACGCAGACGAGCGCCGAACCCAGCCGTAACCAGACGACGCAACGCAGTCGCCATTCCCATCATCTCCCCGCTGTGGACATCGCACAGCCGCTACTTTCGAAAAACGATCCGCCCGTCCTTCACTACGATGTCGATCTTGCGAATGTCGGAGGTCGTCTTGAGCGGATCGCCGTCGACGATGATGAGATCGGCGCGGCGGCCGACCGCGATCGTGCCGAACTCCGACTCCTTCCCGAGCCACTTCGCACCATTCGCCGTCGCCGCCTCGAGAATCGTTGGTTTAGGCACGCCCGCGCTGTCGTACGCATCCAGCTCGTCGAAGAGGAGACCGTCGTCCGTGCCCGCGAGCAGGAACACGCCTAACTGCTGTGAGCGGGCGACGAATTTCTCCATGCGCCGATAGCTCTCCTGCGCGGTGGCGAATTGCGCGAGGCCGAGCGACTTGCGCATGCCGTCGTCGATCCGCTGGATCGAGAGCGTCGGATCGAACCCGACGCCGGACTTGGCCATCCTCTGGATGAGCGCCGTGACGCGAGGCGACACGGCGTCGATCTCGTGCCAATCCGCTTGCATGCGCGGCACGGGGTTCTTGTCGCCATCGAGGCTCTCGTTGTAGCCCTGTGGTTGTTCGCTCGCCGGAAGCAAATCGGCCCAGACGCGGATGTGATTGAGACCATCGATGCCGCAATCCATCGCTTGGCCCCAGCTCGTGTGGACGCCGATGTGCCCGGTCACTTTCAGTCCGACTTTGTGTGCTTCGCGCACGACGGCGCACAACACGTCGGGCTTGAGCATGAAGTACACCTTGAGCAGGTCGACGCCCTGGGCCTTGAATGCGTGAACGACCGTCGCCGCCGCGGCGGTGTCATCGATCATCACGTCGACCAACGGGTGATAGTCGCCGAGTCCGTCGATCAGCGGGCCCGCCGAGTAGATGTCCGGCCCGGGGAACAAGCCGAGAGCGATCGCTTCCTTGAAGTTCATGCTGAGTGAGAGCGGCGCGCCGGGGTCGCGGATGTTGGTGATGCCGCGGCTCAGGAGGAACGGGCCCTGCTGATAATCCCAGAAGTGATAGTGGTTGTCCATGAGCGCCGGCATCACCGTTCGGCCGTGCGCGTCGATCACGGGCACGCCGGCCATTGCGTTAGGCGCGCCGTTGCCGCCGATCGCGGCGATTCTGCCGCCCCTGATCTCGATCGTGCGATCCGCGACCGGCGCTGCCCCGGTCCCATCCCACAGGCGCGCGTGCGTGATGACCATGTCCGGCACCGATTGGGCCGGCAGCACGAAGCGGGCTGCGAACGGGATGGGCATGGTCGTGCCCGTGCGCAGATCGAGGCGGTAGAGCTTGCGGGCAGCGCAGAGGACCGCAGTACTGCCGTTAGGCGAGAGCGCGAGCGCCTTGTCGTCGTACGGGCTGGTGAAGACGGTCCGCGCCGTTCCGCCGGCGGCCGGCATCGCCATGATCGAGTCGATTGCGTTGACCGACCTGATATAGTAGAAGGTCTTCCCGTCGCCGCTCCACGCCACCGAGAACTGGTTCCATGGCGTGTTCGTTAGGCGCGTGGCCGCCCGGCTCGGGAGATCGATGCGAAAGAGATCGGCGCCGCCGTAGCGGCCCGATGCCAGGAGCACGTGCTGGCCGTCGGGCGAGAGTGCGAAGCTCCACTCGTGCCAGTCGTGCGTCTCGGTGACGGGCTTCGCCTCGCCGCCCTCGATCGGCACGTGCATGAGATGCGCGTCGAGCTGTTCCGACTGCGCGACGAAGTAGATCTCGTCACCTTTCGGCGTGAACGCGGTCTGGCCGATGTCCTTGTCCGTGTGATAGAGCCCTGCCGACGTCCCGGTCGCGAGGTTGGTGATGACGAGGTCGCTCCCGTCGCCGTCCTCGTGTGCGTAGACCAGAAACTGCCCGTCGGGAGACCACGATGGATGCGTGTCCCAGCTGATTCCGTTAGACACCTGCCGCGCGTCGCCGCCGCTCGCGGGCACGATCCAGATTTTGCCGAGGATGCTGACGGCAATCTGGGCACCGTCGGGCGAGACAGCGGGATCCGCCGCGCCATCGGAGACGGTGACGACTCGGGGCTTATGCTGCGCGTGTGCGCCGGAGGGCAGCAGCGCAGCGATGGTGAGGGCGAGAAGCAGCGACAACGGGCCGCGAATTCGGCTCATGATGTCTCCGGCGATGAGGTCGGTGCTAACCGTGAACGTCTCTCGAACGCACAATGTGGCCTCGTCGCGCGCCGATGCACAAGCAACCAGCGCCTCAACAACACGGCCTTGCCAGTTGTCTTGCGCGCTTAAATGGAGAGAGCGCTGCCCTCACTCGGCGCGGCGATTCGCTCGAAGGTGCCGAGCACTCGCAATTCCGTCGCGGCTGCACGCAGGGCGTCGAGTGCGCGCGCCAGGTCCGTCGAGTCGAGGTCGTGCTCGAGCTCGAGGAAAAAACTGTACGTCCACGGCTCGCCGGTCGGCCGCGACTCGAGCTTGCTCATGTTGATCCCGTACGCCGCCAGCGGTCCGAGCAACCGGTACAGGGCGCCAGGCGTGTTAGGCGTCGTCGCCATGATCGCCGTCTTCA
>DATJHY010000063.1:0-17389 GCA_035493635.1 Gemmatimonadaceae bacterium | reverse complement strand
CGACCGGCTGCAGCGACTGGAGCAGCGCCTGCGTGAAAAGCTTCGCGTCGCCGAGCGCACGGTTGGTCTGGCGGGTCGACTCCTTGCACCGTCACTGACGCAGTCCGCGTCGGCGAGACCATCGCCCAGCCTCGCCGAGCTGCGCGGCGCCGTAGGCCGCGAGTTGCGCGAGTGGCTCACGCCCGACGCCCACCGGCGCAACGACGACGTCAGGCCGCTCGTCGCCGCCGCAGAATCCGCGACGACGGGCTGGCTCGCGCTGGTGACGCACGACGGCGATGCCCGACTCATCGCCGACGTAGGCGTCGGGCCCACCGACGCTGCCTCGACAGTCGTCCGCGCGATCGAGATTGCGCACGGTCGCGAAGTCGCGCTCGACGATTCGTGTGCGACTGCCGCGATCGCCGCCGCGGAACGCTGGCTCGCCGAGCGGCGCGCCGCTTCGGCTATCCGGCTCGGCGTGGCGGCGGCATCGCATGCGCGGCGCGCGGCGCTCACGCGGGTGTCGCGCGCACTGGCCCGCGCACCGCGCCACCGCCGCTCGGCGCTCGCCCCACTCGCCGCCGCCGCGCGTCACGCCGCCACCGCTACGCTCGCCGAAGGCGCGGAACGGATCCTCGATACGCTCGTCACAGCCGACCTACCGGACGAAGCGTGGCTTCGGTCGATCGCTGCATTCGGTGAGTTGAACGCACGGCCGCGCGGTGCCGGCAACGGCGATCATTCTCCGGCGTCCATTCTCGCCTTGATCGTGTTCCGGCACGGCTGAGGCGCGCCACTAGTCGCCTCGCAATGCAATGACCGGATCAACCTCTCGCGCGCGCCGCGCCGGCACGTACGCCGCGACCAGCGCGACCGTCGCCAGGACGCACGGCACGGCCAGAAAGGTTGCCGGATCGGTGGGCTGAACGTCGTACAGGAGCCGCTGCATCGTCCGCGTCAGCAAGGCCGCGCCGGCCATCCCGACGCCAAGGCCGAGCACGATCGGCTTCGCGGCGCGCCCGAGCGTGGACGCCGTGATGGCACGACGACTCGCGCCCAGCGCGATCCGGATTCCGAATTCGCGCGTCCTCTGGCCCACGAGATAGGCCATCACACCGTACACGCCGACGATCGCCAGCGCCATCGCGATGAACGCGAATGACGCGAGCAGCAGCGTGACGAAGCGCGGCTGGGCGACCGACGCCGATTCGATTCTCGTCATCGGCTGAACATTGTTGAGCGGCAGCTGCGCATCGAGTCGCTTGACCACCGAACGCACGGCCGGGACGAGACGAAGCGGGTCGACCCCGTCGCGAACACGCACGACGGCAGTCAAGTCGCTGACCGGGAACTGCGCGTGCGCCAGGTAGACGGTCGGCTGCGGCGGCGCACCGAGGGCCTCGTCGTGAACATCGGCCACGATCCCAACGACTTCGCCCCCGGCGCGCTCACCGCCAAGTCCGAACTTGGTTCCGATTTCCAGGCGATGGCCGAGAGCATCGCCCGACGGCCACAGCAAATGCGCCGCACGCTCGTTGACCAACACCGCGCGCGGCTGGCCTGCGCGGTCGTCCTCGCCAAGGCTCCGCCCGCGCAAGACGCGAATACCGAGTGCGCGGAATGCGGCGGGGGTCACGAGCCGGATTTGCGGTGACGGCTGATCCGCATCCGGGATCGGCTGGCCGTCGAGCGACATCACGCTGATCTGGAAGCCGTCGCCGTCGAGCGGAATGATGCTCATGCCGGCCGACGCTTCCACGTCGGGAAGTGAATCGAGTTGCGCGGTCAGCGACTGGTAGAACGCAGCCGCGTCCGATGGCTTTGGGTAGCGAGCGTCCGTGAGCGACACGCCGAACGTCAGCACGCCGCGGGGATCGAATCCTCGTGGAACATTCTGGAGTCGCACGAAACTCTTGATCATCAGCGCGGCGCCGACGAGTAGTAGCACCGAGAGCGCGAGTTCCGCCGCCACCAGTGTCGTCCGCATGTGTCCCGCGCGCATGCCGGCCGTGTCGGTGCGGCTCGATGACTGAAGCGCGGCGTGAAGGCCCGCGGCGCGCATCGTTTGGGCCGCGGGAACGATCCCGAACACGAATCCGGTGACGACCGATGCCCCGAGCGTGAACGCGACCACGACGAAGTCGATCGAGATGGATCCCACGCCCTGGAGCGCCGCCGGACGCAGCACCGTCAACCCGCGCACCGCGAGCGCGCCGAGGGCCAGCCCGACTGCGCCGCCGAACAGCGCCAGCAGCACGCTCTCGGTGAGCGCGGTGCGTACGAGACTCCCCGGGCTCGCGCCGAGTGCCACACGCACGGCGAGCTCGTGACGCCGCGCCGCGCCGCGCGCCAGGAGCAGATTGGCCACGTTCGCGCACGCGATGAGCGTGACCAGCGCGACCGCGCCGAGGAGGACGAGCAGCGCGCGGCGCGGCGTGGCGCCGATCAGAGTGTCTCTGAGCGCCAGCAACGCGGTGGAGTGACCCTTGTTCGTCCTGGGAAACGCCGCCGACAGCCGGGCGGCCACGGCGCCGACATCGCGCGCCGCTGCCTCGGCGTCGACGCCCGGCCGGAGTCGCGCGACGACCTCCAGATAGTGGGCGCCACGCTGGGTCGCCAGGTCGTTCGCGCTGAACGCGAGCGGCGTCCAGAGCTGTGCACGCGTCGGAAAGGCGAAGCCGGCGGGCATGACGCCCACGACTCGCACCGTCTTGCCGTCGAGCTGAATGGACTGCCCGACGATGTCGCGTCGCGACCCGAACGCCCGCCGCCACAGCCCGTCGGAGAGAACGACCGTTGGCGCGTGACCGAACGTCATCTCGTCGGCATCGAACGCCCGGCCCAGCGCGGGGGCGACTCCGAACACGGCGAAGAAATCGCCCGTGACCGACGCCGCCGGTACGGCCTGGGGGTCGCCCACGCCGGTGAGGGTCCGCGGATAGGCGTTGATCGCCGCCATCGCCGAAAACGACCGCGACTGCGCTCGCCAGTCGGTGAAATCCGGAGGCGACGCCACCCACCGCTCGCCACGAAATTCGGCCATCACGCTCACGATTCGATCGGCATCGGGATACGGCAACGGCCGCAGCAGCGCGGCGTACACCACGCTGAACACGGCCGTGTTCGCGCCGATACCCAGCGCGATCGTCGCGATCGCGGTCGCGGTGAAGGCTGGCGCGGCGCGCATCTTTCGCAGGCCGTAGGTGATGTCTCTCCAGAGCTCTCTCATGGTCTCTCTCTGTCTGCGTTCGTGCTCGATGCTGCGGTCCATCGCGCGGAGGTAGCGCCTGGCGTCGTCGAGGTCGCCGAACTCGCGTTTCGCGCGCGCCCGCGCCACCTCCGGCGCCGCGCCCGCGGCGACGAGGTCGGCGACGCGCGCGTCGAGGTGAAAGCGCAGCTCGTCGTCCACGTCGGCGTCGATGCGCCGGTCGGATCGCCAGGGCAGCCTGAAGAGACGCTTCATGGCGCCGGCTCGAGCACCTTCGACACCGCCTCGGCGTAGCGGCGCCAGGCCGACTCCTTGGCCTTGAGCCGCGCGCGACCGCGGGTGGTCAGACGGTAATACCGCGCGCGCCGGTTGTTCTCCGAGAGTCCCCACTCGGCGGTGATCGAGCCATCACGCTCCAGGCGGTGGAGGGCCTTGTACAGCGGCGCGTCCTCGATCTCGATCACGCCATCGGTCCGCTGGCGAATCCATCGCGTCACGGCGTACCCGTGCATCGTTCCCCACGCGAGCGCGCGGAGCACGAGAACGTCGAGCGTGCCCTGCACGAGCTCCATCGACTCGCCGGCCACCGAGGACTCCCCGTACTTGGTAATGGGAAGCTGTCGCGCGTGAGCGGCGCCGTCAACAACCCGCCGCTAAATCCTTACAGAAGCCTGAGCCATTGACGCGCCGCCCTCATTCGCCACACTCCAGCATGCAATACACCACACTCGGCAACACCGGGCTCACTGTTTCCCGGCTCTGCCTCGGCTGCATGTCCTACGGCACCGCCACCTGGCGGCCGTGGGTGCTCGACGGGGCCGCGGCGCAACAGTTCTTCCGCGCGGCCGTCGACAGCGGGATCAACTTCTTCGACACGGCGGACATGTACTCGCTCGGGCTGAGCGAGGAGATCACCGGACGCGCGCTACGGTCCATGGCACGACGCGACGAAGTCGTGATCGGCACCAAGGTCTTTTACCCGATGGGTGACGGGCCAAACATGGGTGGGCTGTCGCGCAAGCACGTCGTCCAGGCATGCGAGGCGAGCCTGCGCCGGCTCGGCGTCGACACCATCGATCTCTACCAGATCCATCGCTTCGATCCGGGAACCCCTATCGAAGAGACACTCGGCGCGCTCGAGTTGCTCGTGCAGCAAGGCAAGGTGCGCTACGTCGGCGCCAGCTCGGGCTACGCGTGGCAGGTCGCGCGAGCGCTGGGGATCTCGGAGCGCAACGCCTGGTCACGATTCGTTTCGGTGCAGCCCCAGTACAACCTCCTCTACCGCGAGGAGGAACGCGAGACGATTCCACTCTGTCGGTCGGAGGGACTCGGCATCATTCCGTGGTCACCGCTCGCGCGCGGTGTACTGACAAGACCGCGCGACAAGACGAAGGGCACCACCAAGCGCTCGGACAACGATCCGCACGCCGATCGATTGTACGCGAACGCCGATTGGTCGATCGTCGATGTCGTCGAGCGGATCGCGGACGCGCGCGGTGTGTCGATGGCGCGGATCGCGCTCGCCTGGGTGCTGTCGAAGCGCGACGTCACCGCGCCGATCGTGGGCGCCACCAGGCTACATCACCTGGCCGACGCGGTGGCGGCGCTCGATGTGACTTTGACTGCCGAGGAAATCGAGTCGCTCGAGGCACCGTACACACCGAAGGCCGTGACCTTCTAATTGACCGCCACGAGGCTGGATCGGACTACGAGCTGCCGAGCTGCCGAGCTGCCGAGCTGCCGAGCTGCCGAGCCGGCCTTCAATCCTCCAACGCCGGCTCGTACTCCCGCGGCCCCGGCTCGCGCTCGTGTCGGCTCAGCATCCGGACGCACGTATTCCAGCGGAGGATGGATTCGTCGTTGCCGTGCGGACGCATGCCTTCCGCCTTCTCGTACCAGGTCATCGCTTCGCGAAACCACTCCGCCGCGACCTCGGCCGAGCCGAGCGCGCCTCGGAGGAGTTGCGCGCGCGCGCGTCGCTCGCAGATGATCCCCGCGTAGTAGGTCCGCTCGTACTCGTCCTTGATGCGCGGCAGCACTTCGCGCGCGCGGTGCACGCCGTCCGACATCTCGTCGCCGAATTGATCGGTGATCGAGAGGAGCAGCGCGATCAGCGCTTCCTGGTTCGTCGGATCGATCTCGAGCACGTCGAGACAGATGCTCTCCGCCGCCGACGAGTCGTTGAGCAGGCGATACCGTTCGGCCTTCTGCAGGGCCGCGGGAATTCCATCTCGGGTGATCGGCTTGAGGTCCATACCTGCGCTCCGCGTATCACCGGCTGAAGCGGAACCGGATCAGCTCCGTTTTCGCCGGCTGTAGATCTTCACGAGTTTTCCGATCGGGTCGAAGAATTCATCCACCACCCGCTCCTTGAGCGGGATGATCGCGTTGTCGGTGATCGTGATGTGCTCGGGGCACACCTTGGTGCAGCACTTGGTGATGTTGCAGTAGCCGAGGCCGTGTTGTTTCCGCAGGTCGGGGACACGGTCCTCAGTGTCGAGCGGGTGCATCTCGAGCGCGGCGTTGTACACGAAGTAGCGCGGCCCAATGAACTCCTCGTGTTTGTGATGGTCGCGCAACACGTGGCACACGTCCTGGCACAAGAAGCACTCGATGCACTTTCTGAATTCCTGAACGCGGTCGGCGTCCTGCTGTTGCATCCGCCAGGTGCCATCCGGTGCGTCGGGCGCTCGCGGCGTGAACTTCCGGATGCCCTTCTTCACGCGGAAGTTCCACGAGACGTCAGTCACCAGATCGCGGACGTGGGGAAAAGCGCGCATCGGCTCGACCGTCACCGGTTTGGTCGCGTCGAGATCGGCCAGGCGTGTCATGCACATGAGCTTGGGCATGCCGTTGATCTCCGCCGAGCACGAGCCGCATTTCCCCGCCTTGCAGTTCCAGCGCACGGCCAGGTCGTTGGCTTGCGTTGCCTGGATCTCGTGCACCGCGTCGAGCACGACCATGCCTTCCACGACGTCCTGATTGTATTGCACGAACTCACCCTTGCCGTCGGCGCCTCGCCAGATTCGAAAGTCGCGCGTCGCGTGCTTGGCCGCCGCGTCCTGCGCGGCCTGCGCCGCGGTGTACGCGTCTGTCGCCTTGAGGTCGGTGGCCGTAGGCGTGCCGCCGATCGCCCCCGTGCCCGGCGTGGAGGTCTCCACTATTTCATCTCCTCGATGACGGCCTTGAGGTGGTCGGGCATGGGTGGAATCTGCTCGCGCGCAATCTGCATCTCACCATCCGCCCCTTTGCGAACGACGAGGTTGAAGGCCGCGTAGGCCGGATCCTTGTCCGGGTAGTCGTCGCGAAAATGACCGCCGCGACTCTCCTTTCGTTCGATCGCCGACCGTGTGATCGCCTCCGACACGGTGAGCAGGTTCTTGAGGTCGAGCGCGGTGTGCCATCCTGGATTGTACTCGCGGTTTCCGCGGACGCTCACGCAGCGGGCTCGCTCCTTGAGCGTCTCGAGCCGGGACAGCGCCTCCTCCATCTCGTGCTGTGCACGCACGATGCCGACGAGGTCCTGCATGGTCTCCTGCAGCGAATCCTGTACCTGGTACGGTCCCTCGCCGGTCAGGCTGTCGAATGGCAGCAGCGCCTCGCGCTCGGCAACCTGGATTTGCGCCTCGTCGATGCCAGCCGCGCCGTTCTGCGCCGCGAACCTCGCCGCGTGCTCACCGGCGCGCTGGCCGAACACGATGAGATCGGAGAGCGAGTTGCCGCCGAGCCGGTTCGCGCCGTGCAGTCCCGCCGCGCACTCGCCGCAGGCGAACAGCCCGGGTACGGTCGACATCTGCGTGTCACCGTCGACGCGGATGCCGCCCATCACATAATGCGTCGTCGGCCCGATCTCCATCGGTTCTTTGGTGATGTCGACCCCGGCGAGCTGCATGAATTGATGATACATGCTCGGCAGCTTGCGCTTGATGTGCTCTTCCGACTTCGGGATCTTCTGCTTGACCCACGCGATGTCCAGGAACACGCCGCCGTGCGGCGAGCCACGTCCTTCGCGCACCTCGCGCACGATCATGCGCGCCACGTGGTCGCGCGTCAGCAGTTCGGGCGGCCGCCGTGCATCCTTGTCGCCTTGCGTGTAGCGCCAGCCCTCTTCCGGATCGTCCGCCGTCTGCGCCTTGTAGAGATCGGGAATGTTGTCGAACATGAACCGTCGGCCATCTCGATTCTTTAATACGCCTCCTTCGCCGCGTACCGCTTCGGTGACGAGGATGCCACGCACACTCGGCGGCCAGATCATCCCCGTCGGATGGAATTGCACGAACTCCATGTCCTGCAGAGCGGCTCCCGCATGGTAGGCCAGCGAATGGCCGTCGCCGGTTCCTTCCCAACTGTTCGTCGTGATCTTGTACGCGCGGCCGATGCCGCCCGTCGCCACCACCACCGCCTTCGCCTTGAACAGACGAAAACGACCGCGTTCGCGGTCGTAGGCGAAGGCACCGGCCGCGCGATCCCCGTCCTTGAGGAGCGTGAGCACGGTGCACTCCATGTGCACGTCGAGTCCCTGATGGATGCCGTGGTCCTGGAGCGTGCGAATGAGCTCGAGCCCAGTGCGATCGCCGACGTGCGCGAGTCGTGGGTAGCGGTGTCCGCCGAAGTTACGCTGCAGGATGCGCCCTTCGGGCGTGCGATCGAACAGCGCACCCCACGCCTCGAGCTCCTTGACGCGCTCCGGCGCTTCTTTGGCGTGCAGCTCGGCCATGCGCCAGTTGTTGACGTACTGCCCGCCGCGCATCGTGTCGGCAAAGTGGACGCGCCAGTTGTCGCGGTCGTCCACGTTCGCCATCGCCGCCGCCATGCCGCCTTCGGCCATGACCGTGTGCGCCTTGCCGAGGAGCGACTTGCAGACGAGGCCCACGCTCACGCCCTGCGCGGCCGCCTCGATCGCCGCGCGCAGGCCCGCGCCGCCGGCGCCGATCACCAGCACGTCGTGCTCGACCGTCTGGTAGTCGGTCATCGCGCCATCCGGGCCGGCATTAGAGAATCCTCCAGTCGTGCCAGATGCCCATCGAGCACATGCGCACGTAGACGTCGGCGAATGCGACGCTGATCAGACTCGTCCACGCCCACTTCATGTGCCAGCGATTGAGGCAGCTCGAGCAGGCGTAGGCCTGCCTGCGCACTGGGTGTCGCGATAGCTGGTCGAGAAACCCACCCACCATGTGCCGCAGCGAGTGACAGCCGAGCGTGTAAAGACTGAGAAAGACCGTGTTCGCCGCGAGGATGATGGTGCCAAGCCCGACGCCGAACTTCACGCCGCCTGCGCCGTCGTCCCACCAGAGCGCTTTCCACACGTCGTGCGACAGGAAGAACAGGAAGAGCAGCGCGACGTAGAGGAAGTACCGATGGATGTTCTGGACGATCAGCGGGAAATAGCGCTCGCCCAGGTAGCTCGACCGTGGCTCGCCTACGGCGCAGTTGGGCGGATCGGCCCAGAACGCCTTGTAGTAGGCACCGCGGTAGTAGTAGCACGTCACGCGGAACAGACCGGGGAACGGCAGGATGATCAGCGCGGGCGAGAACGGCAGCAGCGCAGGCCACCACGCCGGCTTGGGGCCGAACCAGGCGTGCGGCGAGCTGCCGAAGATCTCGGGGGAGTAGAAGGGCGAGAGATACGGCCCGTAGGCGTAATGAGCGTTCTGGAAAGCGGCCCACGTCGCATAAACGACGAACGCGCCGAGGATCGTGAAGACGACGAGTGGCTGGAGCCACCATGCGTCGCGCCGCAGCGTCTCACCAAATCCACGGTGAGCGAGCGGGAGCGGTGCATGAGCCATGGCTGGAGAATGGAGGTGAGTATGGAGAATTGGCGCTGATGCCGCGCCGATTATGGACCCGAGGCCGCTATGGCGTCAATGCCGGCGGAGGCAGCGCATCGCCCGGATCCTGCATTTCCCGTGACGGGGCGCGCGGCAGAACGAAGGTCATGGGGTACTCGACCTCCTGGGCAACCGCG
Organism: Gemmatimonadaceae bacterium; assembly: GCA_035493635.1. Lineage (GTDB taxonomy): Bacteria > Gemmatimonadota > Gemmatimonadetes > Gemmatimonadales > Gemmatimonadaceae > JAQBQB01. The sequence continues at coordinate 8,228 of DATJHY010000063.1, read as the reverse complement.
CACCCGTGAATCGTCGCCGGCACAAATCGCTGCATCGGGAGCGCCTTGACGGCCGCGCGCACGAAGCTGACCGACGCCGCGCGCAACACTTCGACGGTCTCCATCATTGGTGCGCCCGCGCGATCGACGACGAGCCGGAACACGACTTCACCGTAGGTCGTGCTATCCGCCCGCTCGTCGTCCGGAAAGTCAGGCGCCGGATTGTCGAGTGCCGGCAGTGCGTCGACGACAGGCATTCTCGGAAAGAACGCCCTGACGATTCGGCGAGCGCCTGCCGCAGAATCGCTGCTGAACGTGATATCGAGCGCCAGGGAATCCTCCCCGCGCGACGGCATGAACACGCCGACCTCACCGCCCCATCGAATCGCCTCGATCGCCGCCGAATCGAATCCCGGCATGAGCGCCGACCGAACCAGCGCCACGCGATCGACTCCCTTGCGGCTCGTGTACACGCGGTAGATGCCCCTGAGCACGGGCGCTCGAAGCTGCGCACGCGACCGAGCGCGTGGCCGAAGCGTACGCATCCGCACGTCGCCGCTGAACACGGTCAAGCGGAAGGGACGCGGGGGTTCGAACGCGGTCGCGATGGCCGAGACGATCTTGTCCACGCGTGCGGGACTCAGTTCCGCGCCGGCGACTCGCGAGGTGGATACGAACAACCCCGCATCGACCGAGTCCGCGCGTGCCGCGGCGACGATGGAGTCGCAGCGCGTGGTGTCGATGGTCGCCTGCGCCGCCACTCGATCGGCGGCGATCGAGATCAGCCATGGCGCGACCAAACCGATCGCGCGCGCGCTCACGGCGCCGTCACACCGTTGCGCGCCACCGTGGTCACGGCCATCAGCGACCTTCCGAGTCGTGTGCCGGCGAGCGCCACTCGCGAACGATACGCGCCGTTTTGACGTAGTCGAGCTTGGGCCAGCCGCGGACGAGGTACGCGTTCCCCTGTCGCGAGATCGAATCCTGGCTCGGACCTGCACGTCCGGGTTGCGCGCCGCTTCGTGGCGTCGCCTCGCCGTAGCCGGAGTACAGCGAATCGACGATCCCCATCCCGGCCACGACTTCGGCGATGGGCGGGAATCCGAATGCGTTCAGCGTGTCCAATCGCGGATTGTCACGCAGGTTGATGAAGATCTGCACGGTCCGCGTGCCCGGCCCGCCGCGCGCGTAGGCGATGGCGCCGCGCGAGTTCGTGTGCTTCACCGGCTCGTCGGCGATTCGCCGCACGCGCCAGGCATCGTTTAGCCTGGGATCGCCCGGCAGTCCGAACTGCGCGACGAAGTTCTTCACCACGCGGAAGAAACGAACGTCGTCGTAGTAGTGGCTCTGGAGCAGCGTGTAGAAGCGATCCACGCCAACGGGCGCCCAGCTCTTTCGCGCCATCACGTCGAAGCGGCCGCGGCTCGTCTCGAACGCGACGAGAAAACTGTCGGGGACCGCGATGCTCGGATCCGGCCGCGCGTGCCCGCTCCCGAACGGCCACGTCATGCACGCCGCCAGGCTGATGGTCGCTAACGCCAGGAGCATGAGTCGTCGAACGGCGGCGCGATTCCGGGGCATAGATCAGCGAGACGTCGAAGCCTGCGGGGGGCCCGCGGTGAGCGCATCGGATACGCGCTCCCGCTGGTGCGCGTTGATGCTCGTCAACAGTCCCACGAGGTTGGCATTCTCGATCAGCGTGCGCTCCCGCAGGATCGTTTGCGGAGCCGTCGCGCCCACGAGCTTCGACTTGTCCAGCTTCGTCTCGTCGGCCAATCGCGCTGCCGAATCCGGATAGAGAAAGACCTCGAGCCGCGCCAACGAGCCGATCTTCACGACGAACGCCTGGCCCGTGAGCGATTTCTCTTCGGGTGTCGCCGTCGAATCGATATGCGGCGCCAGACCGGCGCGCTCGAGCCGGTACAGCACGGAGCACTTCGCCCAATATCCGGTCGCGGGACACGTCGCGTCGCCGGTAGCTGTCGTGGCACTCTCCGCGCGCTTGGACGCCGCGGTCTCGGACCCGCGGGGAGCCGGCGCCTTGCTGCACGCCGCCGCGACCGCCGAGAATAGAATGATCCGCGAGATTTCTCTACCGCGAACTCGAAAGCCGCCGTCACGCATCGGCGGATGATGGCGCCACCGACGGTACCTCCGCAACCGCCCGCCGCGCCACGACCGCCCCGACCACCATGTCCCCGGTCACGTTCGTCATCGTCCCCACGAGATCCGGAATGGTGTCGGCCGCGAGGAGCAGCGCCACGCCTTCCGCCGGAATCCCGTATTGCACGAGCACCGGCGCGAGCAACAACACCGCGCCCTGCGGCACACCGGGAATCGTGAGGCTCAACACTACCGACAGGAACGCGATCGACAGAACGGCCCCCGATGCGAGCGTCACGCCATACAGCTTTGCCAGGAACAGCGTGCCGAGCAGCCAGGAGATGGGGGTCGCTACCTTGAACGTCGACACCGACAACGGCAGCACGAAACCGCCGACCGAGACCGGCAGACCGAGCGCTCGCGCGCCCTCGACGAGCGCCGGCAGCGACGCGAGGGACGAGCTCGAGCTCAGCGCCACGGCCTGCGCGGGCAGAACCGCTCGCGTAAACCATCCCAGCGGGATCCGACCGAGGATCGACGCGACGGGATATGTCAGGAGCGCGAACAGCACCAGCAGCGCGGAGATCGCGAGGATGTAGTACGCCATCGCGCCGGCCAACGCGATCCCGGCTCGGCTCGCGGCCACGGCCACCAGCGCGAACACGCCGACCGGCGCCGCGAAGATGATCCACTCGACGATCGTCGTCGTCGCTCCAACAATCGCGCCGAAGAAGCTGACCAGTGCGTCCCGGAGCGAGGGCTCGATCTGACGACTCGCCAACCCGAATAGGACCGTGAACACGATCAGCGGCAACATCGCGCCGTCGGCCGCCGCCTTGACGGCGTTCACCGGCACGAGCGACGTCACCCATGCCGCGAATCCAGGGAGACGAGTCACCTGCGCCGCTGCCTGGCCGGCGTTGGCGCTCGCCGTGGCCCGAAGCCGCTCGGCCATGTCAGGCGCGAGCTTCATGTCGGCGATGAGCGGAGGCGCCAGCAGCAGCGCAACAACCGCCGCGAACACGAGCAGGGCGACGAATGTCGCTATCGTCGTCGCGGTCAGTCGGCCCATCCCGGCGGCCGACTCGTGCGTCGCCACGCTCACGAAGAGCAGCGACATGACGAGCGGCACGACGGTCATCCGGATCGCATTCACCCAGAGCGTCCCGATCGGCTCGAGCACCCCGGCAACACGAAGCGCGACCGCGCCATCTACCGCGCCGATCGCGCTTCCGAAAACCAAACCAGCCAGGAGACCGATGACAACGCGGTGGGCGCGCATCGGTCGGGAAGCTACCGCTTCTTGGCCGACTTGCTACGCGTTGCCGTCCGAGCCGTTCGGGAAGACGTGTGTTGCGCTGACCGATGAGCCCGGGCGACGGACTTCTTGCCGTTCGCCTTGTGGCTCACTGCCGCCTTGGTGCGCGCCGGCTGGGCCCGCTTTGCACCGACCCGGACCTTGGACGACGCCTTCTTGGCCGGGCTCGACTTTGCCGGAGCCTTAGCCGCGTGTTTCGCCGGCGCCGCTTTCTTGACGGGCGCGGCTGCGACCGGCTTTGGCTTGGCAGCGGCGGCCGCGGCGGCAGGAGGCACGGGGTTGGTACGTGGGCGCCCACCCTTCCGAGCCAACTGTGCATCCGCCAACATCTTAGCGAAGGCCTCCTTGGCTTCGGCCATGAGCTGCGCGTGCGAAATCCGGCGCTCCTGGAGCGCGCGGGCCTTTTCCTCTCGATAGATCGCTAGGGCCGTCGAGCCGTCCATTAGCAAGGGGGCCAAAAGGTTCGTTGGATTTTGGGGGGACGGTGTAATCTAGTGTCCCGAACGGCTTTGAGGGAGGCGTCAAACTGGCGTATTTGTGGCGCCAACCTCGCAATTGGCTCGTTGGTGGCGAGACCGCCGCTGCCTCGCAGGCTCCCATCCGCGTCTGCGGCGGAATACGGTATGCGACTGGGCTGCGCGAAACGAGCACGAGCAACCAGTCATGCCCGACGTGGTGGTAATCGGTGCCGGTGTCGCCGGCCTGTCTGCCGCGCGCGCCTTGCACGAGAACGGCGTCGACGTTGTCGTGCTCGAGGCGCGCGAACGGGTTGGCGGGCGCATCTTCACCCATCGCGACAGCGCTACGCCGGTTCCGGTCGAGCTTGGCGCCGAGTTCATTCACGGAAGCGCTCCGGAGCTGGACGAGATCCTGCGCGAGGCGAAGCTCGCGAGCTGCGACATCAGCGGGCGACGATGGCAGGCGATGCCGGGCGGTCGAGGGTTTCGCCCCGCGGACGACTTCTGGGAGCAGCTCGATCGAGTGATGCGGCGGCTCGATGCCAAGCGCCGGCCTGATCGGTCGTTCGCGGACTTTTTCGACCGGCGACCCGGGGGCCGGCGACTGGCACGCGCCCGCGCGCTCGCACTGCAATACGTCGAAGGATTTCACGCCGCCGATCCCAAGCGGATCAGTGAGCGCGCGCTCGCCGAAGGCGGGAGTCCCGGCGATGACGTGCGCGAGCGACGGATTGGCCGCGTGTTGGACGGCTACGACCGCGTGGTCGACTGGATCGGCGCTCCGCTCGGTGATCGCCTCCGCACTTCGGCTGTCGTCACCGGGGTCCGATGGGCGCCCGGCAACGTGCTGGCAGAAGTTCGGCACGCTGATGGGCGGACGCGACCGCCTGTCGCGGCACAGGCGGCGATCGTCGGCGTTCCGCTTGGCGTCCTCCAGGCGCCGATCGGCGAACCTGGCGCGATCGAGTTCAATCCTGAGCTGCGCCTGAAGCGCGACGCTCTGCAACACCTGGCAATGGGCGCGGTCGTACGAATCGTTCTACGACTGTCGGAGCCGTTCTGGCGAACGGAATGGTACGCCAAACAGGTCGAGACGGAGGAGCTCGACACACTGAGCTTCTTGCACACGGGCGACGATGATTTCCCGGTGTGGTGGACGGCGTACCCCGTGAGTGCGCCGGTGCTCGTGGCATGGGCAGGCGGACCGACGGCGCTCTCGCTCTCGCGACTCGCGTCGGAACAACTCGAGGACACGGCGATCGCCGCGCTGGCGCGTCAGTTCCGGCTCACGTCGCGTCGCGTACGCGCCATGGTCGAAGCCGCGTGGACGCACGACTGGCTGCACGACCCATTCGCGCGCGGTGCCTACAGCTATCAAACCGTGGGCGGCGACGGCGCGCCAACGGCGCTCGCGCGTCCGCTGCGCGGCACGCTCTTTTTCGCCGGCGAGGCCGCGGACCCCGAAGGTCGCACCGGTACCGTCCACGGCGCCATCGCCACCGGCCGGCGCGCCGCCGAAGAGGTTATGAGATCTCTTACAACGCGCTCTTCGGCCGCGAAGCGCGCCGGATCTGATTGACCCGGTTGATCATCAGCGCGAGCTCGGCCTGCTTGTCGGGGTTCGCGCGAATGATGTCGTCGAGCAGGGTCGACGCTTCGTCGTCGCTCACCAGCGTTGGCTGCGCGGTGAAGCGGCGGTTGTTCATGTGCCGCATCGGATCGATGTAGACCGGGTTCTCGAGTACGAGATCGGCCTTGCCGTGCTGCACGCGTACGGCGAAGAACTTCTTGCCGTGCTTCTCCATGTAGGCGATCCGAATCCCGTCGACCGAGTCCGGCCACGGTGGAAGCGGGCGTTCCTCGCCGTCGGTGGTCTTGTAGGTGGTCGTCCCGGGATGGAGATCGGCGAAGTTCAGCTCGTATGCTCCGTTGTACATGTATCCGTGACGCATGCGTCCTCGAGAGAATTTCGGAATTGTGAGAGCGAGCGGCAAACCGCTCGCATGCAAGATCACTACGGGGCCCGGCTCTTGCCAGATTCCGGCGCGGATCAGCCCGAACGAGAACTCGAAGAACGATGCGCATTCATCGCACCGCCCGCACGGTTTTGGCCGCCACTCTGCTTGCTTTCACCGCGAATGACGTCGGCGCGCAATCCGTGGGACGCATCGTCGTCCGGGACATCGCCAATTCCGCCGGCGACGCCTGGGCGATCCTGACATCGCCACTGCACGGTAAGCCGTCGGACTGGCTCATGGCTGGCGCGGCGTTCGCCGGTGCGGCCGCGGTGTCGCCATGGGACGATGACGTGGACCGCTGGGCGGTGAAGCAGCGGAACGATGCAGTGTGGAGTCCGCTTGCTCAGCTCCGCGAAGGCGGCGCGGCGTTCTCGGGCAGACAGGTGACGCCCGTGGTCCTTGGCCTCTACGCGGTCGGCATCGTTGCGAGAAGCGCACCCTTGCGCGAGGGGCTGATCGGCTGCGCCACGGCATACGGCGCCACGAGCGTGGTGCGCACGTTCGTCGTATACCCCATCGTCGCCCGCACTCGACCGGACAGCGGCCACTCCGCGGTCACGCCGCCGCCCGCGGAATCCGGCGATCAGTACGAGATCCATTTCCCCGGGACGCGTGCGTGGGGGCGGCATTCGTTTCCCGGAGGACATATCACCAACGTCGCCGCGTGCGCGGCGTTTCTCACCAAACGCTACTCGCTCGGCATTGCGGCGCCGCTTCCCTGGCTCGTCGTCGGCGGCGTTGCGGTGGGGCGGACCCTCGACCGCCGGCACTGGCTCTCCGACGAGGTGATCGGCGGCGTTTTCGGGTACGCCGTCGGGCACGAGATCGCCGTGCGGTCGCTGAGGCGCAGTCGGCGCCAGGCCGCAGGCGCCCATGACGGATCACGAACGTCGCTTTTCGCCGCACCCGCTCCCGGTCGAATTTCGCTTGGCGCGAGAACGTCCTTCTGAGCGGTCACCCGCGCGCGCCGATCCGATCCGAGTCGATCCACTCACGCGGATTCCATGTGACCGGCATTGCCCCCACCCGCTCGAAGCGGATTCGCGGATCGTCCGATTGCACCAACGCGAGCAATCGGCGCCCGGTGAGGAGAAACCGTCGCGATGTGGACTCGATGCTGTCGAGCACCGTTTGCGCCAACTGTGGCTGCGCCTTGGCGAAGGCATCGTAGCGACGAAACGCCAGCACGACGCCGCTCTCGTCGGGCACGTCGATTTCAGCCAGGCAGTCGATCCACGACGCCAGGTTGCGCGCATAGTACGCCGGAAAGCGCAGCACTCGCTGTGCGTCGACGTGAAACGTGTCGGCGCTCGACCAGCCGCCGGCATCGAGCTCGTGGATGACGTACCGCTGGTGCCGGAACCAGCCGAGGTCCGCCGAGAGGATCGAGGATTTGTGGTACAGCGCCACCGCCCCACGCTCGAGCAGCTTCCAATCGAGCCGTTGCACCTCGGCCGGCGCTTTCTCTTTTCGTTTGAAGAACACCATGCATGACGAGTGAAGTCGGGCGAAAATCTACATCGTCATCGGGTGCCAAGACGATCCTCGACTCGCAACTGCGTGCAACGCCAGCGCCAACGTCAACTACAACTACAACTACAACTACAACTACAACTACAACTACAACTACAACTACAACTACAACTACTTAACGCAGAGGCGCAGAGGACGCGGAGGGACGCAGAGGACCGCACGCCGGGCCGGCTCATTCCGCCACGAGCCCGGATCGAACTACTCAACGCAGAGACGCAGAGGCGCGGAGCCGCAGAGAACTGCTCCGGCCGAGGGTTCGACGCGCAACGTGCGGGATTCTTTGATTGCACTGCCGCTCCGGATGTCACGAATAGCGTCCCGAGCGGCACTGCCAAAGAAAAGTTCGTCCGGGCTCGTGCGAACAGGCGCTGTAGGACCAAACGGAAACCCTCTGCGACTCTGCGTCTCCGCGCCTCTGCGTTCAAGTAGTTCCTCTGCGCCCTCTGCGCCCTCCGCGTCCTCCGCGCCTCTGCGTTGGGCTGTCGCCGTTGCCGTTGCCGTCCGCTTGTGAACTACGAACCGTAGCACGTCACGCGTAATACCGGCGAATCGCCGCCGCGACGCCGTCGAGATCGGGGAATAGCCGTCGCTCGTCAACGCCGACCAGGTCGAGTTGATCCCGAATCTGACCGACGCACGGTGCATCGATGACGAACTTGGTCAACGCGCCCTCTAGCCCGTGTGCACGCAGAAACTCGTCGAACGAATGCCACTTGTCCGAGCACATCGTGAACACCGCGGCTTGCGCGGCGATTCGCGCGTCCAGTGAGGGTGGCTCGACGAGACACGCGAACGGTTTGACATCCCGGCCCTGAGTGA
>DATJHY010000062.1:0-38550 GCA_035493635.1 Gemmatimonadaceae bacterium | reverse complement strand
ATTCCGAGGCAGGGCGGCGCGTCGAACCCCTCGGCGGAGAGCCTGCAGCAGCAGTTCGGCACCGCCATCCGTCGCGTCGAGGTCGTGTGGGGCGAGACCACGGTAATCGTCGAGCCGGGGCGCGTGCACGACGTGATCCAGTGGCTGCACGACGATCCAACGCAGCGCTACGACTATCTCTCCGACGTGACCGCGGTCGAGTTCCGCGATCTCGAACAGCCGCTGCAGGTCGTGTGGCATCTGCGATCGCTGCCGTACCGCCGATTTCTCCGCGTCAAAGTGCTGCTCGAGAAGGGCACGCCGCTCGAGGTGCCGAGCGTGTATGACGTCTATCGCGGTGCGGATTGGCTGGAACGAGAGTGCTACGACATGTTCGGCATTCGGTTCGTCGGGCACCCCGACCTGCGCCGCATTCTGATGTGGGAGCAGTACCGGGAAGGGTTTCCGTTGCGGAAAGACTTTCCCCTCCGTGGCCGGTTCAGCCGATCCGAGCAGCTTCGCCAGGCGCTGTCGGCCAATCCCGAGGCGCGATACTCGAAGGAAGAGTTGACCATCGCCGAGGCGTACGAAGACCTGCCCGCCGAAATGCAGCGCCGGCTGAGCGCCGGCGAGGAGACGGGAGAGTAGCCATGGCGACGACCAAACGCACAGTCGAGGTCGAACTCTCTACGACCGGCCTCGACACCCAAGGCCGGCCGCAGCGCGTGCCGCTCGCTGTCGACGAGAGCGGCAACGTGGTGACGATGGAGGCGCCGCCGGAGATCGAGCCGGGCCTGGACGGCGAGCACATGCTCATCAACATCGGGCCGCAGCACCCGGCGACGCACGGCGTGCTTCGCCTGGTGCTCGAGCTGGACGGAGAGACGGTAGTGCGCTGCATCCCGCACGTCGGCTACCTCCACTGCGGCTTCGAGAAGATTGGCGAGTATCGCCAGTACAACCAGATCATCCCGTGGACGGACCGTGAGGATTATCTGAACTCGCCGGGCAACAACGTCGCGTTCGCGCTCGGCGCCGAACGGCTGTTCGGCATCGAGATCACCGAGCGATGCAAGGTGCTACGGGTGATCGCGTGCGAGCTGTCGCGCATTATCTCGCACCTCGTGTGGGTCGGGACGACCTGCATCGACATCGGCGCCTACACACCGTTCCTCTGGGCGTTCCAGCAGCGCGAAAAGGTCTACGAGTTGCTCGAGGCCTGGATCGGCGCGCGCCTCACGACGACGCTCACGCGCGTCGGCGGCATGGGCGCCGACGTCCCCGATCACTGGACCGATGGCCTCACCGCGTTTCTCCGAGGCTTCCCCAAGGTCGTCGACGAGATCGATCGCATCATCACGCGCAACGGCATCTGGGTCGGCCGCACCGTGGGCCTCGGCGTGATGTCGCCGGAAGAGGCGACCAACTATGGCCTGTCCGGGCCGATGATCAGGGCGTCCGGCGTCGGCTACGACGTGCGCAAGGACTTTCCGTATCTCGACTACGAGACGTACGACTTCGAGGTCCCCGTGGGCACGAATGGCGACGTGTACGATCGCTATCTCGTGCGCATGGAGGAGATGCGGCAGTCGACGCGTATTCTCGAGCAGGCGCTGGCGCGACTACCCGATGGCCCAGTGAACGTCGACGCGCATCGCGTCATCCTGCCGCCCAAGAGCAAGGCGACGAGCGACATGGAATCGATGATCCATCACTTCAAGCAGGTGATGGAAGGCCCGCGGCCACCGATGGGCGAATGCTACGTCGCCCTCGAGAGCCCCAAGGGCGAGAAAGGCTACTACATGGTGTCCGACGGCTCGTCCAAGCCGGTGCGGTGGCGCATCCGGCCTCCGTCCTTCGTCAACCTGTCGGCGATCTCGCGCATGGTCGAAGGGCACTTGCTCTCCGACGTCATCGCGATCAACGCGTCGATCGACATCGTGATGGGAGAGATCGACCGATGAGCGACGCGAATCGGGGCGGCGTGTGGACGGCCGGCGAAGAGGGCGGGCTGCATGCGCCAGCGCACGCGCCGCACGGCGAGGGTGGGCACGGTCACGAGCCGTACACGCCTGTGTTCACGCCGGGCAGCGCGCGACGCAAGGAGCTGGATGAGGTCCTGACCCGCTACCCGACAAAAATGGCGGCGCTCCTGCCAGCGCTCTGGATGGTTCAGCACGAGCGTGGTTGGGTGAGCGAAGCAGGCATGGCGGAAGTGGCCGACGTGCTCGAGCTCACGCCCGCGTACGTCAAGGGCGTCGTCACGTTCTACACGATGTACCATCAGCACCCGGTCGGCCGGCATTTCATCCAGGTGTGTACGACGTCGCCATGCAACGTGTGCGGCGCGGAGGACGTGGTCGACGCCTTCCTCAAGCAGACGGGCTGCTTCGAGCTCGGCCAGACCTCGGCCGACGGGAAGTACACGGTCATCGAGGTCGAGTGCCTCGGCGCCTGCGGCTTCGCCACGCCGATCATGATCAATGAGGATTTCATCGAATCGGTGACTCCGGAACGCGTTCCGGAGATTCTCGCCGGACTCGGGTAACGCATGGGATATCCGCACACACCGCACGCACGCGAGACGACGGTCCTCTCCAAGCACTTCGGCGATCGAGAGGCGATCACGCTCGACGGCTGGAAGAAGCGTGGCGGGTACACGGCGCTCAGGACGGCGCTCGGGATGGCGCCGGCCGACATCGTGAACGTCGTGAAGGACTCGGGACTGCGTGGCCGCGGCGGCGCGGGCTTTCCGACCGGCCTCAAGTGGTCGTTCATGAAGCCGGGCGACGGCAAGCCGCACTATCTCTGCTGCAACGCCGACGAGTCCGAGCCTGGCACGTTCAAGGATCGCGAGATCATGCGCTGGACGCCGCACGCGCTCGTCGAAGGCTGCGCGATCGCCAGCTACGCCATCGGCGCGGAGACGTGCTACATCTACATTCGCGGTGAGTTCACCGAACCCATCGCGCGTGTGGAAGCCGCGCTCAAGGAGTGCTACGCGGCCGGAATCCTCGGCAAGAACGCGATGGGCACCGGCAAGACAGTCAATATTTGGGTGCACCGAGGCGCCGGCGCGTACATCTGCGGCGAAGAGACCGCGCTCATGAACTCGATCGAGGGACGGCGCGGGAACCCACGCATCAAGCCGCCGTTTCCGGCGGTGGCCGGCGTGTTCGCCCAGCCGACGACGATCAACAACGTCGAGACGCTGGCGGCGGTGCCGCACATCCTGAACAACGGCGCCGCCTGGTACAAGCAGTGGATGCGGGCCGATAACCCGAAGAGCACCGGGACCAAGCTCTACTCCGTGTGCGGCAACATCCAGAGGCCGGGCAATTACGAAGTGCCGATGGGCTTCCCGTTCAAAGATTTCCTGCACGAGCTCTGCGGGGGTCCGCTGCCCGGTCGCAAGTTCAAGGCGATCATCCCCGGCGGCATCTCGGTCCCGATCCAGACGGTCGAGGAAGCCGAAGCGAGTCTGATGGACTACGAGGGCTTCGTCGCACAGGGGACAATGCTCGGCTCGGGCGGCGTGATCGTCATCGATGACGCGCAGAATCTCGTGAAGCAGATCGCGCGGGCAGCCCGGTTCTTCGCGCACGAGAGCTGCGCGCAATGCACGCAGTGCCGCGAGGGAACGGCCTGGACGACGCGCATCCTCGAGCGGATCGTGGCCGGCGACGGCACGCCCGAAGATCTCGATACGCTGCTGGACATCGGCGAGAACATGACTGGCAAGACGATCTGCGTGTTGAGCGACTCGTGCGCGACGCCGGTCGCATCGGGCATCAAGAAGTTTCGCGCCGACTTCGAGGCGCTCATCAAGAAGAAGAAGCATCACCTCGTGCCGGCGGTCGCGTAATGGCTGAGAGCAACGCAACTCCACTCGTCAACCTGACCATCGAAGGCCGGCAGGTGAGCGTGCCCGCCGGGACGACGATCCTCGAGGCCGCGCGCTACGCCGGCGTTCTGGTCCCGCATTACTGCTACCACCCGGCGCTGCCGATCGCCGGCGTGTGCCGCATGTGCCTCGTCGAGGTCGAGAAGGCGCCCAAGCTCGCACCGTCGTGCGCGACGACGGTGGCCGAAGGCCAGGTGGTGCACGTGCACTCGGACAAGGCCGCCGAGGCGCGCAAGGGCGTGCTCGAGATGCTGCTCATCAACCATCCGCTCGACTGTCCGATCTGCGATCAGTCGGGTGAATGCGAGCTGCAGGACTACACCTATCAGGAAGGGCGCGCCGAAGGCCGGCTCCGCGATCCCAAGCGGTTCAATCCGGTGGAGGATTTCGGCGGCGACGTGATGTACACGACCAACCGCTGCATTCTCTGCACGCGGTGCGTGCGATTCATGGACGACGTGGCGCACGACCCTGTGCTCAACGTCAGCGAGCGCGGAGACCGCGCGCTCATCGGCAAATTCGAGGGCAAGGATCTCACGCACCCGTGGGCCGGCAACGTGATCGAGCTGTGTCCCGTGGGCGCGCTGCTCTCCAAGGATTCGCTGAACAAGGCGCGCAGCTGGGAGCTCGACCGCACGGCGTCGGTGTGTCCGAACTGCTCGCAGGGCTGCAACATGATCATCGAGACGCGCGACAACACGATCGTGCGTCTTCGCCCCCGCGCGAACGACGACGTGAACAAGTACTTCATGTGCGACCACGGGCGGTTGTCGTATCGCTGGATGAATCGCCAGGATCGCGTGGACGTGCCTCTCGTGCGTCACGGCGGCACGCTCGCCGGCACCGACTGGGAGCTGGCCATCGCCGCGGCTGCGCAGATGCTGCGTGGAAAGCGCGCGTTCGTGCTCGCTTCGCCCATGCTGTCGAACGAGGCGCTGTATCTCCTGTCGCAACTGGTCGCTTCGACCGGCGGCGCCGGCGCCTACCGCGTTCCGCAGGGCGATGAAGCGCCGCTCGCCGGCGTCGAGGATCTGGCGCTGCGTCCCGATCGCGCGGCGAACGCTCGCGGCGCCGATGTGCTCGGCTTCACGCGGAGCGATGCGCCGCTTGCGAACATGGGCGCCGGCGACGTGCTCGTCGTGGCCGACGAGGAGCTCGCCGGCGTCGATGCGCCGGATGTTGGCAAGGCGAGCGCGATCATCGTGATCGGCACGACGCTCCCGCCTTGGGCCCGTCACCTCGCCGCCGTCGTGCTCCCCATTGCCAACTTCACGGAAGAAGAGGGCACCTTCACCAACCTCCGGGGACGCGTGCAGCGATTCATGCAGGCCAAGGCGGCGCCAGGCTTCGCGCGGCCGAGCTGGTACGTGCTCTCCGATCTCATCACCGCGCTGGGCGGCCGTGCGGGCTACATGCTGGCAAGCGACGCCTTCGCGGCGCTCGCCGCGTCGCACCCTGAATTCTCCGGGCTCTCGTACGAGACCCTCGGGCTCAAGGGGCGCTCGATTGCGGGTGCCACGGCAACGGTGGGGGTAGGCGCATGATCGCGGCCTTCCTGCTCCAGGCTGCCACTCAGCCAACTGGTCTCGAGACGCTTCCGCCGCCGGAAAGTGGTGGCGTGTGGTTCATTGCCACGGTCGTCAAGCTGCTTGCACTCTTCACGATCTACATGGTCGGCGTGATGCTCGTGATCTGGGCCGAGCGCCGCATTTGCGCGTTCATCCAGGATCGCCGCGGACCGAACCGCGTGGGGCCGCATGGCCTGCTGCAGTCGGTCGCCGACGGCGTGAAGAACATCATGAAGGAGGAGACGTATCCGGGGCAGGCGTATCTGCCGCTCTTCGTGCTCGCCCCGGTGATGGCATTCATTCCGGCGCTACTCACGTGGGCGGTCATCCCGTACGGCGCGCCGTGGGTGTCCAAGTGGGGCACGATCGACATGGCGATCGCGCCGCTGCCGATCGGATTCCTCTTCATCCTCGCCATCGCGTCGCTCGGCGTGTACGGCATCGTGCTCGCCGGCTGGTCGTCCAACAACAAGTACTCGCTGCTCGGCGGCCTGCGCTCGAGCGCGCAGATGATCTCGTACGAGATCTCGATGGGAATGGCGACGATCCCGGTGCTGATCCTCGCCGGCAACGTGTCGCTGGGCCGGATCGTGGAGCAGCAGGCGGGCCGCGGGCTGCACTGGAACGTCGTGAGCTGCACGATCGCCTTCGTCGTGTTCATGATCGCCGCGTTCGCCGAGACCAACCGCGTGCCGTTCGATCTTCCCGAGGCGGAATCGGAGCTCGTCGCCGGCTATCACGCCGAGTACAGCGCGATGAAGTTCTCGATGTTCTTCATCGCCGAGTACGCGAACATCATGACGGCGAGCGCGCTCATGTCGACGTTGTTCTTCGGCGGGTGGGACATCCCGTTCACGCTGTGGGACAACGTCGCGCCGCACACGCTGATCAAGACGCTGGTGACCTTCGGGTTCATCTGGGCCAAGATCCTGTTCTTCGTCTTCGTGTTCATCTGGGTTCGCTGGACGCTGCCGCGGTTCCGCTACGACCAGCTCATGGCGCTCGGCTGGAAGTTCATGCTGCCGGTGATTCTGGCGTACGTCGTGGTGATCGCCGGCGGGACGCTCGTCCTCGAGATGTTCGGATTCCATCCGGCGTCGTGGCAGTTCTCGGCGATCATGTTCGGCGTCAACATCGTGCTGCTCGTGGTGATATTCGGGCTCATCGACCGCGGACGGCTCGTGAGTCCGGCGTACTCGCGCCTCGACAAGCGCAGCCTCGAGAAGCTCCGCCGCCTGGACCGGCTGCGGTATCAGTCCGCTCTGACCGAGGGAGGCGTGCGATAATGGCAATCGGCGTGAAGGTCCTGGAGCGACCGATCGACAAAACGAGCTACGTGCGAGCGACACTGAGCGGCATGGCGCTCACGCTCAAGCATCTGCTCGACACCGACAAGGTGACGATCCAGTATCCGGAGCAGAAGTGGCCGCTCTCGCCACGGTGGCGCGGGACGCATCGCATGCTGACCACCGAAGACGGCAAGGCGAAGTGCGTGGCGTGCGGGCTGTGTCCGACCGTGTGCCCGGCGAACTGCATCAAGCTCGTGCCGGGTGAGGACGAGAACGGCAATCGCTACCCGCTGCTGTTCGAGATCGACGAGTTCCGGTGCATCTTCTGCGGCTACTGCCAGGAGGTCTGTCCGGAGGAAGCGATCCACGTCGGGCGGCACTACGAGAACTCGGAATACAGCCGCGAAGGCTTCGTCTACGATCTGGAGCGGCTGATGTCGCAGACGCATCCGGTGTCAGAGATGTGGGACCCCGCCGACCCCAAAGGCGAATGATGCAAGCGCAAGCCATGCCGCACGGCACGCTCTCGCTCTGGTACACGTTTCATTTCTACCTGTTCGGGCTGATCGGCATCGCCTCGGCGCTGCTCTTCGTCACGCGCAAGAGTCCCGTGGCGGCGGCGCTGTGGCTCGTCAACACGATGTTTTGCCTCGCCGCGCTGTACGTGCTGCTCGACGCGCAGTTCATCGGCGCGATCCAGGTGCTCGTGTACGCCGGCGCGATCATGGTGGTGTTCCTGTTCGTCATCATGCTGCTGAATCTCGGGCGGGGTGGCATCGGCGATCTGCGCGGCGTTGGCTGGAAGATCGCCGCCGGTGCGGTGGCCCTGGGAATCCTCGCCGAAGTGTTCGCGCTGACGCGCGCGCAGACACCGATCGCGTTGACGCTGCCGCAGGGTTTCACCGCCCAGCAGATCGCGACCTCCGGCGCGATCACGCCGATCGCCGGTCCGCTATTCAATGAGTACCTCCTCGCATTCGAGGTGACGAGCGTGCTGCTCCTCGCGGCGGTCGTCGGGGCAGTGGTGCTGGGCAAGCAGCGCGGAGACAACGATGCTGGGTGAGGCGCTCTTCTTTTCCGCCGTGTTGTTCGTGATCGGCGTGTTCGGCGTGCTGATCCGCCGAAACGCGATCATCGTATTCATGTGCGTGGAGCTGATGCTCAACGCGGTGAACCTCACGTTCGTGGCATTCGCCCAGGCCTACGGCGTGGCGGGACAGGTATTCGTGTTCTTCGTGATGACCGTCGCGGCTGCGGAGGCGGCGGTCGGGCTGGCGATCATCATCGCGCTGTTCCGGCATCGCCAGACCGTGGATCTCCAGAACATCAATCTGCTGAAAGGCTGATGCTGCCTCTCCTTCAGGCGGCAACCGCCGCGACGCATCCACTCGACGCCACCGCCGCGCGCTGGCTGTGGGCGGTCCCGCTCCTGCCGTTCCTCGGATTCCTGATCAACGGCGCCCTGTCGATCGGCGCGGCCTACCATGCAGGTCCGGCCGATCCGGCCCTCGCGCACGGCGAGTCGCACGAGTCGCACGAGGCCGGCGCGCATGTCCACGGCGACACGGGTGGTGGCGCAACGGGCGACGACCATCATGCGGTCAAGCGGCATCGGTTCGCCGGCCTTACGAGCATCGTGGGCTCAGGCGTGCTCGTGTTGGCATTCGCGCTCAGCGTCGCGATCTACTTCGCGATGCTCGGCGCCGGGGGCGGGGTGATGGAGCACCCGTTCATCCAACGCTACTTCTCGTGGATGCCGGTCGGCGATCTGAAGCTCGACGCGGCGTTCCAGCTCGACCAGCTGTCGATGACGATGACGCTCGTCGTGACGGGCGTCGGCATGCTGATCCATCTCTTCAGCGTCGGGTACATGCGGGACGATCCGGGCTACCCGCGCTACTTCTCGTACCTCAACCTGTTCGTCTTCTTCATGCTGCTGCTCGTCCTGGGCAGCAACTATCCCATCCTGTTCATCGGATGGGAGGGCGTGGGGTTGTGCTCGTACCTGTTGATCGGCTTCTGGTTCAGCGACAAGGCGAACGCCGACGCGGGGAAAAAGGCGTTCATCGTCAACCGCATCGGCGATTTCGGCTTTTTGATCGCGATGTTCCTCATGTTCGCGAACATGGGAACGCTCGATTTCACCGGAGTGCGCGAGGCGGCATCGTCGCTCGAATTTGGCGGCGTGGTCGTCACGGCGATCTGCCTGTTCCTGTTCCTCGGATGCGCCGGCAAGAGCGCGCAGATCCCGCTCTACGTCTGGCTCCCTGACGCCATGGCCGGTCCGACCCCGGTGTCAGCGCTGATCCACGCGGCGACGATGGTGACGGCCGGCGTTTATCTCATCGCGCGGAGCAACTTCCTGTTCTCGATCGCGCCGGTCGCGCAGCTCGTCGTCGTGCTCATCGGCGCGCTCACCGCGATTTTCGCGGCGTCGATCGGATTGAAGCAGTGGGACATCAAGAAGGTGCTCGCGTATTCCACCGTATCGCAGCTCGGCTACATGTTCGTCGGGGTGGGCTCGGGCGCGTACGTGGCGGGCATCTTCCACCTCGTGACGCACGCCTTCTTCAAGGCGCTGCTCTTCCTGGGATCCGGCTCGGTGATCTACGCGATGCACGAGGCGTATCACCACACCGGAAACCACGACGACGCCCAGGACATGCGCAACATGGGCGGTCTGCGGCAGTATCTGCCGATCACGTTCGCGCTGATGTGGATTGCGACGCTCGCCATCTCCGGAATCCCGCCGTTCTCCGGCTTCTTCTCCAAGGACGAGATCCTCGGATCGCTGTTCGCGCGCGCGCAGCACTCGACGATCGCGCAAGCGCACTTGTTCGGAATCCCGGGGAGCGCGTGGTTGTACGTGGCCTGGGTGTTTGGCCTCGCGGCTGCTTTCATGACGGCGACGTACATGACGCGGATGATGCTCTACACGTTCCACGGTCCGAATCGCACGGGCGAGGGTGAGCGGGGACACCTGCGCGAAGCGCCGTGGATCATGACTGGTCCGCTCGTCGTCCTCGGTGTGCTCGCCGCAGCCGGCGGATGGCTGAACCTGCCCGAGTTCGCACCGCTCGGCCGGGTTGGCGTGATGGATCACTGGCTGGAGCCCGTCGTAGGCGAGTCCACCGCGCGTGTGGTCGCCGGCGCCGCGGAAACGTTCCCAGGGCTCGAGTACGGACTCGTGGGGCTCGCGGTGTTGATCGCCGTCGGCGGTATTGCGCTCGCCTTCGCGCGTCTCAAGCCCGAGCGTCTCGTGCCAAAACGCGAGGCGCCGCCCGAGGAAGGCATCGAGAAGGTCCTCGTCAACAAGTATTACGTCGACGAGATCTACGACGCGGCCGTCGTGCGGCCGGTCGTCGGCACGTCGCGCAGCTTGCTCTGGCGAGGCATCGACGTCGGGCTCATCGACGGACTCGGCGTGAACGGCACGGGATATCTGGCGCGCTTCGTTGGATGGGTGGGATCACAGCTCCAGTCCGGCCAACTCGGCACCTATGCCTGGGTGCTGGCACTCGGCGTACTGGTGGTCCTTGGTGCGGTGACCGTGCGATGAAGGCGACCGAATCCGTTTCGCCGTTCGTCGACACGCGCAACGTCTATTAACACGGCGACATGCTCTCTCTGTTGACCTCCGTGGGATATCAGCTCTGGATTCTGCCGGCGCTGCTCGCCATTCCGGTGATCGGCGCGCTCGGGATCTGGGTGCACGGCGCGTTGAGCGCGCGGCACGCGGACGGTGACGAGGTGACAAGCGGCGTGGCAGCGACGCCGCGCGCGATTGCGCTCGTCACGTTCGCCGTCGAGTTCCTGGTGTCGCTCGGATTGTGGTGGACACTCGAGCCGGCCAACCCGGCCTGGCAGTCGGTGGTCGACTTCCCCTGGATTCCATCGTGGGGCATTCGATTCACCATCGGCGTCGACGGGATCGCGGTGATGATGATCCTGCTCACGACGTTCATCATGCTCCTTTCGATGGGCGGAAGCTGGACGAGCATCCGCACGCGCACGCACAGCTATTACGCGCTGCTGCTCGTGCTGACGACGGGCATGCTCGGCGTGTTCATGGCGCTCGATCTGTTCCTGTTCTACGTGATGTGGGAAGTGATGCTCATCCCGATGTACTTCATCATCGGGGTGTGGGGCGGGGACCGGCGAATTTACGCGAGCATCAAGTTCTTCATCTATACGATGGTCGGGTCGATGCTGATGCTCGCGGCCATTGTGTACCTCGGCCTGGCGAGCCGAAACCCTGCCACCGGCATTCCGAACTTCAACTACGACTACGTCCTCCAGCACGCCGCGATTGCATCGACCGCGGCAAAATGGCTCTTCGGCGGCTTCTTCCTCGCTTTTGCCGTGAAGGTGCCGATGTTCCCGTTCCACACCTGGCTGCCCGACGCGCACGTCGAAGCGCCGACGCCAGGCTCCGTGGTGCTGGCGAGCATCATGCTCAAGCTCGGCACATTCGGGTTCATCCGCTTCGCTGTACCGCTTTTCCCGTCGGCGGCGATGGATCCGACGATTCGCTCGATCATCCTCGGCCTCGCCGTGATCGGCATCGTGTACGGCGCGCTCGTGTCGCTCGTGCAGCCGGACTTCAAGAAGCTCGTCGCCTACTCCTCGGTCAGCCATCTGGGGTTCGTGATGCTCGGCATCTTCGCGCTCACGGTGCAGAGCGTGCAGGGCGCGCTGATGGTGATGATCAACCACGGCATCTCGACCGGCGCGCTGTTCTTTCTGATCGGGATGATCTACGAGCGACGGCACACGCGGCTCATCGAAGCGTATGGTGGCATCGCGCGCGTCGTTCCTATGTTCGCGGCCATGCTCACCATCGTGACGTTCAGCAGCATCGGGGTGCCCGGGACCAATGGGTTCGTCGGCGAATTTCTGGTGCTCATTGGCTCGTTCCGCACCGAGCCGGTGCTCACGCTCATCGCCACGACGGCGGTGATCATCTCGGCGGGCTATCTGCTCTGGGCCATTCAGCGAATTCTGTTCAACCCGCTCGACAAGCCTGAGAACGAGCATATTCCCGATCTCAATCGCCGCGAGCTGGCCGTGCTGCTTCCGCTCGTGGCCGCGATCGTCTGGTTGGGAGTGTACCCGGCGCCGGTGCTCAACCGCATGCAGGGCGCCGCCGAACGGTTCGTGCAAACGGTGGATGCCCGCCGGTCGCTGCTGCGCCAGGACGTCGCGGAGGGCCGCCCGTGAGCACCAACCTCGATCTCGCGATCCCCGCGCAACTCACGCTGGCGCTCGTGCCGGACCTCGTGCTGATGGGCGGCGCGATGATCCTCCTCATCTGGGCGGCGTGGCGACCGGACAGCGACGCGCACCAGCGACGCGTCGGCCTCGCGAGCATCGTGCTTGCCGGGATCGTGCTCCTGCTGTCGTTCAACTGGGCCGACCGCTTCACGGCGGGCCCGGGACCGATCGCGCTCGACACGTTCCGCTGGTTTGCCGACGTGGTCATCCTTCTCGGGACGGTGTTCACGATCGCGCTGAGCATGGACGACAACATGCGCTCGGGGATCAGGGCCGCCGAGTCCCACGTGCTCGTGCTGCTGGCGTCGTCGGGCATGATGCTGCTCGCCGCCGCGCGTGATCTCATCATCGTGTTCCTGGGCATCGAGCTGATGTCGATTGCCGTCTACGCGCTGGCTGGGATGAATCGCCGCAGCGTCCGGTCGGCCGAGGGCGCGCTCAAGTACTTCTTGCTCGGCGCCTTCTCGACGGCGTTCTTGTTGTACGGCATCGCGCTGGTGTACGGCGCCACGGGCACGACGAATCTCACCGAGATTTCGGTCCGCACGACGACGTATGGACTCGCGCTCAATCCGCTGCTGCTCGCCGGCATCGCGCTGATGCTGATCGGCTTCGGCTTCAAGGTTGCGACCGTGCCCTTCCACATGTGGGCGCCCGACGTGTATGACGGGGCCCCGTCGGCGATCACGGCGTACATGGCCGCGACCGTGAAGGCAGCGGCATTCGCCGCGTTCGTACGCGTTTGGCTCGAGGCATTTCCGTTCAGCTCGTCGCTGTGGCATCCGGCGCTCAGCGGCTTGGCGATCGCGACGATGATCGTCGGCAACGCGATCGGCATCGTTCAGCGGAATCTCAAACGCCTGCTTGCTTACTCGAGCATCGGGCACGCCGGGTACCTGCTGGTCGCCATCGCCGCGGGAACGGTGCAGGGATCCTCGGCAATGCTGTTCTATCTCTTCGTCTACACGCTCGCGACTTTCGGGGCATTTGCCGTCGTCGTCACGCTCACACACGAGCGACAGAACGCGGTTATGCTGGACGAGCTCGCCGGATTGTGGAGCGTACGGCCGTGGCTCGCGCTCTCGATGGCGATCCTGATGCTGGCGCTGATGGGCTTCCCGGTATTCGGCGGCGCCGGCTTCTTCGCCAAGTGGTACGTGCTCCAGGCAGCACTCCAGGCGCCGGTCAAGCAGACGACGCTCGCCGTGGTCCTCGTCCTCACGACCGTGATCTCGGCCGGCTACTATCTGTACGTCGTGATGCTGATGTTCATGCGACCGAGAGCCGAGGGCGTGCCGGTGCCTGAGCGTGCGGGGGGACTCACCCGCATGGTGCTTGCGATCAGCGTGGCGCTCATTCTGATTCTTGGCGTGGCTCCCGAGAGCGCCGTGCAGCTGGCGCGCGTCGGCCTGCCGCGTTTGCAGCCGCGGCCCACGGCGGTTCGCGGTGCGGCGCCCTCGTCGGGCCGGATCAGGGTGGCGCCGCCTGGTGGTGGCGGCGGCGGACCGGCGGCGGTCCGCGTCGCGAACGGCACCGGGACCGCTCGCTGATACGATGGGGCCGCGTGGCGGCCCCGTTCCTTTTCAGAGGTTCTGATGGCTATCGCGGCAGAGATCTTTCGGCAATACGACATTCGAGGCATCGTCGACGCGGATCTCACCACGGAGGCGGCGCGGGCGATCGGGGTGGCGTATGCCGCGAACCTGGGGGAGCGCGGCGTCCGTGGTGCCGTCGCCGTGGGCCGCGACAACCGGCCGAGCGGTCCGCGTCTCCGTGACGCGCTCGTCGATGGATTGACCAGCGCCGGCGTCGACGTCATCGACATTGGCGTGGTGCCAACGCCGCTCAACTATTGGGCGCTGCACCACCTGCCGGTCATTGGGGGCATTCAAATCACCGGCTCGCACAACCCGCCGGAGTACAACGGATTCAAACTCTCGCTGCAAAAGGCGTCGCTGCACGGTGAAGAGATCCAGCACCTGTACGCGCTGACACAGCGTCCGGGCGCGGCCGCCGCCACGCGTGGTAGCGTTCGCGACGAACCGATCATCGATCAGTACATCGACGATGTCGTGGAGCGGATCGGCCCGTTGTCGCGCCGCATTCGCGGCGTGTACGATTGCGGCAACGGGGCCGGCTCGCTCGTTGCGCCGCGGCTGTTCGCGCGCCTCGGGCTGGAAGGGCGGGGCCTCTTCTGCGAGAGCGACGGGACGTTTCCGAACCATCATCCCGATCCGACCGTCCCCGAGAATCTCGACGATCTCATCGAAGCAGTTCGCACCGACCACGCGGAAATCGGCATCGCCTTCGACGGCGACGCGGATCGCATCGGCATCGTTGACGGCGCTGGACACATCATCTGGGGCGATCGCATCCTCATCCTGTACGCGCGCGATGTACTCGAGCGAACGGGTCGCGGCCAGCCGATCATTTTCGACGTCAAGTGCTCGCAGGCGCTGCCGATGGCCGTCGAGAACGCCGGCGGCGTGCCGGTGATGTGGAAGACGGGTCACTCGCTGATCAAGGAGAAGATGCGCGAGATGCACGCGCCGATCGCGGGTGAAATGTCCGGGCACATGTTCTTCAGCGAGGGATTCTACGGTCACGACGATGCCATGTACGGCGCGGCGCGCCTTCTTCGCATCATTGCCGACGCCAAGCGCACCGTCGCCCAACTCCTCGCCGACGTACCGGACTTCACCTCGACGCCGGAGCTCCGCATCGAGGTGCCCGAAAAGCTCAAGTTCGGGCTGGTGGATCGGGCCGTCCATCATTTCCGCGAGCGCCACGATGTGATCGATGTCGACGGCGTGCGCGTGCTGTTCGGCGACGGCTGGGGATTGATCCGCGCCTCGAACACGCAGCCGGTGATCGTGGCGCGCTACGAGGCCGCGTCGCCCAAGCGCCTCGCCGAAATCCGCGGCGAGATGGAAGGCTGGCTGCGCGAACAGGGCGTGCGAGTGTGACATGACCAGGCGGCGGTGGCTCATGCTGGCGCTCGCGGCCGCCGCGGTCCTGCTGCTCGCGGGGCGTGCCGTCGCCGGCGCGTATGCGGATTATCTCTGGTACGAGTCGGTCGGCGCCGGCGCGCTCTGGCGCGCGCGCGTTCAGTCGACGCTGATCCTCGAGTTCGGCTCCGCGCTCCTCGCCGCGTTCTTCGCCTTCTGCAATTTCTACGCGGTTCGCCAGTCGGTCGTGTCGCTGGTGTTCCCGCGGCGACTCGCGAATCTCGAGATCGGCGAAGAGGTGCCGGGTCGGTATCTCATGGGTGCGGCGGTCACGCTCTCGGCGATTCTCGCCGTGTTGCTCACGTTTCCGTCCAGCGACTGGATGAGCTTCGCGCTGGCTCGATGGGGCGGCGCGTTCTCGGAGACCGATCCGTACTTCGGGTTCGATCTCAGCTTCTTCGTCTACTGGCTGCCGTTCGAGACGGCGCTGTGGTCGTGGGCGTTCATCGTCGTGATCGTCGTCGGCGCGGCTGTCATCCTGTTGTACGCCCTGACGCCGAGCCTTCGCTGGCGCGGGGGGACGCTCCAGATGTCGGGCTACGTGCGACGTCATCTCACGGTCCTCGCCGGTGTCGTTCTCCTGATGACCGCGTGGAGCTTTCGCCTGGACATGTACTCGCTGCTCACCAGCGGCAGCGGTCCGGATGGACTCTTTGGATACGTCGACCACCGCGTCGCCGTGCCGGGCGACCTGCTCTTGTCACTCGCCACCCTCGGCGCGGCGCTGATCGTGGTGTGGGCGGGCTTCGTCGGGCAGTTCCGGCTGGCGGCGATCTCGGTGCTCACGGCGATCGCGATCGCGATCCTCGTGCGCGAGGTTGCGCCGATCGTCGCCGAGCATTCGGGAACCGAAGCCGAACGTTCGCTGCGCGAGCGACCGTACATCGCAACTCGCCGCATCTACACGCGCCGCGCCTACGCGGTCGATGCCGTCGGGCGAGCCGATTCATCACTGGCGTATCCGACGCTCTCGGCGGCGCTGCCCTGGGTTCCGGTCTGGGACCCGCCGGCCCTGTCGCGCGCCGTGGACATGGGCCGCCTGGCCGACGACCAGTCGGCGCCCACCAACTGGGTCGCGACTCCGTCCGGCGTGTTCGCGGAGGTCGTGGGCACGCCGCCAACCGGCGCTTCATCCCGCGCGCCATGGACCGTCGCCCGCGTGCGCGCCGCCGACGCCGACGAACGCGGCGCGCCCGTGCGCGTTCCCGGGCCCGATGCGACAGTGGCCGACGACACACCGCTCGATGCGCCCTTGGTATATCCGGGCGCGTCGGCCATCACGATCATACCGGATTCGCTCAACCACGCCGCGGGAACGCCGCTCGAATCATTCTTCGTTCGGCTCGCCACTGCCTGGTCGATGCAGAATTTTCGAATTCTCACTCAGGATCTGGTGCAGCCCGGTCCAACGCTCATCTCGCATCGCGACATCCACGAGCGCGTCGGACTGTACGCTCCGTTCTTCGAGCAGAGTCGCCGCGTCCAGCCCATCCTGCTCGGCGACACGCTGTACTGGAGCGTGGATCTCTATTCCGCGTCCGACACGTATCCGTTGAGCTGGCGGGTTCCCGCGGCTGGCGCCGACCGGAGCTATTTCCATCACGCCGCGGTCGCAGTCGTGCAGGCGTCGACCGGCGAGACGGTCGTCGTGGCCGACTCCGCGCCCGATCCAGTCGCCGCGACGTGGGTCCGTCATCTGCCGTCGATGTTTGGATCGTGGTCGGCGCTGCCTGCCGGCCTCCGTCCGTTGCTCGCGCCACCGCTCGACGGCATCTACGCGCAGGCGATGGCGTTCGGGAAGTTCGGCATGCGAAACGACAGCGATGTTCCGCGGCACGTCCCGCTGCTCAACGGCGCGGATAGCGCGCTCGTGAGCGGAGACGTTCCGTTCGTGCTCCCCGGCGGAGAGAGTACGGCGATCGCGCTCCCGCTCGTCGATGACAACGACCGGCTGCGCGGCCTGTTCATCGGAACCGGAGGCGGTGCGTTGCGCACGATGTGGTATCAGCCGAGCAAGCCGGGTCCCCGATGGAGCATCGTCCTCGACCGGCTTCGGTCGCTCGACAGCACGGGCGTGACGGCGCGCGAAGGCCCCGTGACACATGGTCGCGTGCGAACGGTGCCAGTCGGAACGGGCATCGGGTTTGTGCAGCCCGCATTCCGCTGGCGTCCGGAGAACGTACCATCGCTGATCCGAATTGCGCTCCTGGCCGGCGATTCGACGCGGACGCTCACGCCGCCGACGGGCAGCACGCTCACCCACACGCCGGACGTCAGGCCGGGCCCGACCAACGCCAACACGACCGCGGCGGCGTTGTACACGCAGATGCGGGACGCGCTGCGTCGCGGCGATTGGGTCGCATTTGGACGGGCGTTCGAGGCCTTGGGACGCGCGCTCGGTCAGAGCGGGAAACCATGATTCACACTCACGAATGACTCAGCTGCACCACCGCACCGCCGTCGTTGCACTCGGGGGAAACGCGCTGGCGCCTGCCGGCGAAACATCGACCGTGTACGACCAGTTCCGGCACACCCGAGAGAGCCTCGCGCCAATCGTCGAGCTGGCGCTCGCCGGGTGGAGCGTGTGCATCGTGCACGGCAACGGACCGCAGGTCGGCGAAGAGCTGGTCCGCAACGAGCTCGCGCGGGAAGAAGCGAATCCGCTCCCGCTCGGTGTACTCGTGGCGGCAACCGCGGGGTGGATCGGCTACATGGTTCAGCAATCGCTCGACAACGCGCTCGCGCGCGCCGCGGCGAGTGGAGCGGCCGATCGGGCGGAGCGGCGGGGCGTGGCGACCATCATCACACAAGTGCAGGTCGATCCCACCGATCCCGCGCTGCGCAATCCGACGAAATTCATCGGGCGCGCGCTGTCCGATGACCGCGCGCGCGAGCTGGAGGCGGAAGGTCACGTGGTGCGGCGCGACGGGCACGGCAACCTGCGGCGGGTCGTCGGCAGCCCGGCTCCGCAGGCCATCTGCGAGCTGGACGCGATCAAGTCGCTCGTCGAAGCCGGCATGCTCGTCGTCGCTTGTGGCGGCGGCGGCGCACCGGTCTACCGCCATCCGACGCTCGGGTGGGAGGGGATCGACGCGGTCGTCGACAAGGATCTCGCGGCGGCGGTGCTGGCGCGCGATCTGGAGGCCGCTCTGCTGTTGATTCTCACCGACGTCGACGCCGTCTACGCAGACTGGGGAACAGCGCAACAGCGTCCGCTCCGGCAGCTCACGATCGCCGACGCGGAGCGCATGGATGCCGAGAAGGCATTCGGCGAGGGGAGCATGGCGCCTAAAATTCGTGCGGCGGTCGATTTTGTCCGCCGCACGGGCGGCCGTGCGATCATCACATCGCTCGCTCGCGGCCAGGCCGCGGTGCGGGGCGAAGCAGGAACAACGATAACAGCGGAGACCGCGTGAACATTCACGAGTATCAGGCGAAGCAGCTATTGAGAAAGCAGGGCGTGCCGATTCCGCCGGGAGAGGTGGCGAGCGGCCCGGCAGAAGCGGAGGCGATCGCGGCGCAGTACGGCGGCACCGTCGTCGTGAAGGCGCAGGTGCACGCCGGCGGTCGCGGCAAGGCTGGCGGAGTCAAGCTCGCGCATTCGCCGGGCGAGGCGCGCGAGATCGCGAGCCGGATCATCGGCATGCAGATCAAGGGCCTGACGGTGCAGAAGGTCTTGATCACCCCGGCCGCCGACATCACGAGCGAGGCGTACGTGGGCGTTATTCTCGACCGTGCGTCCAAGAAGCCCGTCTTCATGGTGAGTCGCGCCGGCGGCATCGACATCGAAGAAGTCGCCGCGACCACGCCGGAGAAAATTCTCAAGCTCCCGATCGACACGCGCTACCGCCTGCAGACCTACCAGGCAATGCGCCTCGGCTTCTTCCTGTACGACGACTACAAGCAGGTGCGCGCGGCTGCCAAGATCATGCAGCAGCTGTATGCCGCATTCATGTCGAACGGGTGCTCGCTCGCCGAGATCAATCCGCTGGTCACGACGCCGACGGGTGACGTCGTCGCCCTCGACGCCAAGATGGTGATCGACGACAACGAGCTCGATCGCCATCCGGAGATCGCGGCGCTGCGCGACGAATCGTCCGAAGCGCCCAGCGAGGTCCAGGCGCGGAACGCGAACCTCACCTTCATCAAGCTGGATGGAAACGTCGGCTGCATCGTGAACGGCGCCGGATTGGCGATGGCGACGATGGACCTCGTGAAGTACTACGGCGGCGAACCGGCCAACTTCCTCGACATCGGCGGGTCGTCGAATCCCGAGAAGGTCGTGAATGCGCTCAAGATCATCACTGCCGACCGCAGCGTGAAGGCGATCCTGTTTAACATCTTCGGCGGAATCACCCGCACCGACGACGTGGCCAACGGCATCGTGACCGCGACGTCGCAAAACCCGCTGACCGTACCGATCGTGATTCGACTCACCGGCACGAACGAGGAGATCGCGATGAAGATCCTCGGCGAACATGGCTTCTCGGCATCATCCGACATGGACGAGGCGGTGAAGAAGGCCGTCGAGTTGGCGAAGGGAGGCAAGGCCGCGTGAGCATCTTCATCGACAGGAATACGACCGTCGTCGTGCAGGGGATCACCGGCCGCGACGGCTCGTTCCACGCCAAGCAGATGATGGAGTACGGAACCACCATCGCGGCCGGCGTCACACCGGGGAAGGGCGGCCAGAAGTTCGAGGATACGGTCCCGATCTTCAACACCGTCGCCGACGCCGTCGCCGCCACCGGCGCCAACACGAGCGTGATTTACGTGCCGCCAATGTTCGCCGCCGACGCGATGCTCGAGGCGGCCGACGCGGGGGTCAAGCTCATCGTCGCGATCACCGAAGGCGTACCGGTGCTGGACATGACGCGCGTGTACCCCTTCGTGAAGGAGCGCGGCGCGCGGCTCATCGGGCCGAATTGCCCCGGGCTCATCACGCCCGGACAAAGCAAGGTCGGCATCATCCCGGGACGGATTTGTACGCCTGGCCGTGTCGGCGTCGTGAGTCGTTCCGGAACGCTCACCTACGAAGTCGTATATCAGCTTACTCGTGCCGGACTCGGGCAGTCGACCTGCGTCGGCATCGGCGGCGACCCGATCAACGGCACCAACTTCATCGATTGCCTGGCGGCATTCGAGGCCGACCCGGAGACCACCGCAGTCGCCATGATGGGCGAGATCGGCGGCACCGACGAGCAGGACGCCGCCGCGTTCATCAAGTCGAAGATGAAGAAGCCGGTCGTCGGATTCATCGCCGGCCAAACCGCGCCGCCGGGCCGCCGTATGGGACACGCCGGCGCAATCATCTCGGGGTCGGCGGGAACCGCGGCGGAGAAGATCACCGCGTTCGAGGCGGCGGGTATCGGTGTCGCGAAGCGGCCCATGGACTTCGTGGCGCTGCTCAAGGAACGAATGCGGTGACCCGGCGCGTATCGAGGACCGAGTGAATCTGGCGGATTTTCTCGCGCCCTCGCGGATCATCGTCCCGCTCGTGTGCGAGACGCTCCACGACGCGCGAGTCGCGTTGCTGGACCGGCTCGCCGCGTCGGGCGCGGTGGCCGACCTGGAGCGGCTGCAGGCGCGCGTGGCGGAGGAGCGCGGTGAAGACATGGTCGCCATCGCCGATCACGCGTTCCTGCTCCACTATCGAACCGACACCGCCGCCACGCTCGAGGTGGCGATCGGCGTCTGTCGCGACGGAATCCGCCGCGCGCTCGACGAGGGAGCGGAACAGCGTGCTCCGATCGTCGTCGTCGTCGTTGGCCCGCCGCGGTTTGCCGCGCGGCAGCTGCAGGTCGTGCGAGCGTTTGGGCGCGTGCTGCCCAAGCCCGAGGCCGTCGAAGCGCTGCTCGCGGCTCCGAGCGCGGAAGCGGTCGCGCGACTCGACGTCTTCGTCGAGTACGAGATGCCGATGCAGTTGCTCGTGCGCGACCTCATGACCGACCGGCCGCGGACGATCAGCGCCGAAACGCCGCTGCGCCAGGCGGCGCGCGAACTGCTTCGCACCGGCCTCGGCGCGTTGCCCGTAGTCGACGAAGAGGAGCGGTTTCTTGGTATCTTGAGCGAGCGCGAGCTCATGCGGCATCTGCTCGCGACCGAAGCGTTGCTGTCGCACGGCCCCACGCACCATCTGCCGCCGCCAGGTCGCGGCCTGGACAAGACGGTGCGCGACGTCATGACGCGGCAGGTGTTGTGCGTCGGCCCGGAACAGCCCGCGGCCGAAGTCGCCGCATTGATGAGCAACAAGAACGTCGAGCGAGTGCCCGTCGTGCGAGAAGGACGCCTGGTGGGCTTCCTCACGCGCGGAGACATCGTTCGCAAACTCATAGGACTTTGATCATGGCCGGTACGTACACGTTGACGATCATCAAGCCAGACGCATTCTCGACCGGCAAGGCCGGCAAGATCATCGCGCATCTGGAGCAACAAGGCTTCAGGATTCTGGCGAGCCGCGTGCTCCACCTGACTCAGGCCCAGGCGGGGGAGTTCTACGCCGTGCATCGCGAGCGGCCGTTCTACGGCTCGCTCGTCAACTTCATGACATCGGGCCCATGCATGCCGATGGTTCTCGAGCAGCGGGACGCAGTGGCGGCGCTAAGGACGGCGATCGGCGCCACGGACCCCGCGGAAGCCGCGCCTGGCACCGTGCGCAAACTCTACGCGGAGTCCAAGGAACGGAACGCGATTCACGCGTCCGACTCCGACGAGAACGCGGCGCGCGAGAGCCGGTTCTTTTTCGCCGAGACCGAGCTGTTGGCGGCGCGCTGAGGCCGGCCTAAGCTGTGGTGTCGCAGCGACTTGTAATGAGGCAACCCGTTGGCTACGTTTATGGGATGCTGTCATTCGATATTCGGTCGCTCGAGGAGCACGCAGCCACCGTCGACGACGAGCTGCCGGCCGATGATCCAGTGTGGGCGCAAGGCGATCTCAGGCCCGCCTCCGTGGTCCACGTGACCGGCAGATTGTCCTCGGCGGGAGCGGGACGCTTCTACTGGCACGGCCGCATCGAGGGCGACGTGGTGCTCGAGTGCAGCCGCTGTCTCGCGGACGCACACGCGCACGTATCGGACGAAGCACACATCATTTTTGCCGAACGTGGGGACGAGGACACGGACGATCCTGACGTCTACAAGCTCGATCCCAACTCGGTAGAACTGGATCTGCGGCCGGCGATCCGCGAAGAGTGGCTCCTCGCCGCTCCAACGTTCGCGCTGTGCCGTGAAGACTGCAAAGGCCTGTGCCCGCAGTGCGGTGCGGATCTCAACGCCGGTCCGCACCAATGTGCGAGCGAAGCCGTGGACCCGCGATGGGACGCGCTTCGCAAGCTCAAGTCGTCGATGTAAGGCTGCTGCGACACGCCTCCCTGACGTGCTCGCACCAACTCCAACGAATTCTCCTCAGACTACCAATGGCCGTCCCCAAGCGACGTACCTCGAAGCGTAAGAAGCGCGCCCGCAACACCCACAAGTCGGCGCCCGCCGTCGCGATCCAGAGCTGTCCCAAGTGTGGCGCGCCCAAACGGCCACACCGGGTCTGCGGCGAGTGTGGGTACTACGGCGGTACACAGCGGGTCGCAGCCAAGGAAGCGTAGCCTTGGCGCGCATCGCCTTGGACGCCATGGGGGGCGACTTTGCTCCCAGGGCGACCGTGACCGGCGCGTTGCTCGCCCTGCGCGAGCTTGATTCCGCACACTCCATCCAGCTCGTCGGGCGAACCGCGGTCGTCACGGAACAGCTCGACGAGCTGTTCGCCGAGGCCGAGTACTCCGCGCTCGTCGCCCAGCGCGGTCGATTGAGCGTCGTCGACGCGCCTGACGTGATCGAGATGACCGACAAACCGGCCACCGCCGTTCGCGGAAAGCCGAACAGCTCCATGATCGTCGGCCTCAGGCTCCAGGCGGACGGCGACTCCGACGCGTTCGTCTCGGCCGGAAACACCGGCGCGCAGATGGCGGCATCGATGGTCGTGCTCCGCCTGCACGCTGGATTGAAGCGTCCGGCCATCGCCACCGTGTTTCCCACGGCGCTCAAACCAGTCGTCGTTCTCGACTCCGGCGCGAACGTCGACTGCTCCGCGGACGAGTTGGCGCAGTTCGCGCGCCTCGGCGTCGTGTACGCCGAGGACATTCTGGGCCGCGACAATCCCGCGGTCGGATTGCTCAGCATCGGCGAGGAACCGGAGAAGGGGAACGCGGTCGTGAAGGAAGCGCATCAACTCCTTCAGTCTGCCGGTCTCAATTTCATTGGGAACGTCGAAGGCCGCGACTTGCCGGCCGGCAAGTGCGACCGCGGTCCGATCGACGTCGTCGTGTGCGACGGATTCGTCGGCAACGTCGTGCTCAAGTTCTACGAGGGCATCGCGCCGTTCATCATCGGACTGCTCTCGAGCTCTGGGTTCGATCAGGACAAGATGATGGCCGCCCTCCGGTCACTCGATTACTCCGAGCACGGCGGCGCGCCGCTCCTCGGCGTGAACGGCGTGAGCATCATCTCGCACGGCAAGTCGTCGCCGCGCGCCATCAAGAACGCCATCAACGTCGCGGTGCAGGCGATCGAGACGCGAATGGACGAGCACATCGGTCGCCGCCTCGCCGAAGGCAGCGGCGCCCAGGGAGCCGTCGTCTCATGAAGCGTCCCATCGCGTACTTCGCCGGAACCGGCCGGTGTGTGCCGTCCAACGTGATGACGAATTTCGATTTCGCGAAGATCGGCATCGAAACCACCGACCAGTGGATCGTCGAGCGCACCGGTATCAAGGAACGGCACATCGCCACGACGGAGAGCTCGACGGACCTCGCCGGCGGCGCCGCGCGGGCCGCCATGGAGAAAGCGGGCGTCCATGCGGGTGAGTTGGACATCATCGTGCTCGGCACCGCTTCGCCCGATCGACTGCTCCCGTCGGCCGCGGTCGACCTGCAGGCCGCGCTTGGCGCGTCGCGCGCCGCGGCATTCGACGTCGGCGCTGCGTGCTCCGGGTTCATCTACGGCTCCACGATCGCTGAAGCGATGATCGCCGGCGGCAACGCCGAGACGGCGCTCGTCGTGGGCGTCGAGAAGCTGAGCGCGATCACCGACTGGACCGATCGCTCGACGTGTGTGCTCTTCGGCGATGGCGCCGGAGCCGCCGTGCTCAAGCGGTCCAGGCAGCATCGCGGAATCCTGTCGGCCTTTCTTCGAAGCGACGGCTCGCTCGGCGATCTGCTCTGTCGTCCCGCGGGCGGCGCGGCCAAGCCGTTCTCGAACGACGTGCTCGCCGAGCGCTCGCAGTACATCAAGATG
Organism: Gemmatimonadaceae bacterium; assembly: GCA_035493635.1. GTDB lineage: Bacteria > Gemmatimonadota > Gemmatimonadetes > Gemmatimonadales > Gemmatimonadaceae > JAQBQB01. The sequence continues at coordinate 14,244 of DATJHY010000062.1, read as the reverse complement.
AACGGCCGGGAAGTGTTCAAGAACGCCGTGCGCTCGATGTCCGAGGCCTCGACACGCGCGCTCGACGCGGCCAAGCTGACCGGCGCGGACATCGATCTGATGATTCCGCACCAGGCCAACATCCGCATCATCGAGGCGACTGCGAAGCACGCCTCGATTCCCATGGATAAGGTCTACGTGAACGTCGACCGGTACGGAAACACCTCGGCGGCATCGATTCCGATCGCGCTCGACGAAGCCATCGAGCGGGGCATCGTCGGAGAGGGGGCGACCGTACTGCTCGTCGCATTCGGCGCCGGCTTCACGTGGGGCTCGATCGTGCTGCGCCTGTAACCGATGGACATCGTACTCCTTTTCCCCGGACAGGGCTCGCAGAAGCCCGGCATGGGACGCGATCTCGCCGATACGCATCCGGCGGCTCGGGACGTCTTCGAGCGAGCCGATGCGGCACTCGGATTTGCCCTGAGCCGTCTGTGCTTCGATGGACCGGCGGACGACCTGACACTCACGCACAACGCGCAGCCAGCCTTGCTCGCTCACGGCGCCGCCGTCTGGGCCGTGGCGCGCGATTACATCGGCGCCAGCGTCGTCGCCGCGGCGGGCCACTCGCTCGGCGAATTCACCGCGTACGCCGCTGCCGAGTCGTTCAGCCTCGAGGACGCGCTCCGCATCGTCCGCCGCCGTGGCGAATTGATGTACCAGGCCGGCATTGCGCGACCAGGCACGATGGCAGCCATCCTCGGCGAAGTGTCGCGTCCCATCGAGGAGATTTGCGCGCAAGCGACCCACGAAGCAGGACTCGTCGTCCCGGCCAACTACAATTCGCCGGGACAGCTCGTGTTGAGCGGAGAAGAAGCTGGTATCGAACGCGCGATGGCGCTGTGCAAGGAGGCAGGGGCAAAGCGCACCGTGCGCCTGAACGTGAGCGGCGCGTTCCACTCGCCGCTCATGGAAAGTGCGTCCCAGGGACTGGTCCAAGCGCTTGACTCCGTGTCGTTTGCCGACCCTCGCTTCGCGGTCTACGCGAACGTTGACGGCAGCGCCGTCACGGACGCTCGCCGTGCCAGGAGCCTTCTGCTTCGACAGCTCGCGAATCCGGTGCGCTGGACCGACGAGGTCCTCGCGATTACCACGCGCTATCCCGACGCGCTCTACATCGAAATGGGACCTGGCAACGTGCTCGCTGGCCTCGTCAAGAAGATCGCCCCGTCCGTCAAGACGATGACGTGCGGTACGGCCGCCGAGGTGGCGCAGCTCATGGAGCTCGCGGCCGTATGAAAGTCGATCTCACCGGCCGCACCGCACTCGTCACCGGCAGTACGCGAGGCATCGGCAAGGCGATTGCCGAAGCGCTCACCGCGGCCGGCGCACGGGTTGCCGTCGTTGGCCGCGATGGCGCCCGAGCCAAAGAGGTGGCAGCGACGCTCTCACCCGATGCCAGAGGCTTCGCCTGCGACGTCGCCGATCCCGCGTCGATCACTGCCCTCGTCGAAGCCGTCGAACGTGAGCTCGGCGCGATCGACATTCTCGTCAACAACGCCGGCATCAATCGCGACAACATCCTCTTCCGCATCAAGGACGAGGATTGGGACGCGGTGCTCGATGCGAACCTCCGCGGCGCGTTTCTCTCCATTCGCGCCGCGTCACGCGGCATGATGAAGCGGCGGTGGGGCCGGATCATCAACATCGCGAGCGTCGTCGGCGTCGTCGGCAACAAAGGCCAGGCGAACTATGCCGCGAGCAAGGCGGGACTGATCGGACTCACGAAGACCGTCGCGAAGGAATTGGCCTCGCGTGGCATCCTCGCGAACGTCGTCGCGCCCGGGTTCATCGAGACCGACATGACCGCGGCGATGACCGATGACGCCAAGAAGGCGCTGTTCACCCAGATCCCGCTCGAGCGGCTCGGGCAGCCGGCGGACGTTGCCAGTCTCGTGACGTTTCTCGCTTCGGATTTCGCTGGCTACATCACCGGCCAGGTCTTCATCGTCGACGGTGGAATGGTGATGTGACGACGCCCGGTGTTGTGCGACGCCCCCCGTCACGGCTCGCTAGATTACCGCACACAACTACTCCCATTTTGACAGAGGAACTTCACCCATGGCCGACAACGCACAGAAGGTCCGCGACATCATCGAGAAGGAGCTCGGTGTGGAGCGAGAAAAGCTCACCGATGAAGCCAGCTTCATCGAGGATCTCGGCGCGGACAGCCTCGACATCGTCGAGCTGGTCATGGAGTTCGAGAAGGAGTTCAACATCGACATCCCGGATGAGGACGCCGAGAAGCTCCGCACGGTCGGCGACGCGATTGGCTACCTGAACCAGAAGATCGGGAGCAACGCGTAATGAGCCGGAATGCGGAATTCCGAGCGCAGGTGCGCAGCGCCGAAGCGAGGAACGATCAGCGCCTGAATGCGGAATTCCGAGCGCAGGTGCGCAGCGCCGAAGCGAGGAACGATAAATGAAGCGTCGGGTCGTCGTCACCGGCATGGGGGCGATCACGCCGGTCGGCAACGACGTGGCGACGACTTGGCGTGCGATTACGCAGGGTGTGTCCGGTGGTGCGCCGATCACCAAGTTCGACGCGTCGACTTTTCCCGTGCGGTTCGCCTGCGAGGTCAAGGGCTTCGACCCGTTGATGTATCTCGAGCGGAAGGAAGCCAAGCGAGCTGACTCGTTCGCGCAGTACGCGCTTGCCGCCTCGGTGCAGGCCATGACCGACGCCGGACTCGACGATCCCACGCGCTACGATCCGGATCGGGTCGGGGTGATCATCGGCAGCGGCATCGGCGGCCTTAAGACCTTCGAAGAACAGCACGACGTCTACCGTGAGCGTGGGCAGAGCAAGATCAGCGCGTTCTTCATCCCGATGTTCATCTCCGACATCGCCGCCGGACTGGTCTCCATGCGCTTCAACGCCAAGGGACCGAACTACGCGACGATCTCGGCCTGCGCGACCAGCGCGCACGCGATCGGCGACGCGTACCGCACGATCCAATATGGCGACGCCGACGTCGTGATCACGGGGGGTTCCGAGGCGACGGTGACGCCCATGGCGATCGGCGGCTTCGCGAACATGAAGGCGCTGTCCGAGCGCAACGAATCTCCCGAGTCGGCCTCGCGGCCGTTCGATGCGACGCGCGACGGCTTCGTGATGGGTGAGGGTGGCGGCATCGTCATCCTCGAGGACCTCCAGCACGCGATCTCGCGCGGTGCGCAGATCTACGCCGAGATCGTGGGATACGGCGCAACAGGCGATGCCTACCATCTCACGGCGCCGGCGCCCGAGGGCGAAGGCGCGCAGCGCGCGATGCGGCGCGCGATGCAGGACGCGAGGCTCTCACCGTCCGAGATCGATTACATCAACGCCCACGGCACGTCGACGCCGGCGAACGACCTCAACGAGACCAAGGCGATCAAAGCCGTTTTCGGCGAGTATGCGTCCAAGGTCAACGTGAGCTCCACCAAGTCGATGACCGGCCACATGCTCGGCGCCGCGGGCGCGGTGGAGTTCATCATCGGCGCGCTCGCGGTGCGCGACTGTGTCGTGCCGCCCACGATCAACTATCAAACGCCCGATCCCGAGCTCGATCTCAACTACACGCCGAACACCGCCGTCAACCGGCCGGTTCGCACGGTGCTGAGCAACAGCTTCGGCTTCGGTGGACACAACGTGACGCTCGCCATCAAGCGATTCGAGGAGTGACGCCGTGCCGTCTCCCGCCGTGCCGCTCGACCGCAATCTGATCTCCGAACCCGCGCTCCAGCCGCTGGCCGACAAGATCGAGCGTGGCGAGCGACTCACCGTGGAGGACGGCGTCGCGCTGTTCGAGAGCGGCGACATCACGGGCATCGGCCACATGGCGGACGCCGTGAATCGGGCTAGGCACGGCGATCGCGTGACGTTCGCGGCCAACCAGCACATCAATCCGACCAATATCTGCATCCTCCGCAAGACCTGCGTCTTCTGCTCGTACGCGCGACTGCCCAAGGAAGAGGGCGCGTATCGCTACACGATGGAGCAGGTGTACGCGGAGGCCGCGACGGCGAACAGCACGCTGACGCGCGAGTTCCACATCGTGGGCGGTCTCGACATGCACGCGGGGCTCGATTACTACGTCGAGATGTTCCGCGGCCTCAAGGAGCGGCACCCGCACGTGCACATCAAGGCGCTCACCGCCGTCGAGATCGCGCACATCGCGCGCATCGAGAAGATGTCGGTGCGCGACACGCTCATCGCGCTGCGCGAGGCCGGGCTCGACACGATGCCGGGCGGCGGCGCCGAAGTCTTCAGCCCCGGTGTTCGCGCTACCATCGCCGACAAGAAGCTCTCGGGCGAAGAGTACATCAACGTGCACCGTACCGCGCACGAGCTCGGGATCCGCAGCAACTGCACGATGCTCTACGGCCACGTCGAGACCTACGCCGACCGCATGGCGCATCTCGCCATGCTGCGCGACCTGCAGGACGAGACGGGCGGCTTCCTGGCATACATACCGCTCGCCTATCACCCCGACAACAACGAGCTCGGTGAGACGCTGCATCGAACCGGCATCGCCACCACGGGCTTCGACGATCTCAAGAACCTCGCCGTCGGCCGGCTCTTTCTCGACAACTTCGAGCACATCAAGTCGCACTGGATTATGGTCACGCCCTTCGTGTCGCAGGTGTCGCTGCACTTCGGCGTGAACGATCTCGAGGGCACCGTCGTTCGCGAAAAGATCTACCACGAAGCCGGCGCGCACACCGCGCAGGCGATGTCGCTCGATCAGATCCTGCGGCTCATTCGCAACGCTCGGAAAGTTCCGGTGGAACGCGACTCGTTCTACAACGTGATTCGCACGTTCGACGAACCGGCGCCGACCACCGGCAGCCATTCCCCGATCGCCGCGTAGCCCCCCATGCGCGTCGGCCGCATTCCGTACATCAACTGCTACCCGGTCTACGGCGCCATCGACCGGGGCATCATACAGATTTCCGGCGAACTGGTCGACGGCGTACCGACGGCACTCAATCGCGAGATGGCCCTCGGCACACTCGACGTGAGCGTCATCTCGGCCGTGGAGTACGCGCGAGACGCCAAGCGCTACCTGCTTCTGCCCGATCTCTCGATTTGCAGCGATGGACCGGTGCGCAGCGTCGTTCTGTTCTCCAAGCGGCCCGCCGCCGAGCTCCAGGGCCGCCGCGTGCTCGTGAGTCGCAGCTCCATGACCAGCGTCGCGCTGCTCGAGCTCCTGTTCGAGAACGTCTGGGACGCCAGGCCGGCGTTCATTCCGAGCGACGCCGAGCTGTCAGACGTCGGCCGGTTCGGCGACGAAGAGCACGACGCCCGGCTGGTCATCGGCGATGCGGCGCTCCACTTGTGGTCGCGGCTGCGTTCACCGGGCTTGTACGCCGACGACGGCACGCTCTCCGAGTATCGCTACGCCTACGATCTGGGCGGCGAGTGGAAGCGGTGGACGGGTCTGCCATTCGTGTTCGCCGTGTGGGTTGCGCAGCGCACCGCGCCGGTCGATCAGGCGCTCGCCGTGCACGCTGGCCTCATTGCCTCGCGCAACTGGGGCCTGCAGCATCTCGACGCGCTCGCCGCCCAGGCGGCCATTGCCACGGGCGTGCACAAAAGCGTGTGCGCCGAGTATCTCTCCGGCCTCGATTACGGACTCTCGTATCATCACCTGGCTGGACTCACCGAGTTCTTCAGACGGCTCGTCGCGGCCGGCAAGGTGCCCGACGGATCGTTGGCTTTTCTTCCGGCGGCTTGACCGCGCCAGAGGTGATCGGATGAAGGACGTATTGGACTTCTACACCAACGCATCGCTCCTCGAGCTGGGCGCCGAGGCGGATCGCATCCGTCGCGAGAAGCATCCCGAGGGGATCGTCACCTACATCGTCGACCGCAACATCAACTACACGAATGTCTGCGTCGCCGACTGCGGGTTCTGCGCGTTCTATCGCCGGCCCAAGCACGGCGAAGGCTGGACGCTGTCGTACGAACAGATCGGCGCCAAGATCGACGAAGCCAAGCAGATGGGCGCGATCCAGATCCTCATGCAGGGCGGGCACAACCCGTACATCCCGTTCGAGTGGTATCTGGATCTTCTGCGCTACATCAAGACCTATCATCCGATCCACATCCATGGCTTCAGCCCCAGCGAGGTCGATTTCTTCAGCAAGACCTTCCGCATGGATGCCCGCGACGTCATTCGCGAGCTGATGAAGGCCGGCCTCGACTCCAGTCCCGGCGGCGGCGGCGAGATCCTGGTGCAACGAGTCCGCGACCTCGTTGCTAAGAAAAAGGCCGGCGCTGACCGCTGGCTCGAGATCATGGAGCTCGCCCACAACGAGGGCATGAAGACGTCGGTGACGATGATGTACGGCATCGGCGAGACGCTCGCCGAGCGAATCGAGCACCTCGAGCGCGTGCGAGACGTGCAGTCGCGCACGAACGGTTTCACGGCGTTCATCTGCTGGCCGCTGCAGCCCGAGAACACGCCGACGATGTCGCACATGCAAAAGACCGACGCGATCGACTACCTGCGCACGGTCGCGATCGCCCGCATCGTGCTCGACAACGTCCCGAATCTCCAGGCGAGCTGGGTCACGATGGGCATGAAGATCGGGCAGACCGCGCTTCGGTTCGGCTGCAACGACTTCGGTTCGCTCATGATCGAGGAGAATGTGGTCTCGGCGGCGAATACGACGCATCGCACGACCACCGAAGAGATCGAGCGTTTGATCCGCGACGCCGGATTCACCGTCGCGCGCCGCCGACAGGATTACTCGATCATCACGGGCGGGGAGCCCGGCGCGCTCGAGCCAGCCCTCGGCACCGCTGCATGACCGCTCCGCCCGCCGCGGCTCGCGTCGGCATCGGCTACGACTCGCACCGCTTTGCGCCGCCGGGGCCTCTCGTCCTCGGCGGCGTTCTCATACCCGGCGACGTGCATCTCGAGGGTCACTCCGACGGCGACGCGGTGGCGCACGCGATCACCGACGCCGTCCTCGGCGCAGCCGGCCTGGGCGACATCGGCGAGATGTTCTCCGACAGCGACCCGGCGAACCGCGGCCGCGATTCGATCGATATGCTGCGCAACGCGGTCACGCGCCTCGAGCAGGCCGGGTTCAGAGTCCAGAACGTCGACGTCGTAGTCGTCGCCGAGCAGCCGCGTATCGGCCCGCACGGGGAACGCATGCGCGACCGGCTCAGCGAGGCGTTGCGCCTGGCCCCGGCGTGCGTGAGCGTGAAAGGCAAGACGAACGAAGGCATGGGCTGGATCGGTCGCGGCGAAGGAATCGCCTGCATCGCAGTGGCGACGATCGCGTCCGTCGAGCGATGATTCGACCATGCTCGACGAAGGCGCGGCTCTCCGGTTCCAGCTCGATCGCTTCAGCGACTACCTGACGCTGGAGCAGGGCAGCTCGCCGCGCACGCTCGAGGCATATCGCCGCGACGTCGAGCGCCTGGTCGACTACGCCCGCAGCAAGGGCATCCAGACGCCCACGGACGTGACGAGCCGAGCGCTTCGCGAGTTCGTGTATCACCTCAAGGATCTCGGGCTATCCCCAAGTTCCATACGCCGGAACATCTCCGCGGTGAGAACGTACTTCCGGTTTCTCATGGCGGACGGCGTCGTCGTGCGCGATCCCAGCGAGCGCCTCGAGACGCCACAGCGGTGGCGCACGCTGCCGGATGTTCTCACGGTGCAGGAAGTCGAGCGACTGCTCGCCGCGCCGACCCTCGATGACCCGCTGGCCTTTCGCGACCGCGCGATGCTCGAGCTGGCATATGGCGCCGGTCTCCGCGTATCCGAGTGGATCACACTCGGCGTGCGCGACGCCCTGCTCGAGGACAAGCTGGTCCGCGTGTTTGGAAAGGGCAGCAAGGAACGGCTGGTGCCGATCGGGAGAACGGCCATCGGCGCGGTGGCGACGTACCTGCGCGAGCTGCGTCCGCGCCTCGAGAAGGGAAGCGGGAAGGGCATCCTCTTCCTGAACGCTCGCGGCGAACCCCTTTCGCGAATGGGCGCCTGGAAGATCCTGCGCCGATACGTCGAGCGAGCGGGTATCACCAAGGACGTGTCGCCGCATACGCTACGTCACTCGTTCGCCACGCACCTCCTCGAGGGAGGCGCGGACCTTCGCGCAGTCCAGGAGATGCTTGGTCACGCCGACATTTCGACGACCCAGATCTACACGCACGTCGACAGGGAATACCTGAGACAGGTGCATCGGCAGTATCACCCGCGGGGATGAGGCGGAGGGCTCTAGCTCCCTCGACCTCCCCCCTCTAGCCTTCCACCATGCTTCTCGTCATCGACAACTACGACTCCTTCACCTACAACCTCGTCCAGTACCTCGGCGAGCTGGGTGCCGAGGTCGTCGTGCGGCGAAACGACGCGGTCGGCGTCGACGAGATTGGCGAGCTCGCGCCGGCGGCGATCGTGCTGTCGCCGGGGCCGTGCACGCCCAGGGAGGCCGGCGTCAGTGTCGAGGCGATTCGACGCTGGGGACCGTCGATCCCCATCCTCGGCGTATGTCTGGGCCACCAGGCGATCGGCGAGGCCTACGGCGGAGACGTGGTTCGCGCCGAACGCGTGATGCACGGAAAGACCTCCCAGATCACCCATGACGGCACCGGCGTCTTCGCCGGCCTTCCGTCGCCGATGCAGGTGATGCGCTATCACTCGCTCATCGTCGAGCGGCGGACTATGCCTGAGGCGCTGGAGATCGTCGCGGTGGCGGCGGACGACCCGACGGAAGTTCACGCGGTCAAGCACCGAGAGCACCCGGTATATGGTGTGCAGTTCCACCCCGAATCCGTGATGACACCGCAAGGAAAAGCATTGCTCGAGAATTTCCTGGAGCTCGCACGGTGATCCGCCGCGCGGCGCTCCTCGCCCTGCTCGCGTGGGGCGGGGTGGCGCGTGCGCAGGCGCCCATCGTCGTCGAGCTTCGCGACGCCGGACCGGGCATCGCGCCCGCCATCCTCGAGCGCGCTCTGGCCGAACCGCACAGGGTGATCCCGCCGGCGACGGAGCTCGCATTGCTGCGCCGCGATTCGGTCTATCGCAGTACCGTCATCGTGCTTGGTCGAGACGTCGTCGTCGAGGGCTCCGTTCAAGGCGACGTGATCGTCATCGCGGGCGATCTGTACATGCACCCTGGCGGTTCCATCGCGGGCCGCGCGATCGCCATTGGCGGCGGCGTGTACCAGTCCACACTCGCAAAGATCGGCGGCGGGGCGCAGGCCTTTCGCGATTTCACATACGACATCGCCGCAACGCCGCGTGGGTTTGCGCTCTCGTATCGGGAGATCTCGTTCGAGGAGACATCTCCGCTGACGTGGCCCGGGCTGTCCGGATTCGCGATCCCAACATACGACCGATCGAATGGGCTGTCGCTCGGGTTCGGACCGCGCTTCACGCTGGTGCCGCGCCACCTCGTGCTCGAGCCGCGCATGACCTACCGCTCGCAGCTCGGCCGGCTCGATCCGCTCCTGACCGTCACCGACTCCCTGGACCGGCGCACCTTCGCGCAGGTCGTTGCACAGCGCGGCACCTTCTCGAACGACGCGTGGATCTGGTCGGATCTCGTGAACAGCGCGGAGTTTCTGCTCCTCGGTCACGATTCGCGAAACTACTTCCGCGCGTCACGCGCCGAGGCAACGGTCGCCAGACGCTGGGAAGGCGCGTCGTGGACGCTGGAGCCGCGGATCGGCGGCCGCGTCGAGAAGTCGTCGAGCGTCCGTCCGGATACGGCGGCCCAGGGCGGGCCATTCAGCTTCCTCGGTCGAAAGGATCGCGACGATCGCCTTCGGGCCAACCCGGCCGTCGAAGGCGGGCGCATCGCTTCGGGACTCGCCGGGATTGATTTGCAGTGGGAAGACCAGGGCATCGTCGCGCACGCCCGGGCCGACGTGGAAGTGGGTCGCTGGTCCGACGGCAACCGGATCGACTCGGCGTCAGCCACCATGTTCGGCCAAACCACGATCGACGGCACAGTGAGCTTTCCGACCTTCGGCCTGCAGACCTTCCGGTTCGACGCGCATGCCGTTTTCACCAGCCACGGCACGACGCCGCGCCAGCGCTGGGCATACCTGGGCGGGCCGGGAAGCCTGCCGACGCTGGATCTGCTGGAGCTTGGCGGCGACCAGCTGCTGTACTTCGATGCCCGCTACAACATCCCGATCACGGCCATCGCGCTTCCGCTCGTCGGCTCGCCCGTGTTCACGCTCCGTGAAGCCGTCGGCGGAGCCGCGCCCGGGCGCATCCCGACCTTACAGCAGGCCACGGGTTTCCGGGTCTCCCTCACCGTAATTCACGTCGAATTCCTGGTCGATCCAGTGCGGCATCGGTCGCATACCGGATTCGGAATTTCAATCGCCCGCTGAGTCGACGCCGTCGGTTTGCGCCGGGTCCGGGCTGCCGGTACATTCCAGTACGTGATTTTCGCGGTCGTGAGCGCGCAGCCCACCTCTCCCGAGCGCCACGCATGAGGACGCTCGCAGTCATCCCAGCCCGACTGGGCGCGACGCGTCTCCCCAGAAAACCCCTTCGCCTCCTCGCCGGACTTCCGCTGGTGGTTCGCGTATGGCAGCGCGTGGTCGACGCCGGCTTCGCCGATCGCGTCGTGATCGCGACCGACAGCCGAGAGGTCGCGGACGCGGCCGCCACCGCCGGAGCCGACGCAGTGATGACGTCGTCGTCGCACGGCTCCGGCACGGAGCGCGTCGCCGAAGTGGCGCGACGCTCTGACTTCGGCGACTTCGACGTCGTCGTCAATGTTCAGGGTGACGAGCCGTTCGTCTCCCGCCGCGCGCTCATCGAGAGCGCTCAGCTGGTGGCGGGCTCGCGCTTCGCCGTCGGTACCGCCGCGGTCATCGCGACGCCGGAGATCCTGCGCGACCCCAACGTCGTCAAGGTCGTCGCCGCCGACGACGGCCGCGCCATGTATTTTTCGCGGGCGGCTGTGCCGTACCTGCGCGAGGCCGAGGACGCCGAACTGCAGCGTACCTGCGTGTGGCAGCACATCGGCGTGTACGCGTACGATCGTTCCGCGCTCTTCCGGTGGGTTCAGCTCCCACCAAACCCACTGGAACGAATCGAGCGACTCGAGCAGCTTCGGCCGCTGGCAGCCGGGATCCCGATCGGCGTGGCGCTGATCGACGAGCCCGTGCGGCCCGGCATCGATACCGAGCAGGACCTGGAGCAGGCGAACCGCAACTGGTCCGCATTCACCACAGGATGACACCGATGCAACAGACGCAACGCACTCAGACGACGAAATACATCTTCGTGACCGGCGGTGTCGTGTCGTCGCTCGGCAAGGGTATTGCCGCCGCGTCGCTCGGCCGATTGCTCGTCGAGCGCGGACTGCGCGTGTCGATGCTCAAGTTCGATCCGTATTTGAACGTCGATCCCGGCACGATGTCGCCCTTCCAGCACGGTGAGGTGTTCGTCACCGACGACGGGGCGGAGACGGACCTCGACCTAGGCCACTATGAGCGTTTCATCGACAGAGCGCTCTCACAGGCGAACAACGTCACGACGGGCCGCATCTACCTGAACGTCATCACCAAGGAGCGACGCGGCGAGTTCCTCGGCGCCACGGTCCAGGTGATCCCGCACATCACCGACGAAATCAAGTCGGCCATTCGACGCCTGGCGCCGGAGACGGACGTCGTGATCGTGGAAGTCGGAGGCACCGTCGGCGACATCGAGTCGCTGCCGTTCCTCGAGGCCATTCGTCAGTTCCGCCACGACGTCGGCCGCGAGAACGCCGTGTTCGTGCACCTCACACTGCTGCCGTTCATCGCGGCCGCGGGAGAGCTCAAGACCAAGCCCACCCAGCACTCGGTCCGCGAACTGATGCAGATCGGAATTCAGCCCGACATGCTCATTGTCCGCACCGACCGCCCGATTTCCGACGACATCAAGCGCAAGATCGCGCTCTTCTGCAACGTCGAATTCGGCTCGGTCATCGAGAGTCCGGACGTGCGCACGATCTACGAGATCCCGCTGCGCTTCCACGAACAGGGCTTCGACGCCCGCGTCCTCGAGCGACTGGGGCTCGAGCGTCCGGCGCCGGCGCTGTCCGCGTGGCGCGAGATCGTGCAGCGCATCCTCGTGCCGCACGAGCGCGTCCGCATCGCCGTCGTCGGCAAGTACACCGACTACGCCGACAGCTACAAGAGCGTGCAGGAGGCGCTCATCCACGGCGGCATCGCCAACGACGTCGGCGTGGACATCCAATGGATGTCGAGCGAGGACTTCGCCGGCCCCGAGCGCGCGGAACAGATTCTCCGCGGCGTCGATGGATTGCTCGTGCCGGGCGGGTTCGGCGTCCGCGGCGTCGAAGGCATGGTCGAAGCGATTCGCCAGGCGCGCGAAACCGGATTGCCATTCTTCGGCATCTGCCTCGGCATGCAGGCGGCTATCATCGAGTTCGCACGCAACGTCTGTGGGCTGGACGACAGCCACTCGTCGGAGTTCGCGCCCGAGTGCGACAACCCCGTGATCTCGCTCATGGAGTCGCAGCAGCACGTCACCGACATGGGCGGCACGATGCGGCTCGGTGCGTATCCCTGCCGGCTCGCTCGCGGATCGCGCGCCGCGGAGATCTACGGCCAGGCCGAGGTGAGCGAGCGCCACCGGCATCGTTATGAGGTCTCGAACAGCTACCGCGATCTGTTCGTGCAGAACGGCATGCGGTTGAGCGGTCTCTCGCCCGATGGACAGCTCGTGGAGATCGTGGAGCTTCCGGCGCACCCGTGGTACCTCGGCTGCCAGTTCCATCCCGAGCTGCAGTCACGTCCCACGCGCCCGCATCCGCTCTTCGCCGGATTCATCGCCGCCGCCGCCAAGGCCAAGCGCACGCGTCGCACGAGCCACGGCAACGCGCCGCTGGTGGAGGCCGCCGACTGACGTGACCTCGCACTTCCGACGTGATGCGCTGTTTCTCATTGCGGGTCCATGTGTGCTGGAAAGCGACGCCCTCAACATCCGCGTCGCCGAGCATCTCGCGCGGCTCGCCGAGCACGTTCCGGGCGGGATCGTGTTCAAGGCGAGCTTCGACAAGGCGAACCGCTCGAACGCGGACGCGCATCGCGGGCCGGGACTCGACGACGGTCTGGCGGCGCTCGACCGCGTGCGCCGGGCGACCGGCCTGCCCATTCTGACCGACGTGCACCTGCCGGAGCAGTGTGCTCCGGCTGCTCAAGTCGTCGACGTCCTGCAGATCCCGGCGTTTCTCTGCCGCCAGACGGACCTCCTCGTTGCCGCCGGCAGCACCGGGAAGACCGTCAACGTGAAGAAAGGGCAGTGGATGCACCCGGAAGGCATGCGCGGCGCCGTCGACAAAGTGCGCGCCGCGCGCCCGGCCAAGCAGCGAGATAGCGATTCTGTCGCCGTCACCGAGCGCGGAACGTTCTTCGGCTACGGCGACCTCGTCGTCGACATGCGCAGCTTTGCGCGTCTGCGCGCGGCCTGCGACGCGCCGGTCGTGTTCGATGCGACGCACAGCGTGCAGCGCCCGGGACAAGGCGCGGCCGGTGCGAGCGGCGGGGCGCGAGAGTTCATACCGTCTCTCACGCTTGCCGCCACTGCCGCCGGCGCCGACGGACTGTTCATGGAAACGCACCCCGATCCGGACCACGCGCCCAGCGACGGCCCCAACATGATCCCGCTCGACCAATTGGATGATCTCGTCATGCGCGCGGTCGACATCTGGCATCGGGTCTCCGCGTGATCGATCCCGCGCTGGCGCGTTCTATCGCGCTCGTCGGTTTCGACGTCGACGGCGTTCTCACCGACGGCGGCATCTACCTCGGCGACGTGGACGAACGGCGACTCGAGTTCAAGCGATACGACATTCAGGACGGCCTGGGAATCACGATGCTCCGGCGCGCGGGGATCCGCGTCGCCATCCTGACTGGCCGCGTGTCGGAGAGCGTCCGGCTTCGCGCGCAGGAGTTGGGCGTCGAGGACCTGGCGCAGGATCCCGACGGCTACAAGCTCGCGGCCTTCATGCGCATGCTTGAGCGGCACGGACTGCGTCCGGAGCAGTGCGCGTTCGTCGGCGATGATTTTCCCGACCTGGCGATCTTGCGCGTCGTCGGCCTGCCGGCGGCAGTCGGCAACGCCGCGCCCGAGATCCGGCGCGAGTGCCGGGTGCACCTGCAGCGACACGGCGGGCACGGCGCGGTTCGCGAGTTCTGTGAGCGTTTGCTCAAGGCACGCGGCGCCT